>NZ_JAVJSC010000003.1:672500-972500 GCF_040219635.1 Pyruvatibacter sp.
CCTGCGCCGTGCTCATTTTCTTCTATGAAGGGGAGGGCGGTCTTGTTCGGTCTGCCCACGTGGACGCCCGTCGCTTGTCCGGCGGCAGTGCAGATGTGTCGGCCTGTCTGCGCGAAGTGGTCAATACACCTCAGGCCTAGCCACGCTTCTTCGGTCGGGCTTTCGGCTTCGCCGGTACTTTCGCTGTTGGTGCTTCCATAGTCGTTTTGGCCTTGAAGCTGCACAAATCCGACACATAGCAGGCGGGGCATTCAGGCTTGCGCGCCTTGCAGATGTACCGTCCATGCAGGATCAGCCAGTGATGTGCGTGCTGCCGATACGCCTTGGGAATACGCTTGTTGAGCTTGAGCTCAACCTCAAGCGGGGTTTTGCCCGGCGCCAGCCCAAGCCGGTTGGACAGTCGGAAAATATGCGTGTCCACCGCCATGGTCTCTTCGCCAAACGCCACGTTGAGCACCACGTTGGCAGTCTTGCGCCCCACCCCCGGCAACGCTTCCAGCGCCTCGCGGCTTTGCGGAACCTTGCCACCATGTTGGGTCAAAAGCTGCTGCGACAGCGCGATCACGTTTTTGGCCTTGGTGCGATACAGGCCGATCGTCTTGATGTAGTCGCGCACTTTGGCTTCCCCCAGCGCGACAATCTTTTCCGGCGTATCGGCCACCGCAAACAACGGCCCCGTTGCCTTGTTGACACCCACATCCGTAGCCTGCGCCGACAGCACAACGGCCACCAGCAACGTATAGGTGCTTGAGTACTCAAGCTCCGTTTCGGGGTTCGGGTTTTGCGCTTCAAAGAGCCTGAAAAGCTCTTCGCGGATTTCGGGCTTCATGGACGTAACTCTAGCCGAGCTGCACCGCACTGGCACCTGCACCTTCCCGGGCAACGGCATGTCACCTTGCGGCATCTGGCCGCGCCCAGTTGGCACGCACCGGGGCCGCGCCCTAGGTTTTGGGTATGTCCGATACCTCACCAGACCACGTCTATTTTGATGCCGTGCTGCACCCGCATCGCTCGCTGCCCCCCAAAGGCTTTCTGGCGGTGATGGTCGCCATCGGCCTCATCAGCTTCGTCGCCGGTGGCGCCTTCCTGCTGATGGGCGCGTGGCCGGTGTTCGGGTTTTTTGGTCTCGACGTCCTGCTCATCTATTGGGCGTTCCGCATGAACTACAGGGCAGGCCGCATGATCGAACATGTGCGCCTTACCGATACGGAACTGTCCATTGAACGCGTCCACCCATCCGGCAAAATCCAAAGATGGTCTTTTGAGCCTGCATGGGCCCGTGCTACCATCACCGCCACGGCGCGCGGGCGAATGCTGCGTATGAAATCAAAATCCCACTGGGTGGAGCTGGGCCGGTTTCTGCCTGACGATGAACGCGAAAGCTTTGCAGACGCCTTTGCAAAGGCTCAACTGCGCCGCCGCGACGGCATGGTTGCTGCCGCGCAACTGGCGGCCTACGAGTAGTCGCGGTCCACCAGCACTTTCTTTGACAACACCTTGCCCGCATCATCCAGCTCATAGGCAATGGGAACGCCGGTCGCAATATTGACCTCGACAATTTCGTCGGGACCCAGATCATCAAGCTGCATGACGAGGGCCCGCAGGGAGTTGCCATGCGCGGCCACCAGCACCCGCTCACCCTTGAGTACGCGCGGCATGATTTCTGCGTCAAAATAGGGCAGCACACGTTCAGCCGTCATTTTCAGGCTCTCGCCGCCGGGAGGGGGAATGTCGAACGAGCGCCGCCAGATATGCACTTGTTCTTCGCCCCATTTTTCGCGGGCATCGTCCTTGTTGAGGCCCGCCAGGTCGCCGTAATCACGCTCGTTCAGCGCTTCGTTCTCAATGATGGGAAGGTCGCGCTGGCCAAGAGCCTCAAGCGCCAGCGCGTTGGTTTCCTGTGCTCGCTTGAGACCGGACGTAAACGCCACATCAAACCTGTAGCCCGCAGCTTTCATCAGCTCGCCAGCCTCGCGCGCCTCCTTGCGGCCCTGCTCGGTCAGCTCCACGTCGCGCCACCCGGTAAACAGGTTCTTCTTGTTCCATTCGCTCTGGCC
Source organism: Pyruvatibacter sp. (assembly GCF_040219635.1). Taxonomy (NCBI): domain Bacteria; kingdom Pseudomonadati; phylum Pseudomonadota; class Alphaproteobacteria; order Hyphomicrobiales; family Parvibaculaceae; genus Pyruvatibacter; species Pyruvatibacter sp. Next base: position 674,558 of record NZ_JAVJSC010000003.1, read on the forward strand.
ATGGCGGACCAGCACAAGCGTATGAGCCACGTCATTACTCCGTATAAGGATAAAAATGCTTCAAAAGTCTGAGAGGCCGAGCACATCCAGCATGGAAAAAGTACCGGGGCCTTTTCCTTGCCCCCATTGCGCCGCCTTGACGGCACCGCGGGCAAATATCGAGCGGTCCTCTGCAATGTGGGACAGCACAATGCGTTCTTTTTCGCCTGCAAAAATCGCCGAGTGATCGCCCACGACCGAGCCGCCGCGCAGGGCTGCAAAGCCGATGTCGCCGCGTGTGCGTTCGCCGGTCTGGCCGTCACGACCACGATCAGCCACGTCATCCAGCGCAACACCGCGCCCGGCAGCGGCAGCATCACCCAGCATCAAGGCTGTGCCCGATGGCGCATCCACCTTGTGCCGGTGATGCATCTCGACAATTTCAATGTCCCAGTCCGCATCCAGCGCCTGCGCCACCCGTTTTGTAAGCGCGGCCAGCAGATTGACGCCCAGCGACATGTTGCCCGCGCGCACCAGAGTTGCGTGTCGGGCCGCAGCGGCCAGACGGGTTTCATGCTCGGCGCCAAAGCCGGTGGTGCCGATCACATGAACAATGCGCGCCTGTGCGGCGAGATCCGCAAAATCAACGGTTGCATCAGGTGTGGTGAAATCAAGTACCGCATGGGCTGACGCGAACGCAGGCAGTGCATCATCGGTGATCGGAACGCCAATTTCGCCCACGCCCGCGAGCACACCGGCGTCCTTGCCAAGGTCCGCATGACCGGCATATTCCAGCGCGCCAGAGATCCGGCAGTCATCTGTTGCCTGCACAGCCTCAATCAGCGCGCGGCCCATGCGTCCGGCGGCACCTGTCACAACTATGGATAACGTACTCATCGGCTGAGGTCCGTGGGGAAGGGGCGCTGACGCGCCTTGTATCAGGCCCGTCCCGATCGGCAAACCCTAGCTGCCGGCCCCATTCAAAAACTCTTTGACCCGCGAAAAGAAGCCGGTGGATTCAGGGCTCGTCTTGTCGCTGGATTCGCTCTGGAACTCTTCGAGCAGTTTTTTCTGTTTTTTGGTGAGATTCATCGGTGTTTCCACCGTCACCTGAATGTACAGATCGCCATGCTGCGAGGAGCGCAGCACCGGCATACCCTTGCCCTTGAGGCGGAACTGCTTGCCGCTCTGGGTGCCTTCGGGAACCTTCACCTTTACCCGCGCCCCCTTGAGAGAAGGCACTTCAATTTCGCCGCCCAGCGCGGCTGTCGGCATCGAGATCGGCACGCGGCAGAAAAGATCCGCCCCGTCGCGCTGGAAGAACTGATGCGGCTTTATCGACAGGAAAATGTAGAGATCGCCCGCGGGTCCGCCGCGCATCCCCGCTTCGCCTTCACCGGCAAGCCTGATGCGCGTGCCGTCTTCCACGCCTGAGGGAATGTTGACTTGCAGGGTACGCTCTTTTTCCGTGCGGCCTGCGCCGTTGCACGCGTCGCAGGGCTCCTGAATGACCTCGCCACGTCCACCGCAGGTCGGGCAGGTGCGCTCAACCGTGAAAAAGCCCTGCGAGGCCCGCACTTTGCCTGCACCCTGGCACATGCCGCAGGTGGACGGCGAAGTACCTTTTTTTGCTCCGGACCCGGAACATGTATCGCAGGCGACTGCTGTCGGCACGCGGATTTGCGCTGTCTTGCCTTCATACGCCTCTGTCAGGCTGACTTCCATGTTGTAGCGAAGGTCAGCGCCGCGTGTGCGCCCGCCTGAGCGTCGCCCGCCGCCGCGCTGGCCCTGTCCGCCCATGAACTCGCCGAAAAGATCGTCAAAAATATCCGACATGGACGACGCGAAGTCCTGTCCGAAGCCGGGACCGCCCGGCGCACCCGGCCCGCCGGGGCTGCCGTTTTCAAACGCCTGATGGCCAAACCTGTCATAGGCCGCTCGGCTCTGCGGATCCTTGAGGGCATCATAGGCCTCGTTCAGTTCCTTGAACTTGGCCTCAGCATCAGGGTTGTCGCGGTTCTGGTCCGGGTGAAACTTCTTTGCGAGCTGACGATAGGCAGATTTGAGCGCCGCGGCGTCCGCGGTTCGCTCAACGCCCAGTATCTCGTAAAAATCGCGCTTGGCCATTTGCTTGGAATATCCGTATGCGGATCGTTATCTCCTCGCGGGAGGAAATCGGCCCGGCACTGCACAGAGGTAGCGCCGGGCCTTGTCCCGTGGGGAGCGCAGGGCGCGTTACGCCGTGCCGTCCTTCTTGTTGGCGTCGTCATCAACTTCAGTGAAGTCGGCATCAACCACGTCATCACCGTCAGATTTACCCGATGACGCTGCTTCAGACATGGCGTCTGCGGCCGCATCCGCGTTGGCCTGCTCGGCCTGGCTTGCCGCATACATGGCTTCACCAAGTTTCATGCTTGCCTGGGCCAGTTCCGCAGCCTTGGTCTTGATGGCTTCGGGGTCGTCGCCTTCAAGGGCCGTCTTGACGTCGGCAATCGCGGTTTCAATGGTTTCCTTGGTTTCGGCGTCCACTTTGTCGCCGTTTTCTTCCATCGCTTTTTCGGTGGAATGAACCAGGGCTTCCGCATTGTTGCGGGCTTCAACCATTTCGCGACGCTTCTTGTCGTCTTCAGCGTGGCTTTCCGCATCCTTCACCATCGCGTCGATGTCAGCGTCTGACAGACCCGAAGATGCCTGAATGCGGATTGCCTGCTCCTTGCCGGTGGCCTTGTCCTTGGCGGTCACATTCACAATACCGTTGGCATCAATGTCGAACGCCACTTCCACCTGTGGCACCCCGCGCGGTGCGGGCGGAATGCCCACAAGGTCGAACTGCCCGAGGATCTTGTTGTCCGCCGCCATTTCGCGCTCGCCCTGGAACACGCGGATGGTCACCGCGTTCTGGTTGTCCTCGGCGGTCGAGAAGGTCTGAGCCTTTTTGGTGGGGATCGTCGTATTGCGCTCGATGAGGCGCGTGAATACACCGCCCAGCGTTTCAATGCCAAGCGACAGCGGCGTCACGTCGAGCAGCAGCACGTCCTTGACGTCGCCCTGCAACACGCCCGCCTGAATGGCGGCGCCCATGGCCACAACCTCATCCGGGTTCACACCCTTATGCGGTTCCTTGCCAAAGAACTTCTGCACCACTTCCTGGATTTTCGGCATCCGCGTCATGCCGCCAACGAGCACAACCTCGTCGATGTCCGATGCCTTGAGGCCCGCGTCTTCCAGTGCCTTCTTGCACGGGTCAACCGTGCGCTGCACCAGCTTGTCCACGAGCTGCTCCAGCTTGGCGCGGGTCAGCTTCATGGTCAGGTGCTTGGGGCCGGATGCATCAGCGGTGATGAACGGCAGGTTCACTTCGGTCTGGGTGGCCGATGACAGCTCAATCTTGGCTTTTTCAGCGGCTTCCTTGAGGCGCTGCAGGGCCAGCTTGTCGCCCTTGAGGTCAATGCCGTTGTCCTTCTTGAACTCTGCGGCCAGAAAATCAACCAGCAGCATGTCGAAGTCTTCACCGCCCAGGAACGTGTCCCCGTTGGTGGACTTCACTTCAAATACGCCGTCGCCGATTTCAAGAATGGACACGTCAAACGTACCGCCGCCAAGGTCATAAACGGCAATCGTCTGCCCTTCGCCCTTGTCCAGCCCGTAGGCCAGGGCGGCGGCCGTCGGCTCGTTGATGATGCGCAGCACTTCGAGGCCGGCGATTTTGCCGGCGTCTTTTGTGGCCTGTCGCTGGGCGTCGTCGAAATAGGCAGGAACGGTAATCACCGCCTGCTCGACTTTTTCGCCAAGATAGCTCTCAGCGGTTTCTTTCATTTTCTGCAGAATGAAAGCCGAAATCTGCTGCGGTGAATATTTCTCGCCATGGGCTTCCACCCATGCAGCACCATTGTCGGCCTCAACAATGGAGTAGGGCACCATCTTTTTGTCTTTTTGCACCGTCGGATCAGAAATCCGGCGGCCGATCAGCCGCTTGATCGCAAACAATGTATTTTCAGGGTTGGTGACCGCCTGGCGTTTGGCCGGTTGGCCGGTCAGACGTTCGCCGTCTGCCGTGAAAGCCACCATGGAGGGCGTTGTGCGCGCGCCTTCCGAGTTTTCAATAACTTTCGGGTTTGCCCCGTCCATGACCGCGATGCACGAGTTTGTCGTGCCAAGGTCAATACCGATGACTTTCGCCATTTTTATTTGTCTCCACGTTAGTTTAGGCGGACCAGGACTGCTCCGGCCTTGCTTTTCAAGCACCGGATGCGCCCGTGTTGCGGGGTCTATACGCGCCTTGACGGCAAAGTGTTAGACCCTGCGGGTCCCCTCGTGATGAACCCAGTGAGCAGCGTGTCCCAAAAGACCCGCCAATTCAGCCGTGTATATAGGAAGCAGGGTGGTGCACCGCAACACCGCCCGCCCGGTTTTCCACCCAATTTGTGTGAATCAGCAGCGTCCGCCAGATGACCTCAACGAAAATCGCCCCCGGCGTTGACCTTCTCAGCGCCCATCTTGATACGAGGGCCCAAAAGGCAATGGTGTCCGCCGTGCGTAAGACTGTGAGAGCCGCCCCGCTCTATACGCCCACCATGCCGCGCACCGGCAAGCCGTGGACCGTCCGCATGACCAATTGCGGCCCTCTGGGCTGGGTGTCGGACCGGTCAGGCTACCGCTATCAGCCAACCCACCCGGACACCGGGCGGCCGTGGCCCGCCATTCCGCAGATGCTTCTGGATCTCTGGGACGAGACCACCGGCTACAAAGCACCGCCGGAATGCTGTCTGGTCAATTTCTACACAGACAAAGCCCGTATGGGCCTGCACCGCGACGAAGACGAACAGGCACTGGACGCCCCGGTTCTCTCCGTCTCACTGGGCGACACCGCCACGTTCCGGCTTGGCGGCCTGGAGCGCAAAAGCAAAACTCAGAGCTTCAAACTCCACTCAGGCGACGTGCTGCTCATCGGCGGTGACAACCGCCTCGCCTACCACGGCATCGACCGCGTGTTCCCCGGCACATCAACCCTGCTGAAAGACGGCGGTCGCATCAACCTCACCTTGCGGCGGGTGACAAAGCCTTGATGCAATCCGCAAACTGATCTTTTAGGCTCGAGCGTGAAGTAGAGTCGGGAGAGACCAAATGGGCGCAGCACATGATATCGGCGTGGCTTTCAAGCGCTGGCGCTATATCAGCAAGCACGGCAAGGCCGAGCCGCCCATGTCCAGCGAGCAGTTCAGGACACAGGCACAGCCACTGATTGATGCAGCAGCAGCGCAGATTGCCGAAGCAGCCTTTATTGACCTGCCGCCTGCGCGCATGCCCTGGACGTCCACGGATATTGTTCTGGAAGACGGCGATGAAGTGACGTTGCTGTCGGTCGGACGGCTGTGGCTGAGCCGGGGCCTCGACATCTGGGTCGGGCCGCAGTTTCAGGTCTGGGGGCGCATCGGTGAAACCGGCGAGGTCTTCAATGGCAGCCGCGAAACCATGACGGTGCGGGCATCCAAAACAGATGCGACCGGCGGCAGGCTGTATCTGGGTGGTCAGTTTCCCGGTCAGTTCTCTGACAAGCAGGGCCGTATGCTGCCGGACCTCAACGCCTATGAGGGCGCGGACGGCGAGTTCACTGTGCTGGCGATCAGGTGGCGCGGCAGTGCTGCCGACGGGCTGGCTGCCATGGCGTCCGGGGGTGCGGCAGGCAGCGCGTCAGGTGAGGTGTCGGCGCTTGTTGCAGCCGAGCGTCAGCGTCTCGCTGAGCCTGACACCCCGCCGGAAGGCTGGAACCACCTTTGGTTTCTGGGACAGAACAATATCTATACGGATCAATCCGTCAGCGAGACCGGCAAGCCATGCATCCACTGCCATACGGACAAGAATGTCGGCATCCTGCAAAAGGAAACACCCTTTGCGTTGACGCCGGAAACAGAAATTTCCTGGGACTGGAAGGTGGATGCGCTGCCGTCAGCCCTGCCCGAAGACACAGCCGCCAGCCATGACTACATCTCGATTGCCGTCGAGTTCGAGAATGGCCGCGATATTACCTACTACTGGAGCCGCGACCTGCCAGTGGGGCATTCCTACTGGTGCCCGCTGCCCACCTGGAAAGACCGGGAGTTTCATGTGGTGATCCGCTCAGGCGAGCGCGAGCTTGGGCAATGGCTGAGCGAAACACGCAATCTGTATACGGACTATGAGAAGTATATGGGCGCACCGCCCGAACGCGTGGTGCGGGTGTGGTTTATCGCCAATAGCCTGTTTCAGCGCATCCCCGGACGCGCCGACTTTAGCAATATTGAACTTGTCAACGGCAGCGACAAGCTGCGGGTACTCTAAAGCGGGCGCTTTGCGTACGGTGATGAGGGAGTGCTGCCCCCCAACGTGCCTTTCCGCGACTGGAACGCGGAATCCAGGGGCGACACGTAAGCATGTAGCCAGGTAGCCCTGGGCCCCGCGATCAAGTCGCGGGGAGACAGGGGCGGTTAAAGGTTCAGGCCGCTAAGCCTTGGTGTCGATCTTGGAACCCGGCGTTGGCTTGTCGTCACCGCCTTTTGCAGCGTCCGGTGTGTCCGTCGCTGCGGGGGTGTCAGCTGCATCCGATTTGGGGGCTACCGCGGGGCCGCCCTTGGAGACGCCCACCATGGCCGGGCGCAGCAACCGGTCGCCGATGATGTAGCCGGTTGCGACCACTTCCATCACCGTGCCGGCGGGCTGTGTGGGGTCGGGCGCTTCAAACATGGCCTGATGCAGGTTGGGATCGAACTTCTCGCCTTTGGGGTCGATGGCTTTGACGCCGTGGCGCTCCATCACCGACAAGAACTCGCGCTCGGTCATTTCCACACCCTCAATGAGATTGCGGATCGGATCAGGCACGCCCTTTTTGTCGTCGTCTGACAATGTGTCGATGGCGCGGCGCATATTGTCGCCAACGCTCAGTACGTCGCGGGCAAAGCTGGTGACGGCATATTTGCTGGCATCCTGCTTGTCGCGCTCGGCACGCTTGCGGGTGTTTTCAGCGTCTGCCACCGCGCGCAGCAACCGGTCCGTGAGGTCGCTTACCTGCGCTTCAAGCTCGGCAATGCGGGCGTCCGGCCCGACGGCCTCCGGCGCATCGTCCTGTGCCCACGGTGTGTCGTGTGCATCATCCGGGGCAGCCTGTTCGGGGGTCGCGCCGGGTGCATCAGCGCTGTCAGGTGTTTCGTCGGGATTTTGGTCTTTGGGGTTGTTCATCGTCGTTGCATCTACCGTTTCAAATATCGCGAATGGGTCGCCGCGACACAATCCGAGCCCTCATCTGGAGCCTGCGGCGGCGTATGGCAACCCCCATAAACCCGGCATCGCGTGGACTCACCGCACCAGTTGCGTGACCAGACGAGCGGTATAATCCACAATCGGGATCACGCGGGCATAGTTAAGCCGCGTCGGACCCACCACGCCCAGAACCCCCACAATCTGGTTTTCAGCATTGGTGTAGGGCGACACGATGACGGACGAGCCCGACAGCGAAAACAGCTTGGTTTCAGAGCCGATGAAAATGCGCACGCCTTCAGCCTCTTCGGCGAGCGTGAGCAGTTGCAGAAGCTCTTCCTTGGTTTCAAGGTCGTTGAACAGGCGGCGTACGCGCTCAAGGTCTTCCTGCGCCTGCACATCCTCCAGCAGGTTGGCCCGCCCGCGCACAATGAGCGACCGGCCAGCAGACCCGGACACGGCATCGGTGCCGGACCATACCGCAAGCCCCGCCTCAACCACGCGGGTGGTCAGCTCATCAAGCTCGGCACGGCGGGCGTCAATTTCCTGCTGCACACGCCTTTGCGCTTCATCGAAGTTGCGGCCCTTGAGGCGCGCGTTGAGATAGTTTGAGGCCATCGTCAGCGACGACGCAGGCATGTCGCGCGGCGTATCAATGATGCGGTTTTCAACCGAGCCGTCCTCAAACACGATGACGGCCAGCGTCTGCCCCGGCGACACCGGCACAAACTCAAGCTGCTTGAGCCGCGCCTGACGTTTGGGCGCCACCACCAGGCCCGCGCAGTGCGACAGGCCGGAGAGGGTCTGTGATACCTGCGCCAGCGGGCCGTCAGCGGTCCGATTGGAGCCGGACAACTGGCTTTCAATGCCCGCGCGTTCATCATCGGTGAGGTCGCCCACCTGCAACAGCGCATCCACAAACAGCCGCAAACCTGCCTCTGTCGGCATCCGCCCGGCGGATGTATGCGGCGACGACAAAAGCCCCAGTTCTTCGAGGTCCGCCATCACATTGCGGATCGAGGCAGGCGACAGCGTTACACCGCCGGTCCTGGAACCCGCCTTGGAGAGCGTGCGCGAGCCCACGGGGTCGCCGGTGGCCAGATAGGTTTCCACAAGCTGCCGAAAAACCTCGCGCGAGCGCTGGTTGAGGTCGAGCAGCGTATTGGGGCCATCGGGCATCTATCAGACCTGTGAAAAAGAAAACTGCCGGCAGGCGGCGCACCTGCAGCTTTGGCGCACTATGACACTGAATCTAGGAACACCCTCATCCAACGTCAATTTTGTGAAGGGCTTGCGAGTGCGGCGTCGCGGCGATAGGACAGGTCCGACATTTTCCCCAAAGCACTGGAGTGCCCATGCGCCCGTCTGGCCGCCGCCCCGATCAAATGCGTTCTGTCTCTTTCGAGCCGGGTTTTTCCAAACACGCGGAAGGCTCATGCCTTGTGCGCTTTGGTGACACCCATGTGCTGGTCACCGCCAGCCTTGAAGAACGCGTGCCGCCATTTCTGCGCAACTCAGGACGCGGCTGGGTGACGGCTGAATACGGTATGCTGCCGCGCGCCACAGGCGAGCGTATGCGCCGTGAAGCATCGACAGGCAAGCAGTCCGGCCGCACGCAGGAAATCCAGCGGCTAATTGGCCGTTCCCTGCGCGCTGTGGTGGACCTGGGTGCCATGGGCGAACGTCAGGTGTCGGTAGATTGCGATGTTCTTCAGGCCGATGGCGGCACCCGCACCGCATCCATAACGGGTGCATGGGTCGCCCTGCACCAGTGTTTTTCATGGATGAAAGAGCGCGACATGATTTCAGAGATACCACTGAAAGATCATGTGGCGGCCATTTCCTGTGGCATCTATCAGGGCATGCCTGTGTCTGATCTGGACTACGACGAGGATTCAACCGCCGACACCGACGCAAACTTCGTCATGACCGGCGCCGGCGGTATTGTCGAGATTCAGGGCACCGCCGAGGGTGATCCGTTCACGGAAGAACAGTTCAAGGACCTTATGGGCCTCGCCAAAGCCTCTATCCGTGATCTGGTGGAAATGCAAAAGCAGGCGGTGGCCTGAGCCATGCAGCCCCCGCTGCCGCATCGCCGCTTTTCGGCTTCAAAGCTGGTGGTCGCCAGCCACAACGAAGGCAAGGTCACGGAAATCCGTGATCTGCTCAAGCCCTTCGGTGTGGAAACCGTGTCGGCCAGCGAGCTGGACCTGCCCGAACCCGAAGAAACCGGCACGACATTCAGGGCCAATGCCGAACTCAAGGCGTTGGCAGCAGCAACGGCTGCCGACATGCCCGCGCTGTCGGATGATTCGGGGCTTGCAGTCGAGGCGCTTGACGGCGAGCCTGGCATTTATTCTGCGCGCTGGGCGCAAATGCCGGGCGGGCGGGATTTTGATGCGGCAATGACGCGCGTCGAAAAAGAGGTCTGCGCCCGTAACGGCGGACCCGGCGGCAACCGCGCCGCCAGCTTTGTGTGTGCCCTGACGTTGGCCTGGCCCGACGGTCACATGGAAACATTTGAAGGTTCCGTGGCGGGAACGCTTGTGTGGCCGGGGCGCGGCACGCGCGGTTTCGGGTATGATCCCGTGTTCGTGCCCAACGGACACACAAAAACCTTTGGCGAGATGGACCCGGCGGCGAAACATGCAATCTCCCACCGTGCAGATGCCTTTGAACAGCTCATTGACGCCTGCTTCGCACAGCCCGCGCGTAGCTGACGCCACAAATGACGCGTTTGGCGTTTATGTGCACTGGCCGTTCTGTCAGGCCAAATGCCCGTATTGCGATTTCAACAGTCACGTAAAGCAGGGCGTCGATCAGGCCCGCTACGCAAAAGCGCTTGCCCGCGAACTTGCCACCATGGCGCAGCGTATGCCGGACCGCACGGTGACCAGCATCTTTTTCGGCGGCGGCACGCCCTCCCTGATGGATGTTGCAAGCGTTGAAACGGTGCTCGACGCGATTGCCGCGCGGTGGGCGGTGGACCCGCAGGCGGAAATAACGCTGGAGGCCAATCCCACCAGCGTCGAGGCTGAGCGCTTTCGCGGCTATCGCGCAGCAGGCGTCAACCGCGTGTCGCTGGGCGTTCAGGCGCTGGACGACAAAAGCCTCAAGGCTCTGGGCCGATTGCATACGGCTGACGAAGCGCTGGCGGCTGTGGCGCTGGCGCGCACTACGTTTGAGCGCATCTCATTTGATCTCATCTATGCCCGCCCGCATCAAACAGTTGACAACTGGCGCGCCGAACTTGCCACTGCCCTTGCCTACACAGCAGGCCACATGTCGCTCTACCAGCTCACCCTTGAAGAGGGCACGCCGTTCGCCGCCCTCCATGCGGCGGGCAAGCTGCAGGTGCCCGACCAGGATGTCGGGGCGCATCTGTACGAAGTGACGCAGGAGCTGTGCAGTGCGGCGGGCCTTGCGGCCTACGAGGTGTCTAACCACGCGCGGCCCGGCGATGAAAGCCGCCACAACCTGGTTTACTGGCGGGGCCAGCCTTACGCGGCTGTTGGTCCCGGTGCCCACGGCAGGTTGCTTGTCGAGGGGGTGTGGCATGCCACCAAGGCCCACGACGACCCGATGCGCTGGCTCACGCAGGTGGAACGCACCGGCCATGGCCTGGATGTGGATGAACCTGTGGATAACATCGCGCGTGCCGTGGAAATGATGCTCATGGGCCTGCGGCTGCAAGAGGGCGTGGCGCTCTCAGCCCTGCCTGCCCCTGCGTCCGCCATCATTGACAAGCAGGCTGCCGACGCACTGACCGTGGACGGCCTTCTGGCGCGAACAGGGGATAACCTGCGGGTAACGGCCCTGGGCCGCCCGGTTCTCAACGCCGTGTTGCGCGAAATACTGCTCTAGAACCGGTCTGTTAAAAAACAGGCCCCGCAATAAGCGATTGCGGCGCCGGGCTGACCACCACAAACCCGCCGGGCCGCACTTCCATCACCGCCAGCCCGCGCTCATTGAGGCCGTCAGGGCGGAACCTGAACACGCCGTCGATGCCGGCAAACCCGTCATCTGCGGTGAGTTCGCTCACAGTGTAGCGCTGACCGGGCGTGCCGCCGGACAGGGCAATCGACAGGCTCATGGCATCATAGGCAAGACTTGCAATGCGGTGTGGCTGTGTGCCGTACACCCGCTCAAACCGGCTTTGAAAGGCGGTGCGGGCCTCAGGCGGCGGGGCGGCAAACCAGCCGCCTACAAGAGCCGGCTCGCGCATAACCGACGGGTCGTCCCACAGCCCGGTGCCGATGAACTTCACCTGCCGCGGGTCCACGTCATAATACGGCAACAGCGGTGCCAGTCCCTGTAACTCGGTGCCGCCTGCGGGCAGCAACACAATGTCGTAGGTGTCCTTGAGTTTTGCCAGCCGCTCGGCGGGGGCCAACATGCCGTCGGTGGTGGGGGTGTATGTTTCGGTTGCGGCAAGCTGCGCCCCGCGGGCTGTCACCGCCTGCGACAACTGCATACGCACCCGCTGGCCATATTCGTTTTGCGGCAGCATCGCTGCAAACCGCAAATGGCCTTCAAGCACGGCAAAATCGACAATCCGCTCGATGTCTTCTTCCGGCAGGAAGCTGAGCAGATAAACTCCGCCGCCCGCCACGTTGCGGTCGGTCGAAAACGCAATCACCGGCACGCCGCTAAGTTGCGCAGGCCCAGCAACGGCTGAAACAGACGATGCAAACAGCGGCCCCAGAATGATGTCCGCGCCCTCGCTGATGGCCTCGCGCGCCACGGTTGCCGCCCGGTCCGGGTTGCCGGCCGTGTCTTTGGGGATCAGCAAAATGTTGGGGTCATCAAACTCGAACAGCGCCAGTTGGGCAGCGTCCAGCATCGCCTGACCGACCTCCGCCGCCTGACCCGACAGCGGCACAAGCAGGGCGACCCGCACCGGCTCCGCCACATCAAGATGGCGCGGGCGCAGGAAGCCAGCCGTATTGCGCACGGGTCCGGCCTGTGGCGGTGGTGTAATCGATACATTGGGTTGTGTGGGTTGCTGAGGCGGCGGCGGTGTGTTGGAGCCCCCTGACGTACACGCGGCGAGCGTTAAACCAAGCACCCCGATTACGCCAAGCCGGACAAACTCCGCCCCAAGCATTTTGCCGAGTGATGAGATTGAAAACCGCCGTACCGAAATCACCACATCAGCCTCTTGCATCTGTTGCCGCACCACCCGCGCGCATAGTTCTTGTCGCTATATACCGGCTGACGCCGACAAATGCATCTACGCCGTTTCTGCGTGCTGTCTTGCCGCGCCCTTTCGCGTAGCCTATTGGGCAGCATGACATCCGGCAAAGACATATCGCAGGCGAGCATCGCCGCAGCATCGGGCAGCAATAGGGCAGGACGGCCCCTTGAGCCGGGCCTGCACATTGCAGCCACCCCCATCGGCAACGCCCGCGACGTGACGCTGCGGCTGCTGGATGCGTTCGCGGCGGCCGATCTTGTGCTGTGCGAAGACACCCGCGAGACTGCGAAGCTGCTTGCCATTCATGGCATTGCAGCGCGCCTTGAGAGTTATCACGAGCATAACGCTGAGCGAATGCGCCCGCGCATTCTCAAACGCCTGGCGGATGGCAACGCGGTGGTGCTGGTAAGTGACGCAGGCACGCCGCTCATTTCAGACCCCGGTTACAAGCTGGCGCGCGATGTCATTGCGGCAGGTCATGCCATAACAGCCCTGCCTGGCCCTTCGTCCGTGCTGGCGGCGCTATGCGTTGCGGGTCTGCCGACCGACCGTTTTTTCTTTCAGGGGTTTTTGCCTGCCAAGGCAGGTGCGCGCGACAAAACCATCGCCGAGCTGAACAGTGTTCCTGCCACGCTGGTGATCCTTGAAGCGGCAAAACGGCTGCAACCAACCCTTGATGCGCTGGCGCTTGGCCTTGGTGCCCGCGATGCCGCTGTGACCCGCGAACTGACAAAGCGCTTTGAAGAAGCCCGACGCGGCAGCCTTGATGAGCTGGCCGCGCACTACAAGGCCGAAGGCCCGCCACGCGGGGAAATCGTCATCGTCGTGGCCCCCCCGCAGGACGTGCAGACGGATGATGCGACGCTCGACACGGCCCTTGCCGTCGCGATGAAAACCCAAAGTGCCAGCCGCGCCGCCGCCGATGTTGCCAGGGCGCTTGGCATTCCGCGCAAGCGCGCCTATGCCCGGGCTTTGGAGCTTGCGCCTGCCGACCCGCCCCACAACGAACCATGACGCCTGTCCCGCGCAAACGTGCCGCTGAAATCCGCGGGCGCAGGGCCGAGACGCTGGCCGTCTGGATGCTGCGCCTCAAGGGCTATCGCATTCTGGCGCGGCGTCTGCGCACGCCATTGGGCGAAATCGATATCGTCGCCCGACGGGGCAACACGGTTGCCATTGTAGAGGTCAAAGCCCGCGCCACCCATGACGCTGCCGTGGCCTCGTTGTCGCCGCATCAGCAACAGCGCCTTGCCGCCGCCGCTGCATGGCTTCCAAACTGGAAGCCCGCCCTGACCGGGCTTGATATGCGCCTTGACGTTGTGGCCGTCGCCCCACGCTCGTTGCCGTTGCATGTCCAGAATGCGTGGACCGCCTAACATTCCGGGTCCGACTCAAATGACCATTGCTCGAAGTTTCGGCCCGTGTGTGCTATGAACGGGTGTCTGCCGCGAATCAGTTACATGAAGTTGGAACTGAAACACACGCCACCAGAACACCGGCACCAAACCGCCGGAACCAAAAACAAGGCGTGAACCATAGCGGACCAGACGCGCTGCCCAGAAAGGCGCAGCGACCCTTACCGGCTTACCGGGAGGGATCCGGCCATGAAGGCTTTTCCCCAACAGGGATGCGTTTGCCCCAAGCCAGCCACCACTTCTGTGCGTGCGCGTTTGCGCGTGCCCGCAGGAGCCGTTGCCGCGTGCCGCCTGATCGCAGGGCTGCCCTCGGTGTCATGTGTCCGCCGCGTTCAGCCCCTTGTGGGGCGGGATGCGCTGTCATCAGGTGAAAAGCTCATGCCCCGCATGTCTCTTGTTCTTTTCTGTTCCTGCGTTGCTGCACTTGTGGCGGCGTGCTCCCCCATCGGCATGGCGGTTGGTGCCGGTGCCACCGCAGGCGTTGCCGCCTTTCAGGAGCGCCCGATCGGCGAGGCGATGGATGACGCCGGCATCAAGCTGGGTCTGACGGACCGGTTGATAAAAAGCGACGCTGATCTGTTTGGCGATGTCTCATCCAAAGTGATGGAAGGCCGCGTGATGCTGACGGGCCTTGTGTCCGGCGAACAGGAACGTGCCGAGGCGACGCGGCTGGCCTGGTCCATTGAAGGCGTCCGCGAAGTCATCAACGAAATTGAGGTCGCCGACCGCTCCACATTCGAGGCCATGCCCGGCGACACCTGGATCGACACCAAGCTGCGCGCCCGGTTGCTGACTGACTTCAGCATCTCCGACATCAACTACTCAACGGATGTGGTCAACGGCTCGGTCTATATTCTGGGCATTGGCCGCGATCCGACCGAGATTGACCGGGTGGCTGCCCATGCGCGCGACATTTCAGGGGTGCGACGCGTGGTGATGCACGCCATTACCGTTGACGACAGCCGCCGCCTTGCGTCGCGTCCGCCAAGCGCGCCCGCGCCGGAGCCGTTCAGGCGTGAACCGTCCGGCGACCGGCAGGGCCACGTGCTGACCGAGGCCCAGCCGCACGAAGATCTGCTGACCGGGCAGGCCCCCCTGCGCAAGGACTTTTCAGCCTACGAAAATACACCCGCTATCGAAACAGCCTCCACCCAGCCCGCATATTATTACGAGCAACCTGCCTATCAGCCGCCCGCGCCCGCACCAGCTGCAGCCGCCTCGTCAAGTGGCCCCCGCTCGCTGGCTCCGCAGGACCGGGCAGCGGTTGAAAGCCGGGCCTTAGCGCCGATCCGATGAGAGCGCTATCATTCACCCGCCGGGGCGAGGCCGATGCGCGGGCTCGCCGCTCACCTGTGGGATACGCGACCATGACGCCGGAACAAGACCGCGTGCTGCGCGCTGCGGGCGACGCTGCCGACGACGCTATTGATCTTGCACAAACAGCGCTCGCGCTGGGCGCTGCTGACATGCCGGATTTGGTGCTCGACCCCTATCGCGCTCACCTTGCACGCATCGTTGCTGATGTCGCGGCGCGTGCCGCAGTCCTGCAGGCGCAGGCAGACAAGCGTCACTCGCCCGGCGATCCGGCCATCGAGGCCCACGCTAAAGCACTGTTGCAGGCTCACGCGCTGGCAGACGTTATTGCCGGAGACTTCGGCTATGACGGTGACCGGGTGACGTATGACGACATGGCCAACGCCAATCTGGTCCGTGTCATTGACCGCAAGCGCGGTCTGCCGGTGGCGCTGGGGCTGATTTATATTCACGCAGGCCGTGCCAATGGCTGGGCGGTGTCCGGTGTCAACTTCCCCGGCCACTTCCTCATCCGGTTGAACGGCATGGTGCGTGGCGGCCCGCCGCCGGTGCTGATTGATCCGTTCTCAGGCGGAAGCATTCTGGACGAACAGGGCGTCGTTGCCCTTCTGGCCCGTGTGCAGGGCCTCGAGGACGAAGACCCGACAAAGGCCGACCTTGAGCGCGCCCTGGCGCCGGTGTCTGCCCGTGCCGTGCTGCTGCGGTTGCAAAACAACATTTATGCGCGCGCAACCAGGGCCCGCGATACGGCCCGCGCCAGTGCCATTCTCGCCCGCATGACAGCCATTGCCCCGCGTGACCCGGCGCTGTGGCTTGAGCGAGGCGACCTTGACGGGGCGACAGGCAGCCTGATGTCGGCACGCACCGCCTACGCCCGTGCCGCCGAACTGGCCCTTGCCGAAGGCCGCACGCAGCTTGCCCGCGACGCCAGGACCCGCTCCGACAAGCTGCGTATCAGCCTCAACTGATCGCCGCGCCGGGCAATGCGGCGAATCCGCATTGACCTTGGCCGTCCGCACCCCGACATTCCGCCGGACACAAAAACGATCATGTTCGAGGGGGCGCGCTGCGCATGGGCTTGAAAGTGGCAATTCAGATGGACCCGGTTGAGGCCATCGACATCAAGGGCGATTCAACCTTCCGTCTGGCGCTCGAAGCGCAGATGCGCGGCCACACGCTAAGCTATTATCTGCCCCGCGACCTGTCGCTGCATGACGGCAGGGTGCTGGCCCGCACGCGGTCACTGGAAGTGCGCGATGCAAAGGGCGACCACTTCACCCAAGGCAACCAGATTGTCACAAACCTGCGCGACGTGGATGTGGTGCTGATGCGCCAGGACCCGCCCTTTGACATGAGCTACATCACGGCGACCCACATCCTCGATCACATCCACCCCCATACGCTGGTGGTCAATGATCCCGCGCATGTGCGCAACGCACCCGAGAAACTCTTTGTTACACAGTTTGAAGGCGTCATGCCGCCGACGCTGATTTCCTCTAATGAAGACGACATCCGGGCGTTTCGGGCCGAACACAAGGATATCATCCTCAAACCGCTGTATGGCAATGGCGGTGCGGGCGTGTTCAGGGTCAGGCCTGACGATGAAAACATGGCATCGCTGCTGGAAATGTTCACCCAGATGTTCCGCGAGCCGCTCATCGCACAGGCCTATTTGCCGGCGGTGCGCGCAGGCGACAAGCGCATCATTCTGGTGGACGGCGAAATTGCCGGGGCGATCAATCGGGTGCCTGCCGAGGGTGAAAGCCGCTCCAACATGCATGTGGGCGGCAGGCCGGAAGCAACTCAGTTGACAGATCGTGAACGGGAGATCTGCGCCACCATCGGCCCCGAGCTCAAGCGCCGCGGGCTGATTTTCGTCGGCATCGACGTGATCGGCGATTACATGACAGAGATCAACGTCACCTCCCCCACCGGCCTGCGCGAAATAGAACGCTTTGACGGCACCAACATCGCCGCCATGATCTGGGATGCGATTGAAGCGAAGGTCAGCTAAGCCCTTTTTAGCCTGCCATAAACGTTAACAACGACCCCCCAAAAAGAACGCGCGTTCTTTTAATGTTCGTGTTATGATCCTGCTACGCGGGCCTGATTGGGGACAAGTCGTCTGGGTTGTCACTTTGACCTGACTAAAACGGAACACGGCCTGAACATCCCAAACGACCGTCAGTGTGCGGAATACGCAGCGACTGTATCTGTTGGTGCCCGGGGCGGGCTGATTAGGGGCAAGGCGATGGTGGCGCGGGTTTATACGGTTGCATTTGAGGGCGTTGAAGCGCGCGAGGTGGGCGTTCAGGTGCAAATCTCGCCCGGTGTTCCGGCCTTCGCGGTGGTTGGCCTTGGCGACAAAGCAGTTGCTGAAAGCCGCGAACGGGTGCGCGCGGCCCTTACTGCCATCGGTCTGGCGCTGCCGCCCAAGCGTATCACCGTCAATCTCGCGCCTGCTGATCTGCCCAAGGAAGGCAGTCATTACGACCTGCCCATTGCGCTTGCCCTTATGACTGCGCTGGGCGTGGTGCCTCAGGATGCCATGGACGGCCTGACGGTGCTGGGTGAGCTGGGTCTTGATGGCACAATCGCACCCGTCACCGGCGCGTTGCCTGCAGCCATTGCCGCCAACGCCGCAGATCGCGGGCTGGTGTGCCCTGCCGCCTGCGGGCCCGAAGCGGCATGGGCAGGCGATATGCAGATTATTGCCCCGGCAACCCTGCTTGAGTTTGTAAATCACATCAAGGGCGTCCAGACATTGGCAGCCCCGCAGCCCGGTCAGCCTCCACAGCTTGGCTCGGTGCCCGATATGGCCGACATCAAGGGTCAGGAAACCGCCAAGCGCGCCATCGAGGTGGCGGCTGCGGGCGGCCACAACCTGCTGTTTGTCGGTCCGCCCGGCGCGGGCAAATCCATGTTGGCAAGTAGGTTGCCAGGTATCTTGCCCCCTATGAGCCCGCGCGAGATGCTCGGCATTCGGTAGCAAACACACCAAGCTACCGAAGCCGCTTCCAACAGAAAGGAAGACGGCTATGATCGGGCGATGTGGAGTTTGCAGCGAATCCTGCGCTGGGCAGCCGCCGGGCTGTTGGGCCTTATGTTGTCTCCTGTGGTCAGTGAGTTCTTTATCGAACTTGCCCGCGAGCGCGGCGTTTACGATAACCCAACAGAAACGTTGGAAGGCGGCATAGCCATGTTGTCTGGCCTCGTAAACTCACAATACTTCATATCCACATTAGCACTAGTTGCTGGACTCAGCGTTGGCCTGTGGCTGGACCACTTCCTGCGCCGCATTGAGCGCAAACATGCGCCTGAAGCGACTGCCGGTGAACAAGAAGACAAAGAAACAAGACGGCCCTTGTCTATGGACGACACTGTTTTGCTTGCGAAAGTCGAAGAGCTTGCGTCGAAGCTGTTATCTCATGGTCAATTTAGCGAAGAGAAGCCGCGCTTATTGGAGCTTTATAGAGAAATAGCCGAGGCAAAGCACGGGTACTTGTTCAATCAGCCTACATACTTGGCACTAGATGAGTTTCTCGCGGCTTGTGGGTTGCATATCGAAAATAGGAAGGAACCACGCGCAAAAGAGGAATGGAATGAGGTCCGAGCCAACATAAAAAAATACGCTTTTGACCTGCGCAACAAACTCAGTGGGCGCATTTAATCCTAGATAAAGTCTGTTTTCTCTGAAGCGCTTAGCGCCTTTAAGCAAGCCAGCATAAACGCTGCCGTAAACTTCCCCCGGCTCACCTTGTTTCTGAGGTTCCGTTCATCTTCGGAAACCCCAATTTCCGCCAATTTTTCAACTAACTGCGCGTAAGTCACGTTCTGCCGGGCCATTTCCGCCCGAATAATCCCACGGGCCTTGGCTTCCCAGTCTGTACGTTCCGGCATGTCATTCTCCAATTATGTGGCGAATGTCATCATATAGAGTGCGAAAGCCCTTGAAAAGATGATTATCTATCATCATATTTAGTGCACAAGCACTGGAAATGATGACAATGGCACAGCACTTCTTACTTTCAGCCTCAGCCCGCACACTCTCGCTGGCAAAGGTCATGCGCCTGAGCGATCAGGAAGCCTATGACGCATTCAAGGCGCTGCGCTGGCATGAGAATGATGGGAACCCCATCTGTCCTCGCTGTGGCTGTGCAGAGGCTTACGAGTACGCCTCACGCCGCATCTTCAAGTGTAAGGGCTGTCATTCGCAGTTCTCAGTCACCACGGCAACCATCTTTGCCAGCCGCAAGCTGGCTTACCGGGATGTGCTGGCTGCCATCGCCCTGTTCGTGAATGGGGCCAAGGGCATGAGCGCCCTTCAACTGAGCCGCGATCTGGACGTTCAGTACAAGACGGCCTTCGTCCTGGCTCACAAGCTGCGTGAGGCTATGGGCGAGGAAATGAAGCAAGCCAAGGTATCAGGCGACGTTGAGGTTGATGGGGCCTATTTCGGCGGTCATGTGAAGCCCGCCAACCGGAAGGCTGACCGCAAGGACTTGCGATTGAAAGAAAACCGGACTGGCAAGCGTCGTGTGGTGGTTGTCCTGCGGGAACGTAATGGCCGCTCACTGCCGTTTGTGGTGAAGCATGAAGCCGACGCAGTGCCCACCATTGAGGCTCGCGTAGCCACTGGCTCAACGGTATATGCAGACGAAGCATCATCATGGGATGCCCTGCACGCCACCTATGAGACGAAGCGGGTCAATCACTCGGTTGAGTTCAAGGACAAGGACGCTTGCACGAACGAGGCTGAGAGCTTCTTTAGCCGCCTGCGCCGGGCTGAGATCGGCACGCACCACCACATTTCGGGGCGTTACTTGGATCAGTACGCTAACGAAATGGCTTGGCGTGAGAACAACCGGCGAGTTTCAAACGGTGGCCAGTTTGTGTTGGCTACGGTTGCGGCGCTTGGTTGTGGGGTGTCGCGGGACTGGAAGGGGTATTGGCAACGGAAAGCTGCTTAAATGAAAAACCCCGGGCCGAAGCCCGGGGGGTGCTAGCGGCGTACCGCATCGCGTTGATAGAGAATCATGTACGTTAAGTCGGCCACATTGTCAATAGGATTGTAATTTGAAACGCGCCGCCTTATACATTGACGGGTTCAATTTGTATCATGCAATCAATGACTTAGGTGAGCCGTTCCTAAAGTGGTGTGACTTGTGGCGGCTTGGTGAGATTATTTTACCTTCTACCACAGAGAAGCTTGTTAGGTCTGTTTACTGCTCCGCTTTTTATCCGGGCGACGACAAAAAGAAATGGCGTCATAAAGAATATATTGCAGCACTTGAAGTAAAAGGGGTCGAAGTCGTTCTCGGTCACTACATCCATGAACCGCAAGAATGCCGCGATTGTGGACGACGGTGGGAAAAGCCAACTGAGAAAGAATCGGATGTTAATGTGGCCCTCCATCTTATTAGGGATGGGTTACATGACCGATTTGACGTTGCTTACTTAATCACGGCTGACTCGGATCAGGCGGCAACAGTAAGAATGTTCAAGGCTGAGTTTCCCAGCAAAGAGTTTGTAACTGTTGCCCCGCCGGACAGGAACTTTTCCACCTCCATCAATACCCTCTCTCACCGCCGAATTGCACTGAACAGGGATCATCTGGATAGATGTGTGATGCCTGAGATTGTAATGGGCAACAACAAACGAGCTGCTCGACGCCCGCGGGAGTATGCGCCGCCAGCAGCGTGGGTACATCCAGACCATCGTCCAAAATGAACTTCACCTACGCCCCAGCCGCCCTAGCGATCCTCGCCCTAGTGGCCCTGTATTTTAGTAATAGCTTGGGCCTTATCTAACTCCCAAAGCATGTACTGCCCCGGCCCCTGAGTGGCTTTGACCACACCGCCCTCTCTCTGGCGTCTCAGGGCCACCCCTACACGCTTTGCCATGAGCCGGAGCAGCTTGGGTTCATCTGGGTCTAAACCCCTCTCAGAAATCAATCTGGCGGCTACGTCGCGGGTTGTGAGGGGTTCTTTAGCCAGTCTGAGAATGCCCAATACGATACGGGTCATTTCACCCCGTTTGGACCAGTTCTCAGGGGGGCGGAACCTTGGGGCTATGGTCTGTGTCTCGATATGCGGGGCGAATACCTGGAGGCTCCGATCAATACCCTCTAGGTCTTTGATTAGTTGGGCGATGCGGTCATGCAGGGTTTCTATCTCGCCTGATATGTCAGCGCGTTTCTTTATCAGTGCTGTGACTACGTGAGGTTCTGCCATTTACTTCGGCTATATCGCGCTGGAGGGCTAGTATTTGCTCCCGGATAGAAGGCTGTTTGGCAATACCCTTGGAGGGTCTGCCTAGTGGGGTCCGGGGTTCTTTTGGTGCGATACTCATGACACGAGCCTAGCATATCTGTCTTGGTGTGGTTGCTACCTAATGGCGGAGATGCTGGATGTGGCAATGGTAGCCTCTTTGGCCGGCGTGCTTGAGGGCGGTGCCCTCAGCCCACAACGGCCGTTTCGGGCCCCGCATCATTCAGCGTCCATGGCAGCGCTCGTGGGCGGCGGCATCAAGGCCAAGCCCGGCGAAGTCTCGCTGGCCCACAATGGCGTGCTGTTTCTGGATGAACTGGCCGAGTTTGCGCGCCCGGTGCTGGACGCCCTGCGCCAGCCGCTTGAAACCGGTACCGCGGTTATTGCCCGCGCCAATCACCACGTCACATATCCCGCCCGCGTGCAGCTTGTAGCTGCCATGAACCCGTGCCGCTGTGGCTATGCGGGCGAACCTGGCATGGCCTGCGGACGGTTGCCGCGCTGCGCGCAGGACTACCAGACCCGCGTCTCCGGCCCCCTCATGGACCGGATTGACATCCAGCTTGACGTGCCGCCCGTCTCCGCCGCCGACATGCGCCACGGCGCCGCCGGGGAACCCTCCGCCGCAATTGCCGCACGCGTGCGCGCTGCCCGGCAAATGCAGGTTGAGCGCTATGCAGCGCTGGGCCCGCAAAACGCCGATGGCACACCTGCCGTAACAACCAACGCCCAGGCCGACGGCAGGCTGCTGGAGAAGGTGGTGAATCTTGATGCTGCCGGGCTCGACCTGATGGATAAGGCTGCGGCCGGTATGCGGCTTTCAGCGCGCGGCTATGTACGTGTCTTGCGGGTTGCGCGTACCCTTGCCGACATCGAAGCGGCTGTGGCCGGTACGGGTGAGTGCGGTGTTACGCGCGCCCATCTGGCGGAGGCCCTGAGTTTCCGCCGCGCTCCGGCGCAGGCGTTCGCTGCGGCCTGACCGGCGGCTTCCCATTGCCATCTTTTGAGATAATCCACAGTTTTCGCTGATTTTCCGCGGCTTTTGCTGCTGGCTTAACGCGATCTTCAACGGTTCGGCGCCATTTTAGGCAGGTTGGAGCGGCATCAGCTTGATGCCCGGCTGCCACCCAGAACCGGAGACCGCCGCCATATGCGCCGCGCGCACATCTTTCCAGCCCTGCAGTCGGCGATCAGCTTAGCGCGCGCCGCATTTTTTCGTGTGGGTGTCTGGACGCGTGCCCGGGCGCGTGTCTGGACACATATCTGGCCGAACGAGAAAGCAGCCCTGCGCGAAGAAGTGCGCCTGTTGCGCGGACTGCTGGCGGGGCAGGCTGACATCATTTTCAGGCGGAACACACGCGGCCAACTGACATTCGTCAATGATGTTTTCTGCACCACGTTTGGCATCACGCGAGAGCAGGCACTTGGGCACCCGTTTACGCCTCACGTCGATGCCAGTACCGGCGAAGGCCTGGTCGGCCATGCGCCCGCTCCCCGTCCCACCCAAACGAGGGATGTCACGGGCATAAAGTTCCGCATCCGAACCGACCAGCGAGTGAGAACGGTGTCGGGCTGGCGATGGATCGGCTGGGAGGAGTTGCCGATCCGCAATGCGGACGGCCAGCTTGTTGAAATCCAGTGTGCCGGGCGCGACATCACCGAGCGCAAGGAAACCGAACACGCCCTTGCCCGCGCCCGTGACGAAGCCGAACAGGCCAACCACGCAAAATCAGCATTTCTGGCAACCATCAGCCATGAAATCCGCACGCCGATGAATGGCATCATCGGTATTTCGGCGCTGTTGAACGAGACTGATCTGTCGCCTGAACAAGCCAACTATGTGCAGGCGGTGCGCCGGTCGGGCCGCGCATTGCTGCGCCTGATCGACGACATTCTGGATTTCTCCAAAATTGAAGCCGGACATCTGGAGCTTGAAAAACAGCCGTTTTCCCTGGAAGAAATGGCGGAGGGCCTTGCCGAGTTGCTGGCACCGCGTGCCCAGCAGCGCGGCATCAGCCTGTCAACGGTCATTGACCCGTCGCTGCCCGAGCAGGTTATTGGCGATCAGGGTCGGCTCCATCAGGTTTTTGCCAATCTGGTTGGCAATGCCATCAAGTTCACCGACAAAGGCGGCGTCACGCTGCTCCTCGAACGCGGCCCGCGGATGCCTGATCAAGCCCCAAACGAGGAGACCGTCCCGCTCGTGGCGCGCATCATAGACACCGGCATCGGCATGGGCCCCGAAGACCAGCGCATTGTCTTTGAGGAGTTTCAGCAGGCCCGCGCTGCGGCCGCCCAACGTCGCGGCGGCACCGGTCTTGGCCTTGCCATCTCGCGGCGCCTGGTGGCCACCATGGGCGGCGACATACACCTTGAAAGTGCGCCTGGCGCAGGCACCACTTTTACCGTCAGTGTGCCTCTGCCAATCCATGCAGAAGCGCCATCGGCAGCCCCCGCGCCGCTTGCGGATAACTATGTAGTGGTGGCCCTCAAATCGCCCGCCGCCCATGCGCTTGCCCAGACAGTGACCCATCACGGCGGCAGCACATGGGTACCCGAAAACCCCGCCACGGCGCTGGCGTCCGCTGCATTCAAAAACACCCAGGCCATCATCGCACCGGCAGATGTTCTGGACCCGGAGATGGTCGCATCGCTGCGCCACCGCGCGCCTGACATGCGCATTGTCGCCGCAGCCCAGGCAGACGACCGCACAACCGCCCGCAGCGCAATCTCGCGCGATGACAACCCGGTTGACGCTTACGTCCTGCTCCCGGCCCGCCGCCAGACGCTCATCGCTGCGCTCTCCGGTAACCTTGAGCAGCAAGCGTCCGAGCCTGCCGATGTGGACGATGCGCCCCGCGACGCGCCGCCCGTTATTGGCCGCCGCGTGCTGCTCGCTGAAGACAACGACGTGAATGCCCTCCTGACGGTCAGCGTGCTTGAGCGCGACGGCCACGAGGTCATTCGTGTGCTCAACGGGCGTGAAGCTGTTGAGGCACTGGACACAAAAGCGCGCTTCGACATTGTGCTGATGGACATGCACATGCCAGAAATGGATGGCATTGAGGCCACCAAAGCGCTGCGCGCAGCGGGCCACATGGTGCATGTGGTGGCGCTCACGGCCAATGCCTATTCGCAGGATCGCCAGCGCTGCCTTGATGCAGGCATGAACGACTACCTGTCCAAGCCGGTTGAGCCTGATGCGCTGCGTGAGGTGCTGGCGGCCCTGCCGCCGCCAACCACGAGCAGCGAAGCCGCCTGACATCACGACACAAAACGGCCTTCGTTGTGTCGTCCTGCCATAGCAGATATAGTCGTTTTCAGTCCTTCGGCGCGCGACGTCAGATACGCAAGCGCGTCCAAAAGGGCTGGACAAGGCTCGTTAATCTGACGACAACCGCACCCGACAGCCGCGCCCGCTAGCCGCACCCGACAGCCGGGTGAAAAAGGCGGGTGAGAAAGCCGGGTTAAGAGCGCGACGGCCACACTTGAAGTGGCCGCACGTGCCCCGCACGTAACGCGCAGGTAGATGCCCCGCTCCATTTCCAGGAGCGCCCGTTTCGCGGACGATGGGCTGACACAAGGGAGACGCCGGTTTGCTGAAGAAGCTCGCAGCGCGGGGGCTGCGCCGAAATCTTGGCGCGCGCACCCCACTATCCATGAGGGCCTCCACTGGCGGATCTGCCCTCACCGCATCCCCACGCGGCGCGTCCCGCACGCCCGCGCGCACCTCAAAGTCCGGCCAACCCGTCAACCGCGCCGCGCGCTTTGCCGGCAAATATGGCCCGCCGCCGCGTCCGCTCGCCCGGCGCAAATCGCTGGAAGTGCGCGTCGCTGAAACAGAAGCAGAAGTGCGTGCCGCCCAGCGCCTGCGGTATCAGGTGTTCTATGAGGAGATGTCAGCCTCCGCGAGCCCGCGCATGGCCGCTGAGCGCCGTGACTTTGACAATTTTGATGTCTTCGCCGACCACCTGCTGGTGATTGACCATTCCCGCATCCCCGCCGACTATGAAGGCCGCGAGGTACCCGAAGACGCTGTTGTGGGCACCTACCGGCTGATCCGTCAGGAAGTAGCCGAGCCTCATGGCGGCTTTTACACCGCCAGCGAGTTTGACATTGGTCCATGGGTCGAGGCGGCAGGGCCGAACACCCGGTTTCTGGAGCTTGGCCGCTCGTGCGTCCACGCCGATCACCGTTCCCGCCCGACGCTTGAACTCATGTGGCACGCCATCATCAGCTATCTGGTGCACTACGACCTGGATGTGATGTTCGGCTGCGCCAGCCTCGACAGCACGGACCCCGACGCGCTGGCCCTGCCGCTGTCGTTCATGCATCACTTCTGCCTGGGCCAAACCCCGTCAGGCGAACCGATGGTGAAGGCGCGCCAGGAACTGTACGTCTCCATGAACCGGATGCCCGTTGAGCAGGTGGATGCCAAAAAAGGCCTGCGCGCCCTGCCGCCACTCATCAAGGGCTATCTGCGCGCGGGCGCCAAGATCGGCGACGGTGCCGTGGTGGACCACCAGTTCGGCACAACCGACGTGCTGATTATCTTCCCGTCCAGCCAGTTGAACGATCGCTACCGCGGCAAGTTCGGCAAGGGCGACATGCGCGACGAGAAAACAGATCCCGTCCCATAAGGCCGCCGCATAAAAACGCCTAGCTGTCGAGTCCGTATGCTGCAATCGCAGCCAGGTTCACGAGGTCAGAAACCGTTGCCCCCATGGGCGCGATCTGCACCGACTTTTCAAGACCCACCAGCAGCGGCCCGATGATCGACGCGCCGCCCAGTTCCGCCAGCATCTTGGTGGATATCGACGCCGAGTGAATGGCCGGCATCACCAGCACGTTTGCCGGTTCCGACAGGCGACAGAACGGGTACATCGCCATCGCCTCTCGGTTGAGCGCTACGTCAGCGGCAATCTCGCCGTCATATTCAAAATCACGCTGCGTGCGGTCCAGAATCTCAACCGCCTCGCGCACCCGCTCCGAGCGCTCGCCCATAGGGTGGCCGAAGGTGGAGTAGGCCAGCATCGCCACGCGCGGCTCATAGCCAAGCCGCCGCGCCACTTCGGCGCTTTGAATGGCAATCTCGGCAAGTTCCTGCGCGGTCGGCATGTCGTGCACGTTGGTGTCGGCTACCAGTACGGTGCGCCCGCGCGCCAGCACCATGGATATGCCCATGGCGCGCTTGTTGGCGGCATCGTCAATGACGCGGCGTACGTCACCCAGCGCCACCGAGTAAGAGCGCGTGACGCCGGTAATCATCGCATCGGCGTCACCCACCTGCACCATGGAGGCGGCATAGATGTTGCGGTCATTGTACACCATGCGCGTGCAGTCACGCGCCAGGTAGCCGCGCCGTTGCAGCTTGCCGTAGAGCGCATCGGCATAATCAGGCGCTGCATCCGACGTGCGCTGGTTGATGATCTCGATGCCGTCGGCATCTTCCAGCCCCATCTGTTTCATCTGTGTAAGGATGATTTCTTCGCGGCCCAGCAATATGGGCGTGCCCAGACCCTGGTCGCGGAAGGCAACAGCCGCACGCACGACTTTTTCTTCCTCGCCCTCGGCAAACACAACCCGCTTCGGCTCGCGGCGAACGCGGGCCACAATGAAACCAAGCGATGCCGCCGTTGGGTCCAGCCGCACGGTCAGTTCGTGCTGATAGCCTTCCATGTCGATGATCGGTCGCTGCGCCACACCTGATTCCATGGCGGCTTTGGCCACCGCAGGCGGAATGGTGGTGATCAGCCGCGGGTCAAACGGCACCGGAATAATGTAGTCGCGCCCATAGCGCGGGCGCATACCGTGATAGGCTGCCGCCACTTCGTCGGGCACGTCCTCGCGCGCCAGAGAGGCCAGCGCTTCAGCGGCGGCAATTTTCATGGGTTCGTTGATGGTGGATGCGCGCACATCCAAAGCGCCCCGAAAAATATACGGGAACCCCAGCACGTTGTTCACCTGGTTGGGATAGTCCGAGCGGCCCGTCGCCATGATGACGTCGTCGCGCACCTCGTGGGCTTCTTCGGGCGTAATTTCCGGGTCCGGGTTCGCCATCGCGAAAATGATCGGGTTGGCGGCCATCGACGCCACCATGCTCGGCGTCAGCGCGCCTTTGACCGACACACCGAAAAACGCGTCGGCACCGTCCATCGCTTCTTCGAGGGTGCGTTTGTCGGTGGGGGCGGCATGAGCCGACTTCCACTGGTTCATGCCTTCGGTGCGGCCCTGATAGATCACGCCTTTGGTATCGCACAACAGCGCGTTTTCGGTTCTGACACCCATCGCCTTCACCAGCTCAAGGCAGGCAATGCCCGCCGAGCCCGCGCCGTTGACCACCAGTTTCATGTCTTCAAACTTGCGGCCTGTCAGATGACACGCATTGATGAGGCCGGCGGCTGCAATGATCGCCGTGCCGTGCTGGTCGTCATGAAACACCGGAATGTCCATGAGTTCGCGCAGGCGCTCTTCAACGATGAAGCACTCCGGTGCCTTGATGTCCTCAAGGTTGATGCCGCCAAACGAAGGGCCCAGATAGCGCACCGCGTTGATGAAATCGTCTGCGTCTTCGGCGTCCACTTCAAGGTCGATCGAGTCCACGTCGGCAAAGCGCTTGAACAGCACGGCCTTGCCTTCCATCACCGGCTTGGAGGCCAGCGCGCCCAGGTTGCCAAGCCCCAGAATGGCCGTGCCGTTGGAGATCACGGCCACCATGTTGCCCTTGGCGGTGTAGTCATAGGCGCACGCCGGGTTTTCGGCGATGGCGCGCACGGGGGCGGCCACGCCGGGCGAATAGGCCAGCGACAGATCGCGCTGGCTCGCCATCGGTTTGGTGGCGGTAATCTCAAGTTTGCCGGGCCGCCCCTCCGCGTGAAACAGCAGGGCTTCTTCATCAGTATAGCGGCGACGATCTTTGGCGTGGTCGCTGGAACTCTTAGTCATGGGTGAAGCGCCTGTTTCTAAAGCGGGAGGTCACAAAGTGTCATATGCGGCGAATGACGCAGGGGCGGGCAGGGCAGAGCCTTGAAAAACCGCCGGGGCGCTGTGGTGTAGCCGAGGGGTGCCGCTATAGGCAAGTGCGTGCCACGTAACAAACGCTGCTGTGACCTAAGTATCTCGCGGTCATCGCGCACACTTGCTAGGGTCCGGGCATCATGAACTCCCCTGTCATTAAAGAAACAGCACCCCCCCAGCCGCAGGAGCGATCTGCGCCCACGCCCATGATGGCGCAATATCTCGACATCAAGCAGGCCCACGACGATTGCTTGCTGTTCTACCGGATGGGCGACTTTTACGAGCTGTTCTTCGATGACGCCGTCAAGGCGTCCGCCGCCCTCGACATCGCACTCACCAAACGCGGCAAGCATCTGGGTGAGGACATTCCCATGTGTGGCGTGCCGGTTCACGCCGCTGACGCCTATCTGTCGCGGTTGATCCGCAAGGGCTTTCGGGTGGCTGTCTGTGAGCAGACCGAAGACCCGGCCGAAGCGAAGAAACGCGGCTCAAAGTCGGTGGTGGCCCGCGCCGTGGTGCGCATCGTCACGCCGGGCACCCTTACCGAAGACGCGCTGCTTGAAGCCCGCGACGCCAATCTGCTGGCAGCGCTTGCAAGAGTGCGTGCCGACGGCGACCACGCGCTGGGGCTGGCCTATGCGGACGTCTCCACCGGCGCGTTCCACGTGGAAGCGATTGAGGCTGACGGTCTGGGTGCTGCGCTCGCGCGCTTGTCCCCCAGCGAACTTGTGTTGCACGAAGGCCTGCTGTCAGACGAGACCGTTGCTGATGCCATCACCAGCGCAGGTACACCGCTGACCCCGTTGCGGGCATCTGCCTTTGACAGCGATGCCGCCCGCAGCCGCCTCGAAACCCTGTTTGGCGTAAAAGCGCTGGACGGCTTCGGCGATTTTTCCCGCGCCCAGATAGCAGCGGCAGGCGCGCTGGTGGACTATGTGACGCTGACCCAGGCAGGCAGGGCCCCGGTGTTGTCGCCGCCACGCACCCCCGGCGATGCGGCACTGATGGACATAGATGCCGCCACCCGCGCCAGTCTGGAGCTCACCCGGGGGGCGTCCGGCAGCCGCGAGGGCAGCCTTCTGTCCATCATGGACATGACGGTCACAGCCGCTGGTGCCCGTGCCCTCAAGGCCCGGGTCGCAGCGCCGCTTGCCAGCGCGGTGCCCATCAACCGCCGCCTTGCGGCCGTCACCCTGTTTGCCGAGCACGGCCGCCTGCGTGCTGACCTGCGGGATGTGCTGCGCACCGTCCCTGATCTTGAACGTGCCATGTCACGGCTGGCGCTGGGGCGCGGCGGCCCGCGCGATCTGGCCGCCGTCGGCACATCCATAAAGGCCGCGGCCGCAATGGCGACATTGCTTGACCCCGCGTCCGGCACCGCCCCTGACTTTCCGCCCCTGCCTGAAGACGTGGCGCAGGCCGCCCGCACCCTGGATAACGCCCGCACAGGCGCGCCCGCCGCCCTGTGTACCCTGCTCGCGCGCGCCCTCGTTCCTGAACCGCCGCTGCTGGGTCGCGACGGCGGTTTCATTGCGCGCGGCTATGACGCGGACCTTGATGATCTGGTGGCGCTGCGCGACGGCAGCCGCAAGGTGGTTGCCGGACTTGAGGCTGAGTATCGCGAGAAAACCGGCATAAAAACACTGAAAGTCCGCCACAACAATGTGCTGGGATATTTCATCGAGGTATCCGCGAGCCAATCCGACCGGATGATGACCGGTGATCTGGCAGATGATTTCCGCCACCGCCAGACGCTGGCCAACGCCATGCGGTTTTCAACGGTTGAGCTGGCCGAACTGGACGCAAAAATAGCGCGCGCAGGCGAAAGCGCGCTGGCCCGAGAAAAAGAACTGTTTGAGGCGCTGGTTGCACAGGTTCTGGACATCACGGCGCTTGCAGACATTGCCCGCGCCCTGGCCTCCCTCGATGTGGCGTCGGCGCTGGCAGAGGTCGCCCGCGCCAATGGCTGGACGCGACCGCTGATGGACAACTCGCTTGCCTTCAACATCGATGCAGGCCGTCATCCTGTGGTGGAGCGGGCGCTCAAGGCTTCCGGCTCCGGCGCATTCGTTCCCAATACCTGTGATCTGTCCGCCGATGCCGAAAATGAAGCCGCCCGCTCCCTATGGTTGCTCACCGGCCCCAACATGGCAGGCAAATCAACATTTTTGCGTCAAAACGCGCTCATTGCCGTGATGGCGCAGGCGGGCAGCTTTGTGCCTGCGACGTCGGCCCATATTGGCATCATTGACCGGCTGTTTTCGCGCGTCGGTGCGTCAGATGATCTGGCGCGCGGCCGCTCGACATTCATGGTGGAAATGGTTGAAGCCGCCGCAATCCTCAACCGCGCGACCGACAAATCGCTTGTCATTCTGGATGAGATAGGCCGCGGCACCGCCACCTATGACGGCCTCTCCATCGCTTGGGCGACCCTTGAGCATCTGCATGAGGTCAACCGCGCCCGCACGCTGTTTGCTACCCACTATCACGAGCTGACGGGCCTTGCGGGCACGCTGGCGCGCCTTGGCAACGCCACCATGCGCGTGGCCGAACACGGCCAGGATGTTGTGTTTCTGCACGAAGTGGTGCCCGGCGCGGCTGACCGCTCCTACGGCATTCACGTGGCGCGCCTGGCTGGCCTGCCACCGGCCGCTATCGCCCGCGCCGAGCAGGTGCTTGAGGCGCTTGAAGCGGGGGAAACCCAAAGCGGCGGGCAAAATGGCTGGCGCGCTGACCTTGCAACCGACCTGCCGCTGTTCGCCGCCGCCACGCGCCCCCGGTCATCAGGTCACGCCACCAAAGGCACGGACCCTATTCACGAGGCGCTGAGCACCGCCGCCCCCGACGAAATGACCCCCCGCGAGGCGCTGGACCTGATCTATGCCCTGCGGCGCAAGCTCGACGATAAGCGTTAATTGTCCAGGTGCTGAAACCTGCTGCCAGATACAAATCAGCGCGCTACATGGTTAATCCTGAGACTTTGATTAAACAGCCCAACACCCTCCCAAACCAAAAGAATTGTTGCCCCCCGGTGCGCAAACCCTGTGCAAAAGCGCTATATGTGTGCCCATGAGCACAGCAAACCCAACACCCAACCCCGCCGCCAAACCCGCCAGCAATCCGGCCGCGCGCAAGCGCGATTCCACGGCTGTCACTCTGACACCGGATGAGATTGTGGATGGCGAGGCGCTGCGCATCGCCCTGACGGCTTCTTTCCGGGAGAATGACGGCGATGAAGCCGCCCGCCGCGCGGCAGCCCTCGACATTCTCAAATCCACCATGGGCACCGGTCGGGCGCTGATCCGCGAGAAACTTGAAGCGGGCATGAAAGGCATCGAGACGGCGCAGGCGCTGTGTTACCTGCAGGATGTCATCATTCAGGCGCTGTATGACTATTGCCGGGTGCACGCGTTTCCCTCCGCGCATCACACCGAAGCTGAAAATATCTGCATCGTGGCCGTCGGCGGCTACGGGCGCGGCACGCTCGCCCCGTCCTCCGACATCGACCTGCTGTTTGTGCTGCCCCACAAGCAAACCCCGTGGGGCGAGAGCGTGGTCGAATACATGCTCTACATGTTGTGGGACATGGGCCTCAAGGTCGGTCATGCCACACGCTCGATCAACGAATGCATCCGGCTTGCGCGCGAAGACATCACCATCCGCACCACCATTTTGGAGGCGCGTTACCTGTGGGGCCACGAGCCGCTGCTTGATGACCTGATGGATGCGTTCTGGAACCAGCTTGTGCCGGGCACCGGCCGCGAGTTCGTGCGCCTCAAACTTGAAGAGCGCGACCAGCGCCACAGGCGGGCCGGCCAGTCACGCTATCTGGTGGAACCCAACATCAAGGAGAGCAAGGGCGGGATGCGCGACCTCCAGACCCTGTTCTGGATCGGCAAATATCTCTACGGCGTTCGCGATCCCCAGGAGCTGGTGGACAAGGGTGTGTTCCGCGCCAGTGAAATGCGCACCTTCATGAAGGCTGAGGAGTTTTTGTGGGCGGTGCGCTGCCACCTGCATTTTGTCACCGGCCGCGCCGAAGACCGGCTGAGCTTCGACATCCAGATCGAAATGGCGCGCCGTCTTGGCTATGTCAGCCACGGCGGCATGAAGGATGTCGAGCGCTTCATGAAGCACTATTTTCTGGTTGCCAAGGATGTGGGGGATCTGACGCGCATCTTCTGCGCCACCCTGGAAGACCAGCAGCGCAAGGCGGCCCCTGCTGCAAGCGCTGCCACCTCCCTGCGCAACAAGCTCGAACCGCTGATGAACGCTGTCGGGCTTGGTGCCCGCCTGCGCAAAAGTGCGGCTGCCCTGCCGCCTGGTTTCGAGCTTGACGGCGCGCGCATCAATGCCGCCAGCGAGGATTTGTTCAGCAAGGACCCGGTCAATATCATCCGCCTGTTTCACATTGCAGAAATGACGGGTACGGACATTCACCCCGACGCGCTGCGGCTGGTCCGCCGCTCGCTCAAACTGGTGAACGCAGACCTGCGCGCTGACGACGAAGCCAACCGCTTGTTCTGCGAGATACTGGTATCAAAGCACACCCCCGACATCGCCCTGCGCCGCATGAACGAGGCGGGCGTATTGGGCCGCTTCGTGCTGGACTTTGGCCGCATCGTCGCGCTGATGCAGTTCAACATGTATCACCACTACACAGCCGACGAGCATCTGATCCACGCGATTCATATTTTGTCCGGCATTGAAAAGGGTGTGGACGCCGACCAGCACAGGCTGGCCAACGACCTGATGAAAAAAGTGCAGTCCCGCAAGGTGATTTACCTCGCCATGTTCCTGCACGACATTGCAAAAGGCCGCCCCGAAGACCACTCCATTGCCGGCGCCAAGATTGCCCGCAAACTCGGCCCCCGTCTGGGCCTGAGCCCGGCGGAAACAGAAACCGTCGAGTGGCTGGTGCTTGAACATCTCATCATGTCTGACGTGGCCCAGACCCGCGACATCTCGGACCCGCAAACGGTCAAGGCCTTTGCTGACAAGGTGCAAAGCCCCGAGCGCCTCAAATTGCTCACCATACTGACGACCGCTGACATCAAGGCTGTTGGCCCCGGTGTATGGAACGGCTGGAAGGCGCAGTTGATTGAGCAACTGTACGATGAAACCCTGCCGTTGCTCTCCGGCAAAAACAATGCGCCCAGCCGCGCCAGCCGCATTGAAGCCGCCAAGGAAACGTTCCGCGCGCGTCTGGCGGACCTTGGCACCTCGACCATTGACACGCTGATCGAGCGTCAAAGCCCCAGCTACTGGCTGGTGG
Organism: Pyruvatibacter sp.; assembly: GCF_040219635.1. Taxonomy (NCBI): domain Bacteria; kingdom Pseudomonadati; phylum Pseudomonadota; class Alphaproteobacteria; order Hyphomicrobiales; family Parvibaculaceae; genus Pyruvatibacter; species Pyruvatibacter sp. The sequence goes on from NZ_JAVJSC010000003.1 coordinate 708,254, forward strand.
TGGACGCCGATACCCAGGAGCGTCACGCCCGCCTGATGGCCGGGGCTGACGAAAGCAACGGCTCAAACAGCGTGCTCGAAATTGGCGTCACCCCGCTGCCCGACGACGAAGCCACCGAAATCACCGTGTTCACGCCCGACCATGCGGGGCTGTTCTCGCGCATTGCAGGCGCGGTGGACATGACCGGCGCCAACATTGTGGACGCGAAGATTTTCACCACCACCGACGGCATGGCGCTGGATACGTTCTGGGTCCAGTCCGACAACTCCAAGGTGGTGGATGAAGCCCGCCGGGTTGAACGCCTGAAAGAACTGATCGAGAAAAACCTGCGCGGCGAAACCCTGCCCAAGGAAGCCATCGCCCGCGAGCGCAAACGCACCCGCCGTCAGCAGGCTTTTGAAATTGAGCCGCAGGTCATCATCGACAACACCGCCACAGACCGCTTCACCCTGATTGAAGTCAACGCGCTGGACCGCCCCGGCATCTTGTATGACCTCACCCGCGCGCTGTTTCACCTGGGCCTGACAATCACCTCAGCCCACATCGCCACCTACGGCGAACGGATCGTGGACGTGTTCTACGTGAAGGATGTCACCGGCGGCCAGGTGGTGCAGGATGGCAAGAAGGAAGCCGTCACCACCGGACTTCTGTCAGCCATCAACTCCCGCCTCAGCCCGCAGCCCAAAGACGTCAAGGACCGCGTCCAAAAACGCAACGAACGCCGCAAAGCCGCGGGTGAGACGGGCAAGAAGGCAAGGGCAGCGAGGACCAAGCGGCTGAAGGGGGCGGCGGGGTAGAACAGCTTGCTTTCGCCATCAATCACGCGCATCCCTTAGCCCTATGAACCTCCTCCGCGCCTTCGCCACCGTTGGTGGCATGACGATGATCAGCCGGGTGCTTGGCTTTGTGCGCGATATATTGATCGCAGCCGTGCTGGGGACCGGGCCGGTGGCGGACGCGTTTTTTGTGGCGTTCAAGTTTCCCAATCTGTTTCGGCGGTTGTTTGCCGAAGGGGCGTTCAACTCGGCCTTTGTGCCGTTGTTTGCCAGGCGGCTGGAAGGCGAAGGGGCGAAGTCGGCGCGCCAGTTTGCCGATGAAGCCTTCGCGGTGCTGCTCACCGTCCTGCTGATCTTCACGGTACTCGCCCAGCTGGCCATGCCGTGGCTGATGTATGTGATCGCGCCGGGCTTTGCGGATACGCCGGACAAGTTCGATATGGCGGTGGTGTTCACGCAGATCGCGTTTCCCTATCTCTTGTTCATGTCGCTGGTGGCGCTGCTGTCGGGCGTGCTCAACTCGTTGGGCCGGTTTGCCGCCGCTGCCTTCGCGCCGGTGCTGCTCAACATCATTCTCATTGCCACGCTGACGCTGGCCGCGCCCTATTTTGCCAACCCTGGTCTCGCGCTGGTGTGGGGCGTGGCGCTGGCGGGGCTGGTGCAGTTTGCCATGCTGGTGTGGGCCGCCCACCGCGCGGGCTTCGCGCCGCGCCTGCGGATGCCCAAGATGACACCGGGCGTAAAGCGGCTTGTGACGCTGGGCATTCCCGGCGTGATTGCCGGTGGCATTGCCCAGATCAACTTGCTGATCGGGACGATCATTGCGTCCCTGCAGGACGGCGCCGTCTCGTGGCTGTATTACGCCGACCGGGTGTACCAGTTGCCGCTGGGCGTCATCGGCATTGCCATCGGCATTGTGCTGCTGCCTGATCTGGCGCGACGCCTGCGCGGCGATGATGCGGCGGGTGCCATGTGGTCGCAAAACCGGGCGATGGAGTTTGCCATGCTGCTGACGCTGCCTGCCGCTGCGGCCCTCGTCGCCATTCCCGGCCCGATCATTGCCACCCTGTTTGAGCGCGGTGCGTTTGACGCGGCCGATACCCTCAAAACCCAGATGGCGCTGGCCGCGTTTGCCGTCGGCCTGCCGGCATTTGTGCTGATAAAAGTGTTCTCGCCGGGCTTTTTCGCCCGCGAAAATACCATGACGCCGATGCGCTTTGCGGCCATCGGCATCGCGGTCAATATCGCGGGCTCTCTGATCCTGTTCTATCAGATCGGCTTTGTCGGCATTGCCATGGCCACGTCAGCGGCGGCCTGGGTCAATGCCGGGTTGCTGTGGTGGAGGTTGGTCGCCAACGGCCACTTTGAGAGCGACGCGCGCCTCAAAAAACGTCTGCCGCTGATCGTGCTGGCGAGTGCCGCCATGGGCGGGTTGTTGTGGGCAACGGCGACGTATGCAGGCCCCTACGCTGCCTCCTTCATGCCCGGCGGCTGGACGGCGGAAGCGCTGGGCATCATTGCGCTTGCGGGTCTCGTTGCAGGCGGGGGGCTGGTCTATGCACTGCTGTGCCAGATCACCGGCGCCGCACGCTTGTCAGATATCCGGCAGGCCATCCGCCGTTAGCCGCTTGCAGCATCCCGACGGGCACGCCATAAGGCGCGTGCCCGGCCTCCACCTCCGGGTGTATTGGAGCAAGTCGCAAAATGTCTTTCGCTGAACGTGTGTTTTCCGGTGTGCAGCCCACAGGCACGCTGACCCTTGGCAACTATCTGGGTGCCATCCGCCGCTTTGCTGACTTTCAGGACAGCTACGAGTGCCTGTATTGCGTTGTGGATATGCACGCCATCACCGTGTTTCAGGATCCCAAAGAGCTGCACCGAAATACGCTGGGCGTAACCGCAGCCTATCTGGCGGCGGGCCTCGACCCTGCCAAAAACATCATCTTCAACCAGAGCCAGGTGGCCGCCCACGCTGAAATGGCGTGGATATTCAATTGCGTGACGCGCATCGGCTGGCTTAACCGCATGACCCAGTTCAAGGAAAAGGCCGGCAAAAACCGCGAGAATGCGTCTGCGGGCCTGTATGTGTATCCAAGCCTGATGGCGGCGGACATTCTCACCTACAAGGCAACGCATGTGCCGGTGGGCGAGGATCAAAAGCAGCACCTCGAGCTGGCCCGCGACATTGCCCAGAAGTTCAACCATGACTATGGCGATGCTATCCGTACACAGACGAATACAGATGAGTTCTTCCCGCAGCCCGAGCCGTTGATTGAAGGCCCCGCCATGCGCGTGATGAGCCTGCGCGACGGCACCAAGAAAATGTCGAAGAGCGACCCCTCCGACATGAGCCGTATCAACATGGATGATGACGCCGACACCATCGCCCAGAAAATCCGCAAGGCCAAAACAGACCCTGAACCGCTGCCCGGCGAAGCAACCGGCTTTATCGGCCGCCCGGAAGCAGAAAATCTGATCGGCATCTATGCCGCCCTTGCGCAGGAGCCAAAGCTCGCTGTCGTGGACCGATTTGCCGGGACGCAGTTTTCAGAGTTCAAGAAAGACCTGACCGAATTGGCGGTGTCCACGCTCGCGCCGGTGTCCGATGAACTGCGCCGCCTCAAGGCAGACCCCGGCCACCTTGAAACCGTGCTGAACGAAGGCGCTGGCCGTGCGGCAGCGCTGGCCGCGCCCATCATCGCGGATACCAAGGCAATTGTGGGGTTTGTGGGAGCCTGACCGGGCGCTGACTTGATCCAAACCCCAGGGTTCTTATGTAGAAGCAGCGCTTCACTTTGATGCGCCGCCGGCCACACAGCTTTGGCCACACAGCTAAAGAGGCACATCCGCCATATGGGCATGCTCGACAAGGTTCGCGACAGCGCCAACTCCCTGCGCACCAAATGGGCCTATCGCGACGCCGGCACCAAAGCCGCGCGTCCGGCGCGCTCAGGGGCCCGTAGCTGGATGCCGCGCCTTGAAGGCGTATGGCTGCGCCGCATCGCGCTCGTGCTGGCGGTATTTTTGCTGCTGTATTATCCGCTCGGCGCGTGGTGGTCCCACAAGGTGGACGACAATCTCAATTTTGAAATCCAGGGCGAGGTCTTGCCCGGTCAAAGCCGCGCGGTGGCCATCGCCGCTGATCTGATCGACCGTGAGGTCAACCAGAATGGCTGGGTGGCCAATGACCCGTTCTTCATGCCCACCGCCATCATCGACAACATGCCCAATTTCCAAAAGGGCGTTATCGCCGCGTTGGCACGCTTCTCGTTTGAACTGACAGACCAACTGGGCCGTACCCGCGGTTCCAGCGAAGCAGACGCAGACCTGCAATCAGCCGCAGGCCTGCTGCAATATCCCGGCGACGTATGGGTGTGGGACCCAACGGTGTCGCTTGCCCCCACCGCCACGTCCGAAGCGCAATACCGCCGTGCCCTGCGCGCGCTGCGCACCTACAACTCGCGCCTTGCCGCCGGTGACGCCACGTTCCAGAAGCGCGCCGACAATCTGCTGGCCACGCTGGACCGTATTGCGCTCGACATCGGCTCCACGTCTGCGGTGCTTGACCGGCACGTGGTTGAATCGTCGGGGTTCCCGATTGATCCGGACGCGGACGATATCTTCTATTTCACCAAGGGCCAGGTCTATGGCTATTACCTGATCCTGCGCGAACTGCGCCGTGATTTTGATGCGCTCATTGTGGAGCGCGAACTGGGCGACGCATGGGACGAGCTGATGTCCTCGATGCAGCAGACCGTTGATCTCAATCCGTGGGTGATTATTGATGGCGCGCCGGACGCGCAGTTTGTGCCCAGCCACCTGGCATCGCAGGGTTTTTACCTGCTGCGCGCCCGCACCCAGCTGCGCGAGATCAGCAACATTCTGCTGAAATAAGTCATTAAACCTGTGGGCGTGGTTAAGTCGCGGCCGGACAAACTTGCCGCTTGCAGCATCCCCCCAAGGTCGGGCAGCCTTCGTACATGAGCAAAGCACCCACCCCAACCGGGTCCAAAACCGAGTGGTCAGAGCCGATGCCTGACAATCCGGCACCCAAAGCGCCGCCGGTGCGCAAGCGCAAGTTTCTGGTGATTGCCGATGGCTCACCGGAAGCAAGCAAGGCGTTGCATTTTGCCACTCTGCGTGCCGCCCACACGGATGGCGCGGTAACGCTGCTGGCGGTCATCGGCCCGGCTGATTTTCAGCATTGGCTGGGCGTAGAAAACCTGATGCGCGAAGAAGCCATGGAAGAAGCCGAGCGCGTGCTGCACAAGTTGGCCGCCCAGGCCTATGACCAGTTTGGTGTGCGCCCTGAACTCATCATCCGCGAAGGCAAGCTGCGTGAACAAATGGCGCAGCTGATTTCAGAAGACCCTGACATTTCCGTTCTCGTGCTGGGCGCAGGCACCAGCAAGGAAGGCCCCGGCCCGCTGGTCTCCTCCATCGCCAGCGACGCGGCGGGCGGTTTCGGCATCCCCGTCACCATCGTGCCCGGCGATTTGTCCGAAGAGCAGATCAACCTGCTGGCCTAGACCCAAATCCCGGCACGCGGTTATTCCCACACGGTTCAAATGGTTGAACTGGGGCATGGTTTGCTCCATTTAGAACATAACCAACGCTACAAGTCGGGTATTCACCCGCAACCGGAGAACAAGCATGTTTATCCAGACCGAATCCACGCCCAACCCGGCCACAATGAAGTTTTTGCCGGGACAGCAAGTGATGCCGTCAGGCACAGCTGATTTCACCGATGCGCAAGGCGCCAAGGCCTCGCCGCTGGCAGACCGGCTGTTCGCGCTGGGCGACATTGAGGGTGTGTTTTTCGGCAGCGACTTTGTAACCGTCACCAAGTCGGATGCCGTGGACTGGACCCACATCCGCCCCTCGGTGCTGGGCGCGATCATGGATCATTTCACATCGGGCGCTCCGCTGATGGCCGAAGGGGCTGAAAACGCCACCGGCCATGCCGCCGCCGGGGACGACGACGGCCCGCTGGTCACCCAGATCAAGGACATTCTCGACACCCGCGTGCGCCCCGCCGTTGCGCAGGACGGTGGCGACATCGTGTTTCACGGCTTTGAGGATGGCGTCGTCTATCTCAACATGATCGGTGCCTGCGCCGGTTGCCCGGCCTCAACAGCAACGCTCAAAAACGGCGTTGAAAACCTGCTCAAACATTTCGTGCCCGAAGTTCAGGAAGTCCGCGCGGTCTAGTCGCCCTTCTAATTTTTCCAGCGCATGTCGTCCCGGATCAGCTCCTCCCGGATCGGGTCTGAGATGACGCGTGCTTTTGTGTACTATGCCGCACCACGAACCGCGCAATATCAGGACAAGCCTCATGGCCGAAAAGATCGCTCAATCCGCCCTCGACCAGATTTTCATGGATGCCCGCACGCACAATTTCTGGCTCGAAAAGCCCGTGAGCGAGGCGACGCTGACAGAACTCTACAACATCATGCGCATGGGGCCGACCTCGGCCAACTGTTCACCGGCGCGGATCATCTTTGTACAGAGCAAAGAGGCAAAGGAAAAACTCAAGCCGCTGCTGATGGAAGGCAATCAGCAAAAGACCATGGCGGCGCCCGTCTGCGCCATCATCGGCCATGACCTTGAGTTCTATGAAAAAATACCGGAGCTTTTTCCGCACAACCCGGATGCAAAAAACTGGTTCAACTGGTCTGCGGAGTTTGCCGAGCAGACAGCGTTTCGCAACGGCACCCTGCAGGGCGCCTATTTCATAATTGCTGCCCGCGCGCTGGGGCTTGATTGCGGGCCGATGTCGGGTTTCGATCAGGCGGGTGTGGACGCTGAGTTTTTTGCCGGCACAACGATCAAGTCAAACTTCCTGTGCAACATCGGCTACGGCGATGCGGCAAAACTCGACCCGCGTTCGCCGCGCCTTGCGTTCGACGACGCTGCAAAAATAATCTGACGGCGGAACGCTCCGTGCCCCCCCCTTCAGATGTTTATGTGCTCGGCTTTGATACGGCGATGGATGCCTGTCAGGTCGCTGTCGTGTCCCGCACGGGTCATGTTGTGGCGAGTGCCTGCGAGCCCATGAAGCGCGGCCACGCCGAAGCGCTGATCCCGATGATCGGGGCTGTGCTGGAGGCCGCAGACATTGGCCTTGAAGACCTGACGCGTATCGGCGTTACCGTCGGCCCCGGCACATTTGCGGGACTTCGCGTCGGCCTCGCGGCTGCGCGCAGCTTTGGCGTGTCTCACGACATTCCCATAGTTGGCGTATCGACGCTTGAAGCAGTGGCCGTGACGCTTCCAGAGCCCGAAGCCGACCAGCCGTTGCGCGCGGGCGTCATCGCGTTTGATGCGCGTAATGATGAAGTCTATCTGCAGATTGTTGATCCCCTGGGCACGCTGGTCGTCGCGCCATCCGTTGTGGACATCACAACCGCCGCCGATGCAGTGCCATCGGGGCTGGTAAACCTGACGGGTTCCGGTGCGCCCAAACTGGCTGAGGCCCTGGCCGCGCAGCAGCGCAGCAGCGACGTTGTGGTGGTGGACCAAAGCCTCTGGGCCCCCAAAGCTGACTGGGTTGCGCGGCTGGCGCTGGTCGCACCTGACGACCGCGTTGGCCCGCCGTCGCCGCTTTATCTGCGCCCGCCTGACGCCAAAGAGCCTGCAAATGGCGGGGCGCTGCCCCATGCCTGAAGCCAATGCGGACAAGGATCAGGCCGCAGGCCCTGGCAAAACCGACTTTGCGCCCGACATTCGCCCGGCAACGGTGCATGACGTTGCGGACCTTGCTGATATTCATGCCCGCGCGTTTCCACCCGAAGCTACATGGCACGCTCCTGCCATTTTGCGCCTCCTGCAAACGCCGGGCACGTTCGGGCTTGTGTCCGGCAGCGACGCAGCGCTTACCGGCTTCATCCTGATGCGCGCCGCAGCAGGCGAGGCTGAAATACTGACGCTCGCCGTGGACCCTGACCATGAACGGCGCGGCAATGCCCGTGCGCTGGTGATCGGCGGCCTCACAACCACGCTGGCGGTGGACTGCCCGGAGGTTTATCTGGAGGTGGCCGCCACCAACGCCCCGGCAATTGCGCTCTACCAAAGCCTTGGTTTTGTGCAGACAGGCCTGCGCAAGGGTTATTACACCCACCTGGGGACAACGCCTGTGGATGCGCTCGTGCTGCGATGGGCGCCTGACAAAGACGCCTAACCCCATAAAGGGCATATGGGATTGGGCGCGGCAAAAAGATGACGCCGCCCCCCTCATGGACTAGGTTAATTGCGGCGCGCGGTGGCCGACAAGCTCGACCGCGTCTGCGCGATTGAGCAAAAGACGGATAGTTGAGACACATGGACAGGCTGGAAAATCTCTGCATCGAAAAAGGTATGCGCATGACCGAGCAGCGCCGCGTCATTGCGCGCGTGCTCTCTGCCGCCGACGACCACCCGGACGTGGAAGAACTCTATCGCCGGGCCTCGGCGGTTGATTCAAACATCTCTATTGCCACCGTCTATCGCACCGTGCGCCTGTTTGAAGAGGCGGGCATTCTGGAGCGCCATGATTTTCGGGATGGCCGCTCGCGCTATGAACCTGCTACCGACGACCACCACGACCACCTGATTGATGTGCAGACCGGCGAAGTTGTTGAGTTCAACAACGAAGAAATCGAGCGTCTTCAGGAGATTGTCGCCCGCGAACTGGGCTACGAACTGGTGGACCATCGCCTTGAACTGTATGGCGTGCCGATTGCAAAGAAAAACACCGCAACCGGCTAGCCCGCATCAGGGCGGGCGGATGGTCCGCTGCGGGTTTCAAGAAGGCGAAAAAAGATGGCGACCTGGCGTGCGGTAACAAGAGCATTCTGCTTTGTGGCGATGACGCTGGTCATGATGCCGTTCCAGTGGGTGCTGGTGAAGTTCAACCTTCCCGGCTCGCGCAGACTGCCGCAGATATATCACCGGCTCCTGTGTCTGGTGATCGGCATCCGCGTCACCGTCAAGGGCAAGCCCGTCACCGATAAACCAGTGCTGATCTGCGCCAACCACACGTCCTATCTCGATATTCCGGTCATGAGCACGGTGACGCCGGTGTCGTTCATTGCCAAAAGCGAGGTGGCGACATGGCCCCTGTTCGGGCAGATGGCCAAGCTTCAGCGCACGGTATTTGTCGAGCGCGAACGCCGCACCAAAACCCGTGAACACCGCAACCAGATACATGGCCGCATCGTCGCGGGCGATACGCTGATCCTGTTTCCCGAAGGCACCTCAAGCGACGGCAACCGGGTGTTGCCGTTCAAGAGCGCATTGATGTCGGTGGCACAAATGAGTGTCGTGGGCGATGACGGCGCGCTCGACGATATGGTGATGGTGCAGCCCGTGTCGCTGGCTTATACGCGCGTGCACGGCATTCCGATGGGGCGCTATTACCGGCCCTATTTTGCCTGGTATGGCGACATGGATCTGGTGCCGCATCTGTGGGAAGTTTTCCAGACCGGGCCGATTGACGTGGTGATGGAATATCACGATCCGGTCTCCATCACCCATGCAGGTACGCGCAAGGCGCTGGCCACCTATTGCGAGGCGAAAGTGGCCGACGGCGTGGCGCGCGCGATCTCAGGCCGGGTGGCTGCCTGACCCGCAGCTGGCCAATGCCCCCGTGAGTAAGGGGCGCGCGCGCGAACGCGAAGCGGCTGTCATCAGCCTGCAACACCTCTGTGGGCAAGGTCCATATCACCGGTGCCCGTTAAGGCTGTGAGTTGAGGTCTGGGTAAAACGGGCGCATAAATAGGCTCTGATCTTCGTCGCGTATCCGCCATTTGAAAGATGTGATCCCATAAGGAGCCACCCACCCGCTTTGCCGAACATACCCAACAGTCCCAAGCTCTTTATCAAGACCTATGGCTGCCAGATGAATGTCTATGACAGCGACCGCATGTCGGACGCTTTGGCGCCTCAGGGCTACCAGACAGTGCCCGCCGCAGACGGCGCAGACCTTGTCATTCTCAACACCTGCCACATCCGCGAAAAAGCTGCCGAAAAGGTCTATTCGGAGCTTGGCCGCCTGCGCGCCCTCAAGGAGCGCCGTCTCAAGGCAGGCCAGCCACTCACCATCGGTGTGGCCGGCTGCGTCGCGCAGGCGGAAGGCGAGGAGATGCTGGCGCGTGCCCCGGTTGTGGATTTTGTCGTCGGCCCGCAGGCCTATCACCGGCTGCCCGGCCTTGTTGAGCGCGCCCGCGACGGCGAGCGTCCGGTGGAAACCGAGTTTCCCGAAGAAGACAAGTTCGAGCACCTGCCTGCCGCCAGCAAGAAAGTCACGCTTGGCCGTGGCCCCACGGCATTTCTTACGGTGCAGGAAGGCTGCGACAAGTTTTGCACGTTTTGCGTTGTGCCCTACACCCGCGGCTCTGAAGTCTCGCGCCCGATGGCACAGTTGCTGGCAGAAGCGCGCGGGCTGGTGGACGCGGGCGTGAAGGAAATCACGCTGCTGGGCCAGAACGTCAACGCCTGGCATGGCGATGACGGCACCGGCGCGCCGTCAAACCTTGGCCGCCTTTTGTTTGCGCTGGCGGACATTCACGGCGTCGAGCGCCTGCGCTACACAACAAGTCACCCGCGCGACATGCACGATGATCTGTTCGCTGCTCACCGTGATCTTGAAAAAGTCATGCCCTATCTGCATCTGCCGGTGCAGGCGGGTTCGGACCGTATTCTCAAGGCGATGAATCGTCAGCATACGGCGCATGACTATCTCACACTGATCGAAAAGCTGCGCGCTATCCGCCCCGACATTGCGCTGTCCGGTGACTTCATCGTCGGCTTCCCAGGTGAAACCGACGCCGACTTTGACGCAACCATGAGCCTCGTCCGTGAGGTCGGCTACGCGCAGGCCTATTCATTCAAATACTCCCAGCGCCCCGGCACGCCCGCCGCCACCAATGACGCGCAGGTGCCGGAAGACGTGAAGGCTGGACGGCTTGCCCGCCTGCAGACGCTGCTGAGTGAGCAATCACATGCGTTCAATCAGTCAGTGGTTGGCCGCACCTTGCCGGTGTTGCTGGACCGTGTGGGAAAACGTGATGGTCAGCTTGCCGGCCGCACACCCTATTTGCAGGCGGTGCATCTCGACGCCCCCGCCCACCGCCGCGGACAGATTGCCGACGTTGTGATTGAAGCGGCCCACCCCAACAGCCTGTCCGGACGGCTGGCGAACGCGCCTGACCACACACCCCACCACACCCCCCACCCCACACATGCCGATCTGGCCAAGGGAGATGCTGCTTGAGCGTTGGAACACCCGCACCCGCTGCAAACGCTGATGCTCAGTCAACACCACAGTCCGGCCCCCAATCAAGCGGCGTGCGCGCCCAGAGCGGCGCCCGGCCTGACGTTGTGGTGCTTGATTTTGATGACAACCACCTGCTGGGCGCATTGGCCGGCGTTGCCGATTGCAACCTTGCACGGGTTGAGCAACTGACCGGCGTCACCCTCACCCCGCGCGGCAACCGCGTGGCCATTCGCGGCTCGCAGGAGGCGCGCGATCAGGCAGCGCGTGCACTGAGCGACCTTTATGCCAAACTCAAGCGGGGGCAGGATGTTGCCATGGCCGATGTGGACGGGGCCGTGCGCATGACCGCCAGCACGGTGCCTGCCGCGCGGCGCGGCTCCGGCAGTGTGCAGCTTGTCACCAAGCGCCGCATAATTGAGCCGCGCTCGGAAAATCAGGCGTTGTATATGCAGGCGCTGCAATCAAGCGAACTTGTGTTTGGTCTTGGCCCTGCGGGCACCGGCAAAACCTATCTGGCGGTGGCGGCTGGTGTATCGCTGTTCATTCAGGGCCAGGTGGACCGTATCATCCTGTCGCGTCCCGCTGTTGAAGCAGGCGAGCGGCTGGGCTTTTTGCCCGGCGACCTGCGCGAAAAAATCGACCCGTATCTGCGCCCCTTGTATGACGCGCTGTATGACACGCTGCCCGCCGAGCAGGTGGCGCGCTCGCTTGAGTCCGGCGAAATAGAAGTCGCCCCGCTTGCCTTCATGCGCGGGCGCACGCTCTCCAACGCCTATATCATTCTCGACGAAGCACAGAACTGCACATCCGTGCAGATGAAAATGTTTCTGACCCGTCTGGGCGAAAACTCCCGCATGGCCATTACCGGCGACCCGACACAGGTTGACCTGCCGCTGGGGGCCAAGTCCGGCCTGCGCGAAGCCCGCGACGTGCTCGACGGTGTTCCCGGCGTGGCCGTCACCGAGTTTGCCAATGTGGACGTGGTGCGACACCCGCTGGTGACACGCATTGTCGAGGCCTATTCGCGCAGCGAGCGGTCGTTGCTGGAGACCAAAACCACCCCCCGCACAGCCCCGACCGCCCCCAGGGCAACCCCCGAGTCAGATGCCGACAATGCCGACGATTAGCCATCCCGGCACCGCTGAACTGCAGGTGCCCGGGTCGTCCGCTTCGGTGGTGATTGATGTCACCCATGCGCACGAGGCATGGAAAAACATTCCGTATGCAGAGCAATGCGTGCGCAGTGCCGCCATGGCCTCACTCGATCGCGGGTTTGTGGGTGAGGTCAGCGTCGCCCTTGAAAGCGACGCAGCCATGCAGGCGCTCAACCTTGAATGGCGCGGCAAGGACAAGCCCACAAATGTGCTGTCATTCCCCTCCCCGCAGGTCGCGCCGCCGCTGCCGGACATGCCGCGCCACCTGGGCGATATCGCGCTTGGCCTTGAAACACTGATCGCTGAAGCCGATGCGCAGGGCAAATCGCTGGCCCATCACCTGACGCATCTTGTGGTGCATGGCATGTTGCATTTACAGGGCATGGACCACGAAACGGATGCCGATGCTGAGGCGATGGAGGCCCGCGAACGTGCTATTCTTGCGGGTCTTGGCGTGCCCGACCCATATGCGGCATAACTGATAAAACACACCAAAGCCGGGCCGACCGAACACACATCGCCCTCCCGCCCGGCAACAGGAATCTTACCCTCATGGCTCTGGCCTCCAAGACCCCAGTCGAAACGCCGACCCAAGCCCCCCGCGAGATACCCGCAAACGGCACGGCAAGCGCAAACGGCAGCAGCACCCAGCCGCTGGGCCAGCGTCTTGCACGCGCCTGGCGCTATGTTATGGGCGGCACCGAACCCGGCTCGCTTGGCGCATCGCTGGATGCGGTGTTCGGCGACGACCGCGAAGGCGGGCCGGAACTGTCTCCCGCTGAACGCGATATGTTCGTTAATCTGCTTGGGTTCAGCGAACTGCGCACTGAAGACGTCATGGTGCCCCGCCTCGACATTGTGGCGGTGGAAGAGGGCATTTCGCTGGACGACCTTGTGGCAGCCTTCCGCGAGGCCAATCACTCCCGCCTGCCGGTCTATCGTGAGACCCTCGATGACCCGCGCGGCATGGTCCACATCAAGGATCTGCTGGGCTGGATGGCCGACACCCAGCCCGACTCCAAAGCAGAAGCCAAAGCACCCTTCACCGTCGCCAGCATCCAGCGCGACCTCATTTATGTGCCCCCCTCCATGCCGGCCATCGACCTGCTGTTGAAGATGCAGGCCAGCCGCGTCCACATGGCGCTGGTGATTGATGAATATGGCGGCACCGACGGCCTCGTCACCATCGAAAATCTGGTTGAGGAAATAGTCGGTGAAATCGAAGACGAGCACGACACCGAAGAATTGCCCGACCTCGTGCGCCGCCCTGATGGCCTGATAGACGCTGCCGCCCGCGCCGAAATCAACGACCTCGAAGAGATGCTGGGTATCACCCTGCTGGACGAGGAGCGCGAAGCCGAGCTCGATACGCTGGGCGGCCTTGTGTTCGACATGCTGGGCCGCGTGCCGCAGCGCGGCGAGATGGTGCCGCACCCTTGCGGCATTGAGTTTGAAATTGCCGACGCTGACCCGAGGCGCATCAAGCGTCTTGTGGTGCATCCCGGTACGGCCGCGATTTCCGCTGCAAAAACGGCCGACACCAGTAACGACCCTGATACCAAGCCGACGACGGACTGAATATGCGCCTTGTCGCTTCTATTGCTGCGTGGTGCGCGGCGCGCACTGCGCGTCAGCGTCTCGCGCTGTCACTCGCGGCGGGCGCGATCACCGTTCTGGCAATGCCGCCTTTCGGGCTCTGGCCGTTGCTGTTCGTCACGTATCCGCTGCTGATCTGGATGCTCGACGGCATTGAGCCGGATGCTGACCATCCGTTTGCCGGCTGGCGCGCAACGGCGCTTGCGGCATGGGGCTTCGGCTTTGGTTTTTTTCTCGCAGGCCTCTACTGGATCGGCTCGGCGTTTTTGGTCGAAGCAGATGCCTTTGCGTGGATGATCCCGTTTGTGGCCGCCATCCTGCCCGGCGGACTGGCCTTGTTCTTTGCCTTTGCCGCCGTCGCCGCGCGCGCTATCGCGCGCCGGGGTGTTGCGCGCGTGTTGGCGTTGGCCTTGATGTTTGTCATCGCCGAATGGCTGCGCGGCAACATTTTGACGGGTCTGCCGTGGAACACGCTGGGCTACACGCTTTCGGTGTCGGACGCCTTGGTGCAGGCCACATCGGTGTGGGGCTTGTATGGCCACACGGTGGTTGCAGCGCTGGTGGCCACAGCGCCAGCGCTGCTGGCCGGCCCCGGCCTTGCGGCAAGCCCCAAAGCCGTGCGTGCCCGCGTGATTGCAGCGGGCGTTCTGGCCATCGGCCTGCCTGCGGGCCTGCTGGTGTTCGGCATGGTGCGGCTGGCGCAGCCCCTGCCCGCAGATGTTGGGGGTGTCACCCTGCGCATCGTCCAGCCCAACATTGCCCAGAAAGACAAATGGCGCCCGGAACTGCGTGCCGCCAATTTCTCCCGTCTGCTGCGCCTGAGCCGTGGACAAAATGATCTGGCGGGTATCACCCATGTGATCTGGCCCGAAAGCGCGCCGCCCTTCTTGCTGGCCGACAACGCCGATGCCCGCGCGCTGGTGGCAGACATATTGCCTGACGGCGTGCACCTCATTACCGGGGCGGTGCGCGCGGAGCCCCTGCCCCGCGCTGAGCCCGATGGCCGGTGGGCGCGCTTTTTCAATTCCGTGATGGTGCTGGATCACGATGCCCGCATCGGCGCGATTTACGACAAGGCACACCTGGTGCCGTTTGGCGAATATCTGCCCGCCCAGGGGCTGCTTGAGGCCATCGGCCTGCAACAACTCACTCGCCAGCGTGGCGGTTACGAGACAGGCCCCGGCCCGCGCACCATTTCGGTGCCCGGCGCACCGGCCATGGGACCGCTGGTCTGCTACGAGGTGATATTTCCCGGTAATGTTGTGGGAGAGACCCGTCCCGGTTGGCTGCTGAATGCAACAAACGACGCATGGTTTGGTGATTCGATCGGCCCCCGCCAGCATCTGTATCAGGCCCGGATGCGTGCAGTGGAGGAGGGGCTTCCGCTTGTCCGTGCCGCCAATACAGGCATTTCCGCAGTTATCGGCCCGCGTGGTCAAATGCGCCGAACGCTGGACATTGGAGAAGCCGGAGTAATAGATGAGTATTTGCCCGGTGCATTAAATGAAACCATTTACGCGCGCGCAGGATATTCCATCTTCATTGTACTCCTTGTGCTTCTGGCGGCATCTATATATTGGTTGAGACCTGCCCGACCTAACGAGTAGTTTCGCATATTAACCACAACCATAAGTTGTGCGGCAGGGCGCGCCTATAGTCTTTGACATACGCTTCCGGTAAAGGCCAAAGTCGTGCGATGCACTCATAGGTATGTGTGCATTTCAGGAAAACACGAAATATTTGTGTAATTTTGGCCGGAAGGAACACCAGGTGGCCCGCAAAGAGCCTAATCCGATCGACGTTCATGTCGGCAGCCGTGTGCGGCTGCGCCGCCTGTTGGTGGGCATGAGCCAGGAGAAGCTGGGCGAGCAGCTTGGGCTTACCTTCCAGCAGGTTCAAAAATACGAAAAGGGCACCAACCGTATCGGTGCCAGCCGCCTTTTTGAGGTGTCGCGCATTCTGGGCGTTCCGGTGCAGTATTTTTATGAAGAACTGGCTCCCGCGTCTGCGGGCGAGGGTGAAATGGCCTTCGCCGAAGGCGACGGCGCATCCTTTGTCATGGATTTTGTCTCGAGCTCAGAAGGCCTGCAGCTCAACCGCGCTTTCTTCGAGATCAGGGATCCTGCCGTCCGCCGCTCGGTCATCGACCTGCTGAAGCATATGGCGAAGGCGCAGGACGTAGCTGCCGATTAACATGGCTGCCCGCGCATACATTCTCACGCCACACCGTTCCAGCCACCTGTAGCCCCCGCACCTTGACGGCAAGCGGCAAACCCGGCAAGAACGCCAGCGTTTCCAAGTCCCGCCGCCTTTTGGCCTTAAGCCGCATCTTGTGACCAGCCCCTTGCCGGTCCGCATTCCAGTTGGGGAGATTTTCCGCCGTGGCACGTTCAAGCTACCTGTTCACCAGTGAATCCGTTTCAGAAGGCCACCCGGACAAGGTCTGTGATCGTGTCTCCGACGAAATTGTCGATCTGATTTTCCGTACCGCCGCCGATGAAGGCATGGATGCCTCGCTGGTGCGCGTCGCCGCTGAAACCCTCACCACCACAAACAAGGTGGTGATTGCCGGTGAGGTCCGCGTGCCCGACAGCCTGCATGGCGACGGCGACCGGGTGAAGCCCGCCCCGTTTGAGGAAGTGGCCCGCGCCGCCATCAGGGATATCGGCTACGAGCAGGACGGCTTCCACTGGAAAAATGCTGATGTCGACGTGCTGCTGCACGCCCAGTCCGTGGATATTGCCCAGGGTGTGGACGCTGCCGGCAACAAGGATGAAGGTGCGGGCGACCAGGGCATCATGTTCGGCTATGCCTGCCGCGAAAGCGACGTGCTGATGCCCGCCCCCATCGTGTTCTCCCACCGCATTTTGAAATCGCTGGCCGATGCCCGCCACGCCGACGCCAAATCCGGCCTTGGCCCAGACAGCAAGAGCCAGGTGACCCTGCGCTATGAAAACGGCAAGCCCGTCGCCGCCACCTCTGTTGTGGTGTCCACCCAGCATGATGAAGGCCTCACCACCGAGCAGGTGCGCGAGATTGTCCGCCCGCATGTGCTGGATGTATTGCCTGACGGCTGGATGTGCCCGGAAGAAGAGTTTTACGTGAACCCCACCGGCAAGTTCGTGATCGGCGGCCCCGACGGTGACGCGGGCCTGACCGGCCGCAAGATCATTGTCGATACCTATGGCGGGGCCGCTCCCCACGGCGGCGGCGCCTTCTCCGGCAAGGATCCCACAAAGGTGGACCGTTCCGCCGCCTATGCAGCGCGCTACGTTGCCAAGAACGTTGTGGCCGCGGGCTTTGCCGACAAATGTACGTTGCAGCTTGCCTACGCCATTGGCGTCTCCAAGCCCCTGTCTGTCTATGTGGACCTGCACGGCACCGGCAATGTGGACGAAGCCAAACTTGAAGCCGCCATTCAGGAAGCCATGAACCTCAGCCCGCGCGGCATCCGCGAGCATCTTGCTCTCAACAAGGCGATCTATGCCCGCTCGGCAGCCTACGGCCACTTTGGCCGCGACGCTGACGCCGACGGCGGCTTCTCGTGGGAAAAGACCGATCTGGTCGAGCCGCTCAAGGCAGCGCTTAGCTAGTCGGCATCATCACCCCCTCTATGGCTGAAACAGACAAAAAACAGGGGCTGCCGTTCACACGGCGGCCCCTTATTTATGGCCGCGCCAAAGGCAAGGCCCTGTCACCACGCCAGCAAAAGCTGTTTGCCGGGGTGTTGCCGCGCGTTGCGGTTCCGCAAACAAAACCACTTGATCCGTATACAGTGTTTTCCTGCGTTTGCGCTGTGCACCTGGAAATTGGCTTTGGCGGTGGCGAACATCTCATCGCGCGGGCACGCCAGAACCCGGACACCGGCTTCATCGGCTGCGAGCCGTTTCTCAATGGCGTGGCCAAAACGCTTGCCGCCATCGAAGAGCACGATGTGGGCAATGTCCGCCTGCACCATGGCGACGCCCGTGATGTGCTCGACCGACTGGAGACAGCCTCGCTTGACCGCGTGTATCTGCTCTATCCCGACCCCTGGCCCAAGACCCGCCAGAACAAGCGCCGCTTCGTGGGGGCGGATACGCTTGAAAGCCTCGCCCGCGTCATCCGCCCCGGCGGCATTCTGGAAATCGCCAGCGACATTCCCGATTATATCGTCTGGACGCTGCGTGAGATCGCAGCCGACGGCCATTTCACCGAATGCGCCGGGAATGATCGCGCAACACCCCCTGACGCCTGGCCCGGCACCCGCTACGAAGCCAAGGCCCTGCGCGAAGGGCGGACACCCTGCTACCTTGAGTTCGCCCGCCGCAGCTAATCCGCAGACGGATCAGGCGTCGAGGATCATCTCGAAGCCGCCGAAGATCATGCGCTGCCCGTCAAACGGCATGGCGGCATCCTCGCTGGCCATGCGCGCGTCCGACATCACCTTCTGCATTCCCGCGTCCCTCACGCTGCGCGATGGCCACTCGATGAGCGAACAGCACACGGTCTCGTCCGCCGCGCATTTCACCGCCAGAGGAAACGATGTGACCTTGCCCTGCGGAACATCATCGCCCCAGAACTCGAGCACCCGCAGTGCGCCGTGCTCCTTGAATATCTCCGCCGCCATGCGGGCATGGGCGATATAGGCGTCCTTGTTGGCGGTCGGCACGGCGGCCGCCATCACATCCACATACGTCACGTCTTTTCTCCCCTGAACGCCGCTTCCAGCGCGGCAATGTCGATCTTGCTCATGGTCATCATGCTGGCATGGGCACGTTGCGCGGCTTTCTTGTCATCCGACATCATCAGCCGGGGCAGAACCTCCGGCACGATCTGCCAGGAGACCCCGAACCGGTCCGTCAGCCAGCCGCATTGACTTGGTGTCCCGCCGTCCGCCGTCAGCGCGGCCCACAAGGAGTCTGTTTCCGTCTGATCTTTCGTCAGGACACTGATGGACGCCGCCGGGCTGTGATCGAAATGCGGCCCGCCATTGAGCGTCATGTAGGGCGCGCCCGCCAGCGTGAACTCGACCACCAGCGCCGGGCCAGCGGGGTCCGGCCGCGAGACGGACTCGATAAAACTTTCCGGCATCAGCGAGACATAGAAACTCGCCGCGTCTTCGCCCTGGGTGTCGAACCACAGGCAGGTGCGGACTTTGGATGTAGGGTTCATTGTCTGCTCTCCTCTCTCCGGTTCGAATGACTAATCCCCGGGCATCTGTGACGGGTCCATCCACATGATTTCCCAGATATGGCCGTCGGGGTCGCGGAAGGCCCGGCCATACATGAAGCCGTGATCCTGGGCGGGTCGGAACTCGTCGCCGCCATGGTCGCGTGCGGCACCGACCAGTCGGTCGACCTCTGCGCGCGTATCGACCTGCAAGGCGACCAGCACTTCCGTCACCGCGTGGGCGTCGGCTGGCGGGGTCGGCGCGAACTGTGCGAGCTTCTCATGGGTGAGAAGCATGGCCGACATCTGTGCGCCGATTTCCATGCCGGCCGCAGTGTCGTCACTGAAGTCCTCGTTGAACGAGAAGCCCACGCCTTCGAAGAAGCGGCGGGACCGGCCGAGGTCTGCCACAGGAAGATTGACGTAGATGTGCTGGATCATGGGGAGTCACTCCGTTGTGGGTCTGGTCTCAAACAACAGCTCGATGTAACGGCGCAGATGGCGCGTGCTGGAAATGGCCACGCCCACATTGCCGGTGGCCTTAGCCAGAACGAACGCGCCCTGCAGCACCGCCTGGGTGTGCAGGGCAAGGCTGCTCGGTGACCAGTCAACTCTGTCCGGAGCAATGCCGTGGTCAGCCATGGCAGCGGCAATGTCAGCTTCGAGTGTGGCGGCATGGCCGCAGATGCTGTTGGCGCAGGCATCGCGGATCGCCGGGCTGGTATCATAGGCCTCCTGCACCATAGTGCCGACAAGACATGTCACCTGTTCGACAGGGCCATCAAGAAGCGCAATGCGGAAATCCACATAGGCGAGTACGCGCTCAAGCGGATCCGCCGGTGCATGGTAGGGCGCGGCGGCGAACAGGGCGCTTGTCGTTTCGTGCCAGAAATCCGCAGCCGCGACGCCCAGCGCATCCTTGCTCGCGAAATGATGGAAGAACGCGCCCTTGGTGACCCCGGCAGCCGCACACAGGTCATCCACCGTCGTGGCTGAGAAGCCCTGCGCCCGGATGACGTCCCGGGCGGCCTCCAGCAGCTTTGTTCGTGCCATCGCTTTGCGCACTCATGCCTCCATTCCAAATAACATACCAACCAGTTGGTATGTTATGCAATGCCGATTTGCGGGTGGGGCCGATATGCGGGTGGGGTGGCCTGGCCCCATGCCTGCCTTCTGCCGGGCCAACCGGTTGCAATTCCCAACGAAAAGCGTATGGTCCGCGCCAAGTTGAGACCCCGGTTGTTTTGCTGACCAAGGCAAAATGGCTGCGACGGTAGGTTTGGGGCCCTCGCGGGGCCCTTTTTTTTGCCTTTTTGCGGCATCAGGAGACATCTGGTTTGAGCCTCAAGGCCAAAACACCGGCGGAAGAAAAGATCGAGGCGCTGATAGCACCGCTCATCGAGAGCATGGGCTATGAGATTGTCCGTATCCGGATCATCGGCTCCGGCACGCCGGTGTTGCAGGTGATGGCGCAGCGCGCTGACGGCACCATGCCGATTGAAGGCTGCGAGGAAGTATCGCGGGCCATTTCGGCGGCGCTGGATGTGGATGACCCGATTTCGGGCAAATACACGCTTGAAGTGTCGTCACCCGGCATCGACCGTCCGCTGACCCGCGAAAAGGATTTTGACACCTGGGCCGGGCATCTCGCCAAGGTGGAACTGCAAATGCCCATTGATGGCCGCAAACGCTTTCGCGGTCTGCTGGACGGATACGCCGACGGTGAAATACGCATCGCCGTTGAGATTGAAGGATTTTCGCAACCGCAGGTCGTCGGCCTGCCGTTCGCTGATCTGCACGACGCCAAACTTGTTTTGACCGACGCGCTTATCAAGCAGGCCCAAAAATCAGGCGGTGCCAATCCGGCACCTACCGAACTTGAAACACTCGAAGAAGACATAACGGAGTAAGTCACCCATGGCACAGGCTGTTAGCGCCAACCGGCTGGAGTTGTTGCAGATCGCAGATGCGGTCGCCCGCGAAAAGTCGATCGACAAGGCCATCGTCATTGAAGCGCTGGAAGACGCCATTCAAAAGGCGGCGCGCTCACGCTATGGCGCGGAAAACGAAATCCGCGCCGAGATTGATCCCACCACCGGCGAGATCAAGCTCAACCGTCTGCAGGAAGTGGTGGAGGAAGTCGAAAACGACGCCACCGAGATTTCCCTCAAGGACGCGCAGGTCCGCAACCCGGCTGCCGTGGTTGGCGACTTTCTGACCGAGCCGCTGCCGCCGATTGATTTTGGTCGTATCGCCGCCCAGACCGCCAAGCAGGTGATCGTGCAAAAAGTGCGCGACGCAGAACGCGACCGCCAGTTCGATGAATACAAGGACCGTATCGGCGACATCATTCACGGGCTGGTCAAGCGCGTTGAATATGGCCACGTCATTGTTGACCTTGGTCGCGCCGAAGCCATTGTCCGCCGCGACGAACAGATCCCCCGCGAGGCATTCCGCACCGGCGACCGCATCCGCGCCTATGTGTTTGATGTGCGCCGCGAGCCGCGCGGCCCGCAGATTTTCCTGTCGCGCACCCACCCGCAATTCATGGCCAAGCTGTTTGAACAGGAAGTGCCGGAAATCTACGATGGCATCATCGAAATCCGTGCCGTGGCGCGTGATCCCGGCAGCCGTGCCAAGATCGCCGTGATCTCCAACGACGGCTCGATTGACCCTGTTGGCGCCTGCGTGGGTATGCGCGGCAGCCGTGTGCAGGCCGTGGTCAACGAGTTGCAGGGCGAAAAGATCGACATCATCCAGTGGTCGCCGGACCCTGCAACCTTCATCGTCAACGGGCTGGCCCCGGCGGAAGTGGTGAAGGTGGTGCTCGACGAAGATGCCGAGCGCATTGAAGTGGTGGTGCCCGACGACCAGTTGTCGCTGGCCATTGGCCGCCGTGGCCAGAACGTGCGCCTGGCCTCGCAGCTGTCCGGCTGGACCATTGATATTCTGACCGAGGCCGAAGAAAGCGAACGCCGTCAGGCAGAGTTCGCCGAACGCTCGCAACTGTTTGAACAGGCGCTGGACGTGGACGAGGTAATTGCACAGCTTCTGGCGTCCGAAGGCTTCGCCACGGTCGAAGAAATCGCCTATGTGGACGCCGAGGAAGTGGCTGACATCGAAGGTTTTGATGAAGAGACGGCGTCCGAGATCCAGGCGCGCGCCACCGAATATCTTGAAAAGCTCGACGCGGAACGCGACGCCAAACGCAAGGAGCTTGGCGTGGCCGATGAAGTGGGCGAGGTGCCCGGCATCACCGCGGCCATGCTGGTATCGCTTGGCGAAAACGACGTGAAATCGCTGGAAGACCTGGCGGGCTGTGCAACGGACGACCTCACCGGATACTACGAAACGGTGGATGGCGAACGCCGCCGCGAGCCGGGCTTCCTTGATGGCCACGATGTGTCGGCGGCGGACGCCGAAGACATCATCATGGCGGCCCGCGTCAAGGCCGGCTGGATCACCGAAGAAGATCTGGCGGCCATGCGGGCTGACGCCGAAGCGGCGGAAGCAGGAGACGACGCGGGCGACGGTGAGGTGGACGCTGAGGAGGCACCGGCTGAGTGAAGCCTGAGGACGTAACCACACCGCAGCAACGCCGCGAGCGCGCCGGCCACAAGAAGCGCCCGGAGCGCAAATGCATTGTCACCGGCGAGCCGGGCACCCCGCAGACCCTTGTGCGGTTTGCGGTCAGCCCGGATGGCACCGTGGTGCCGGATATTGACGGCAAGTTGCCGGGGCGCGGTATCTGGGTGTCGGCCTCCCGGCAGGCGGTGGACAAGGCGGCCCAAAAAGGGCTGTTTGCCCGCGCCGCCAAGGCAAAGGTGAAGGCCGCAGAAACACTGGCGGATCAGGTGGAAGCGGGCCTGAAGGCGCGGATTCTGGCGCTTTTGGGGCTGGCAAAGAAGGCGGGGCAGCTTTATGCGGGCCTCACCAAAGTTGAAGAAGCGGTTGAACAGACAACAGCCAGAACCCACGTGGCGGCGCTGTTTCTGGCGTCTGATGCAGGCAATGAAGGCCAGCGCAACGGGCGGTCGCTGGCGGCCAAAGTCGAGGCCCCCGTTATTGCCGTTTTTTCGGCAGAACAATTGGGTTTGGCATTGGGGCGGGCAAATGTGGTACATGCTGCCCTGACTGCAGGCGGCCCCCCCCCAAAAGGAGGGGTGCCGGATAGGTTGCCATCCGATGCGCCGGACACGGTTAAGGGTCCACGGGCGCGGACGGACGACAGGTTAGCCGACCTCATTTTGGGTGAGGTCGGGCGTTTGCAGGGGTTCCTCGGCGGAGCTTGAGTGGGGGGTTGCCCCCGTATGGTGGGTCATGCCACGCCTTGGATATTGGGCGGGCGGCACCCGTGACGACAAGGTTTTGAAGGGTTCGCATGAGCGAGACGAAGGATACGGACACCGAAGACGGCGAAACCGGCGGAGCAGCAGGCCCCACCCGGACGCCGCGCGCATCCGGCGGCAAGCTGACGCTTGGCCGCACGGTCGAGTCCGGTCATGTGCGGCAGAACTTCTCCCATGGCCGCTCCAAGGCGGTGCTGGTTGAGAAGAAGCGCCGTCGTGTTGCGCCGACAAAAGACAAGGCGGCAGCCGCGGCTGCTGCCGAAAAGAAGCCTGCGGCGAAAACCGCCGCCAAGGCACCTGAGGCTGTACCGGCAGCAGAGAAAAAAGCCGCCAGCACGCCCGCGGCCGAACAGGCCGCAGCTACGCCTGCCGCGAAGTCCACGGCAAAGGCTGCCTCCACACCAGCCGCCAAACCGGCTGCCAAGCCTGCCGCTAAGTCTGCCGCCAAAAAAGCCGCACCCGCAGCAGCCCCCCAGGACGCCAAACCCGCCCGTGCCGAACGCCCCGAGCGTGAAGCCCGCGCGCGCGGCAACATGGTGCTGCGCACGCTGACCGATGATGAAAAAGACGCCCGCGGTCGCGCCCTTGTAGAGGCCCGCGAACGCGAAAAGACCGAACGTCAAAAAGCCAAGGAAGACGCCGAGCGCCGCAAGATTGCCGAAGAGGCCGAGCGCGTGGCAGCCCTTGAGGAAGCCGAGCGTCTGGCGCAGGAAGAAGAGCGCGCGCGTCGCGAGGCCGAAGCCAAGGCCAAGGCCGACAAGGCCGCCGCCCTGCAGGCCAAGGAAGAAGCCGAAGCCGACGGTGTGCCCCTTGAGCCCGGCGAAGCTAAGCCTGGCGCCAAGACCAAAACACCCACGCCGGTCACCAAGAAGCGCGAAGAAGATGCAGCAACCACCAAGCGCGCGCCCACTGCCGAGCGCCGCCGTGGCCGACTGACCATCTCAAACGCATTGGACGACGAACCGCGCCAGCGCTCGCTTGCCGCCATGCGCCGCCGCCAGCAGCGCGAAAAGCGCGCCCGGGGCGGTCAGCAGGAGCAGGTGAAGGTTCACCGCGAGGTCAAGATTCCCGACACCATCACGGTTCAGGAACTGGCCAGCCGCATGACCGAGCGCGCCGTGGACGTGATCAAGCTGCTGATGGCACAGGGCCAGATGATGCAGATAAATGACGTGATCGACGCGGATACCGCGCAGTTGATTGCCGAAGAAATGGGTCACACCGTCAAGCGCGTGTCTGCTGCTGACGTGGAAGTCGGCCTTGAAGGCACGGACGACGACGAAGCTGATCTGCGTCCGCGCGCGCCGGTTGTCACCGTCATGGGCCACGTTGACCACGGCAAGACATCACTTCTTGATGCCCTGCGCCAGACCGATGTTGTGGCGGGCGAGGCCGGTGGCATCACCCAGCACATTGGCGCCTATCAGGTGCGGATGCCGGGCGGTGAGCGGATTACCTTCCTTGATACGCCGGGCCATGAAGCCTTCACCACCATGCGTGCGCGTGGGGCCAAGGCGACTGACATCGTTATCCTGGTTGTGGCAGGCGATGACGGCGTGATGCCGCAGACCATCGAAGCCATCAATCACGCCAGGGCGGCGAACGTGCCCATCATCGTGGCCATCAACAAGATGGACAAACCTGATGTGGATGCCAACCGTGTACGGACGGATTTGCTGCAACACGAAATTGTCGTGGAAAGCATGTCCGGCGACGTGCAGGAAGTTGAAGTCTCCGCGCTCAAGAAAATGAATCTCGACAAGCTGGAAGAAGCCATTCTTCTGCAGTCGGAGCTTCTTGAGCTCAAAGCCAACCCGGACCGGGCCGCCGACGGCCTTGTGATTGAAGCCCAGCTCGACAAGGGCCGTGGCCCCGTGGCCACCGTGCTTGTTCAGCGCGGCACGCTGAAAGTCGGCGACGTGCTGGTCGCCGGTGCTGAGTGGGGCAAGGTCCGCGCCCTCATCAATGATCGCGGCGAGCAGGTAAGCGAAGCCGGCCCGTCTGAGCCCGTTGCCGTGCTTGGCCTCGGCGGCACACCGGAGGCCGGCGACAGCATTTCCGTTGTGGAAGACGAAGCCCGCGCCCGTGAAATCACTGAATACCGTACGGGCCTCGCTCGCGACAAACGCGCTGCCGGTTCAGCGCGCGGCTCGCTGGAGCAGATGTTCACCCAGCTTCAGACCGCAGACAAAAAAGAAGTGCCGCTGGTTGTGAAGGGTGACGTGCAGGGGTCGGTTGAAGCCATCATCGGTGCGCTCGATAAGGCGGGTACGGACGATATCATGGCCCGCATACTGCACGCAGGTGTTGGCGGCATCACCGAAAGTGATGTCACGCTGGCAGCAGCTTCGGGCGCTGCCATTCTGGGCTTCAACGTGCGTGCCAATGCGCCCGCACGGGATGCGGCCCGCCAGCAGGGTGTGGACATTCGCTACTATGCGGTGATCTACGATCTGGTGGACGACGTCAAAGCCGCCATGGCCGGTGTGCTTGGGCCGGAATTGCGCGAGACGTTCCTCGGCAATGCCGAGATTCTGGAGGTCTTCAACGTCTCGAAGGTTGGCAAGGTGGCCGGCTGTCGCGTCACCGAAGGCACCGTCAAGCGCGGCTCGAAAGTGCGCCTGCTGCGCGATGACGTGGTGATCCACGAAGGCACGCTGTCAACGCTCAAGCGCTTCAAGGATGAAGTGAAGGAAGTTCAGTCGGGTCAGGAATGCGGCATGTCGTTTGAGAACTATCAGGACATCCGCAAGGGCGACACCATTGAGTGTTTCGATGTGACCGAAGTGGAGCGGGTGCTCTAGGGAACTCCGGGGTCATCCCAAACCGGTTACAAACATGCAGCGACGTGAAAAAGCCTCAGGCCCGCGCGGCCCCTCGCAACGCCAGTTGCGGGTTGGAGAACTCATTCGCCATGTGCTGAGTGAGCTTCTTGCGCGCGGAGATGTGCACGACCCGGTGCTGGAAACCACCATCGTGACCGTAACCGAAGTGCGCCCGTCGCCGGACCTGCGCAATGCCCGTGTGGCTATTGAGCCGCTGGGCGGTAAGGGCGAGGCAGACGTGCTGGAAGCACTCCGGCGCAACCGCAAATATCTGCGCGGCGAACTGGGCAAGCGCATGACCACCAAATACACCCCCGATCTTACCTTCGAGATCGACAAGAGCTTCGCCGAGGGCTCCCACATCGACAGCCTGTTGCGGTCGCCCGAAGTGGCCCGCGACACCAACTCAACCGATAAGAGCGACTAACCCATGGGTCGCCGCAAAAAAGGCCTGCCTGTTTCAGGATGGGTGGTGGTCGATAAGCCCGTTGGCCCCACATCCACCCACGTGGTGTCAAAAGTCCGCCGTGCGTTCAACGCGCAAAAGGCCGGGCACGCGGGCACGCTGGACCCGCTTGGCTCCGGCATTTTGCCGGTCGCTCTGGGCGAGGCGACCAAGACCGTGCCCTTTTTGGTGGATGCCTCCAAGGAATACCGCTTCACCATCCGCTGGGGCGAGGCCCGCGACACCGATGACCGCGAAGGCAGGGTGACGAACACCAGCGATGCACGCCCCACCCGCGAGCAGATCATTGCTGGTCTGCCAAAATATATCGGTGAAATCAGCCAGACCCCGCCGCAATATTCTGCCGTCAAGATCAATGGCGAACGCGCCTATGATTTGGCCCGCGACGGCGAAACGGTCGAGATAAAGTCCCGGACGGTCGAAATCCACCGTCTGGAGCTGATCGACCAGCCATCCGCGGACGAAGCAACGCTGGAAATGACCTGCGGCAAGGGCACGTATGTGAGGGCCGTTGCCCGCGATCTGGCGCAGGATCTGGGGACTTTTGGCCATGTGGCCATGCTGCGCCGCCTGCGCGTCGGCCCGTTCAGCGAGGCGGACGCCGTGGCGCTGGACACGCTCACCCAGGCAGGCTCCCAATTACAGGTGGAAAAGCCGGACGATTTGAGCAATAGTCCGCCCGCGCCAGACCCCAAGGCGCCTTTTTTATTGCCCCTTGAGACCGCGCTGGACGACATCCCGGCACTGGCCGTGAGTGGCAATGATGCGGCGCGATTAAAGCAAGGTCAGGCGGTTCTGTCGCGTGGACGGGACGCTCCCATTGTCAACGGCACTGTATGCGCCATGCTTCACGGGCAACCTGTTGCCTTGTGTGAAGCCGGACAAGGCGAGCTTCGCCCCACGCGCGTTTTCAACCTTCCCTCCTGAGGGAAGACATCAAACAGCGCCTCGTTTTGGACGGGGTGCCAAAGAAAGGACGCCCGATGTCGATTACCCAAGAGCGCAAAACAGCGCTCATCAAAGAATACGGCACCAAGGACGGCGACACAGGCTCTCCCGAAGTGCAGGTCGCCATCCTCACCGAGCGGATTGCAAATCTGACGGATCACTTCAAGGGCCACGGCAAGGACAATCACTCCCGCCGCGGCTTGCTGAAAATGGTCAGCCAGCGCCGCCGCCTGCTGGATTACGTCAAAGCCAAGGACGAGCCGCGCTACAAGGACTTGATCCAGCGTCTGGGCATCCGCCGCTAACACACCAAAAACAAACGCCCGCCCCGGCAATTTTCCGCGGCGGGCGTTGGTACAAAAAAATCCGCACACGGATCATCGGGAAGGCCCGCTTGGTTCGCGTGCGGTCCGGCAGAACGGGAAGGCCCGTTTTCCGGCATCTGGGCGGCCCTAGGCAAACGAATGCCCCCGCCCGTGCCACATGACGGCACACGATCAGGAAATGAAATATGTTCGATATCCACAAGCAAGAAATTGAATGGGGCGGGCGCACGCTCACCCTCGAAACCGGCCGCATCGCCCGTCAGGCTGACGGTGCCGTGCTGGCGACATATGGCGAGACAACAGTGCTCGCAACCGTGGTTGCCGACCGGCAGCCAAAACCGGGGCTGGATTTTTTCCCCCTTACGGTGAACTACCAGGAGAAGTATTACGCAGCGGGCAAGATCCCCGGCGGCTTCTTCAAGCGCGAAGGCCGCCCCACCGAAAAAGAAACGCTGACCTCGCGTTTGATCGACCGGCCCATCCGCCCGCTCTTCGTCAAGGGCTTCAAGAACGAAACGCAGGTGATTGCGACGGTTCTGAGCCACGACCTTGAAAATGATCCCGACATCGTGGCCATGGTCGCTGTGTCTGCGGCACTCACCATCTCCGGCGTGCCGTTCCTCGGCCCCATCGGTGGTGCCCGCGTTGGCTTCAAGGACGGCGCCTACATTCTTAATCCGACCACGGACGAACTGCCCGAAAGCGACCTTGATCTGGTCGTGGCCGGCACCGGCGACGCCGTGCTGATGGTTGAATCAGAAGCAAAAGAGCTGGACGAAGACACCATGCTGGGTGCCGTGATGTTTGGTCACCGGGAAATGCAGCCGGTGCTCGACATGATCGTCAAGCTGGCGGAAGGCGCTGCAAAAGAGCCGCGTGATTTCACACCGCCCGACAACTCAGCCCTCGAAGCCAAGGTGCGTGAGATCGTTGAGGCTGACCTGCGGGCGGCTTATCAGATTGCTGACAAGGCCCAGCGTCAGGAAGCCATCGCCATCGCCAAGGACAAGGCCGTTGCGGCCCTTTGCACCGGCGAAGACGGCGCGGCTGATGCTCAGGGCGTTGGTGGGTCATTCAAGGCCATCGAGTCCGACATTGTGCGTAACTCGATCCTTGATACGTCCAAGCGCATTGATGGTCGCGGTCTTGCTGATGTGCGCCCGATTGTCTCTGAAGTGGGCGTGCTTCCGCGCACCCACGGCTCGGCGCTGTTCACCCGTGGTGAAACCCAGGGCCTTATTGTGGCAACGCTGGGCACCGGCGACGACGAGCAGATGATTGATGCTCTGACCGGCACCTACAAAGAAAACTTCATGCTCCACTACAACTTCCCCCCTTACTCTGTGGGTGAGACGGGGCGTGTGGGCTTTACCGGCCGCCGCGAAGTCGGCCACGGCAAGCTCGCCTGGCGGGCTCTGCGCGCCATGCTGCCGGAAAAGACCGAGTTCCCGTACACCATCCGTCTGGTGTCAGAAATCACCGAGTCCAACGGGTCGTCTTCCATGGCAACCGTCTGCGGTGGGTCACTGGCCATGATGGACGCGGGCGTTCCGCTCAAGGGTCCGGTGTCGGGCATTGCCATGGGTTTGATCAAGGAAGGCGACAAGTTTGCCGTCCTGTCAGACATTCTGGGCGACGAATATCACCTCGGCGACATGGACTTCAAGGTGGCGGGGTCTGAATCAGGCATCACGTCGCTGCAGATGGACATCAAGATCACCGGCATCACCGAAGAGATCATGAAGACGGCGCTGGAGCAGGCCAAGGGTGGGCGTATGCACATTCTGGGCGAAATGGCGAAGGCCCTGACGGCAGGCCGCGATGAAGTGGGCGAATTCGCCCCGCGCATCGAGGTCATCACCGTGCCCAAGGACAAGATCCGTGACGTGATCGGCACCGGCGGCAAGGTTGTGCGTCAGATCGTTGAAGAGACGGGCGCGAAAGTGAACATCTCTGACGACGGCTCCATTTCGGTTGCATCCAACGATGCCAACTCCATCAAGGCCGCCATCGACTGGATCCGCGGTCTGACGGCGGAACCTGAAATCGGCCAGATCTACGACGGCAAGATCGTCAAGGTGATGGACTTTGGTGCCTTCGTGAACTTCTTCGGCCCCAAAGATGGCCTCGTGCACATTTCACAGCTTGCCGCCAACCGGGTGGAAAAGGTGTCCGATGTGGTCAATGAGGGCGACAGCGTGAAAGTGAAGCTCCTGGGCTTTGATGATCGCGGCAAGGTGCGCCTCTCCATGAAGGTCGTCGATCAGGAAACCGGCGAAGACCTTGAAGGCAAAGACGACTAGTCTTTTACCTGCCGGAGTGAACTGAAACGGGCGCTGGGGTCACTCAGCGCCCGTTTTTCGTTATCCTGTTTTGCGTGCCCGCCTGAACTGAAAGAACGCGCCATGAGAATTGTTGCCCTTACCGCCACGCTACTGCTTCTGCCGTTTGCAGCCCTCGCCGCAGACGACTGGCGCGAGGTGGCGCATCCCTATGACGTGGAACGGATAGATACGCTGCGCGCCGCCATCAACAAGGGCGACGCGGAAGCACAGGGCGCAGGCTCGGGCTACGAACAGGCCGTCAAAACCCTGCTGATGCATGCCCCCGCCGGTGACATTGATCCAGGCGGGATGGTGGGCACATGGCAGTGCCGCACCATCAAGGTCGGCGGCACGTTCGTAAGGCTGGTGATATACGACTGGTTCAAATGCCGGATCAGCTTTGATGCGGAAACGCTCAAAGTCCAGAAAATCACCGGCTCGCAAAACTTCGCAGGCACGCTCTATGCGGATGGCCCGCGCCGCATGGTGTTTCTGGGCGGCGGTTTTTACGGCTACGAAGACCCGCGCCCCTACCAGGCCGCCGACAGCGCGCGCGGCAGGTCACCGGACAACCGCGACAAGGTGGCGGTCGCCCAGATGCTCAGCCCCGACTGGCTGCGCTTCGTCTTCCCATACCCCGCCCGCGAAAGCACCTACGACATCATCGAGTTCCGCCGCGGCGAGTAGCCCTCCTGTGGCCTCACTCTCGCTTGGTTACGCTGGGGGGCGTGGCTGTTTGGACAATAATTCTCCGGATCCCCGGACCTGATCCGGGGTCCACTGGCATTGCAGCACACCAAAAAACTTTTTTGCAAAAGTTATCCACGGTCGCGCTCATGCCCGCATACTTGTGCTCACCTGCCGCCTGAGGACACCCCGGACCGTCCGGGATTGGGTGGCAGGGTGAATGCCCGGAATGCCGGTGCGCCAGTACCTCCTTGGGAACATGGAGCAAAAACGCATGAGGCGCGGTGTGCGAGTAACGCGCGCATGTCAGATGGGCGGCATATTTCCGGCCCCGGTCACGCCCTGAAAAAGCTGGCCCCGTCTTAAACCGTGCAGTTCCAAAGTGCGGGAGGCGGACGCAAGGGGTCGCGCAACGAGTGTAGGTGTAATCAGCCGACACCGTTGCGGGACGAGATATGCCGAAGAGCATTCATGAGCAGGAGCGCCGCGCGGCGGCAAACTCTTTGCGCAACCACCATCGGCACCGCTTCCGGCGGCGCTCCTGCTCTTCCTCATTTTTGAGGGGGGAGACCATCGACGACCTTCGCAGACCTTATGGTATGCGGGGCTTTTGGTGGTGCACTGCTGCTCCACCCTCGCCATTCTGCTTCCCCGCGGCTTGACCGCGGGGTCCAGGGTTGAACGGCACGGCATTGCCGTATTGCTCTGGGCTCCGCGGTCAAGCCGCGGGGAGGCGGGGCTGTGGGTTTGAGGGCAAGGGTTTCAGGCGTCGGCAAGACATCAGGAGTGTGGACACGTCTCCCACCCATCAGTACACGGACGGCCTATTCAGCGGCGTCATTCAGCCGCGTCGGAGGCACCCGCACTGTCATTGTCTGGAGCCTTCGTAGCGTCATTGCTTTTGCCGTTGCGGGATTTGGCGACCTTGGCGTAGCCGTTGCCAACCAGATCCTTGTCCAGATCGCGCGCCTGCGGCATACCCACCACGTTGTAGCCTGCATCAACGTGGTGCACTTCGCCGGTCACACTGCGCGACAGATCAGAGAGCAGGTAAACACCAGCACCGCCCACGTCATC
Source organism: Pyruvatibacter sp. (assembly GCF_040219635.1). Lineage (NCBI taxonomy): Bacteria > Pseudomonadati > Pseudomonadota > Alphaproteobacteria > Hyphomicrobiales > Parvibaculaceae > Pyruvatibacter > Pyruvatibacter sp. The sequence continues at coordinate 740,188 of NZ_JAVJSC010000003.1, forward strand.
CAACTCAATGGGTTGCTTCAGCGGTGCGTGCGTCAGGTTCCAGTTGAACACCATCTTGGCGTCTGAAATGGCAGAGCCGGCCAGCGTGCGCATGGGCCCGGCCGAAATCGCGTTGACGCGAATACCGTCGCGGCCAAGATCCACGGCCATGTAGCGCACCGATGCTTCAAGCGCGGCCTTGGCAACACCCATCACATTGTAGTTGGGCATCACGCGTTCAGCGCCCGCATAAGTGAGCGTCACCATGGAGCCGCCCGCCGTCATCAACGGCGCAGCCCGCCGGGCAATGTCCACAAAGGAGAAGCACGAAATATCCATCGTCTGATGAAAGTTCTTGCGGGTCGTATCGACATAGCGGCCTTTAAGCTCGTTCTTGTCGGAATAGGCGATGGCGTGAACCAGAAAATCGATCCGGCCCCATTCGGCCCTCAGCTTTTCAAACACCGCATCCAGCGATGCTTCGTCAGCCACATCCGCCGGCAGCACGAGGGTGGACCCGACGCTTTGCGCAAGCGGTGTGACCCGGCGGCCAAACGCATCCCCCTGATATGTGAAAGCCAGTTCCGCGCCCTGCGCGGCGCAGGCCCTGGCGATGCCCCAGGCAATCGAGTGGTCATTGGCGACGCCCATGATGAGGCCGCGCTTGCCGTGCATAAGGTTGCCTGCAGGCGTCCCGGTTGCAGTCATGATCGGATGTCCCCCATCCACGAACCCCGGAAAGCCGTTACCCGGCTAACCGTTATAACGTTTGAACACAAGCGAACCATTTGTGCCTCCAAATCCAAAACTGTTTGAAAGGACACAGTTAAGCTCCGCGTTATCCACCCGTTTTCGGACGATGTTGGCATCTCCCAAAGCCGGGTCGAGTTCTTCAATGTTGGCGCTTTCACAGATGAAGCCCTGCTCCATCATGATGAGCGAATAAATGGCCTCGTGAACGCCCGCAGCCCCCTGGGCATGGCCCGACAGGGATTTGGTGGCGGAGATCGGCGGCATGTCGTTGCCGAACACTTCACGAATGGCGTTGATTTCCGGAATGTCACCAACCGGCGTCGAGGTGGCGTGCGGGTTGATGTAGTCAACCTTTTCGCCCACGCCGTCGAGCGCGATACGCATACAGCGCGCCGCACCTTCGCCGGACGGCGCCACCATGTCGGCCCCGTCAGACGTGGCACCGTAACCCGCCACTTCCGCGTAGATTTTTGCACCGCGCGCCTTGGCCACTTCAAGCTCTTCCAGCACCACAACGCCGCCGCCGCCGGTAATCACAAACCCGTCGCGGTTGACGTCATAGGCGCGCGACGCCTTGGTGGGTGTGTCGTTGTACTTGGAGGACATCGCGCCCATCGCATCAAACAATGACGAAAGCGACCACGCCAGTTCCTCGCCGCCGCCGGCAAACATCCGGTCCTGCTTGCCCCACTGGATTTGCTCCGTTGCATTGCCGATGCAGTGGGTGGAGGTGGTGCAGGCAGATGCAATGGAGTAGCTCGGCCCCTTGATCTTGAACAGCGTCGAGAGGTTGGCCGAGATGGTTGACGACATCGCCTTGGGCACGCTTGTCGGGCCAATTTTCCGCGGACCTTTTTCGCGGGTGATGTCAGCGGCCGCCACAATGGCCGATGTGGATGGCCCGCCGGATCCCAGAATGGCCCCGGTGCGTTCGTTCGACACTTCGCTGTCTTCAAGGCCTGCGTCACGCACCGCCTGCTGCATGGCGAGATAGGCATAGGCCGCCCCATCGCCCATGAAGCGGCGTGTCTTGCGGTCCAGCACCTCTTCCAGGTCAATCTTCAGCGTACCCGCCACCTGACTGCGAAAGCCCATCTCCGCATAAGTGGGTTCGGCCACGATGCCTGATTTCGCTTCGCGCAGGGAGGCAGACACCTCCTGCGTGTTGTTGCCGATCGAAGACACGATGCCCATGCCGGTAACGACCACTCGCCTCATCGAAAAACCCTCTTCAAAAGGATGTGGAACCTGAACGGTGCGCGCCCGTCTGTCTGGCGCACGCTACCGTTACGCGGTGGACAGGCCGACCTTCAGGTCGCTCGCCTCAAAAATTGTTTCGCCGTCAGCCTTCACGATGCCGTCCGCAATGCCCAGCACCAGCTTGCGGTTCATCACGCGCTTGAAGGTCACGTGATAGGTCACGAGTTTGGTCTCCGGCACGATCTTGCCCTTGAACCGTACTTCTCCGACGCCCAGCGCAAAGCCCGCGCCCTTGCCGCCGGTCCAGCCCAGATAAAAGCCCACCATCTGCCACAGGGCATCAAGACCCAGACAGCCGGGCATCACCGGGTTGCCTTCAAAATGGCACGGGAAGAACCACAGGTCCGGTTTGATGTCGAGTTCGGCAATCATCTCGCCCTTGCCGTTGGCCCCGCCGTCGGCGTTGATTTCCGTCACCCGGTCAAACATCAGCATTGGCGGCAGCGGCAGTTGCGCATTGCCGGGGCCAAACAGGCGGGAATGGCCGCACTCTATGAGGTCGTCATAGGTGTAACTCGACTTTTGGGTGTGCTCGACCTGGTTTTGTGCGGCTGTATCCATGAAAAGTCTCGACGGTTCCTGGTGCGTATTTTTATGTCGTGTCTTAGCGTTGGTAGCACACGCTGCCGACAAGCAAAAGCAAGCAAAATCCGGCGAAACATGGCTTTATGGGGCGGACAAAGCGCCCTGGCGCTGCAAAACCTTATTCCCGCTCCCAATTCAGATGAGAGACTGAGCAGATGATCGTAATCCACCACCTCAACAACTCCCGCTCGCAGCGCATTTTGTGGCTGCTGGAGGAGCTTGGCCTTGAATACGAGATCAGGTTCTACAAGCGCAACGAGATCAACCGCGCCCCACCCGAACTCAAACAGGCCCACCCGCTGGGCAAATCTCCCATTGTCGAAGACGGCGTGCACAAGATCGCTGAATCAGGTGCTGCCGTTGACTACCTCATCCGCACCTATGGCGGCGGCAAATACATGCCCGCGCCCGGCGCTGCGGTGTTTGAAAAATACAACGAGTGGATGCACTACGCCGAAGGCTCCGCCATGGTGCCATTCCTGATGAAGCTGTTCACGTCCATGCTGGGTGAGGGCGGCGAGCCGCTGCAACCCGTCATCGACGCGGAAATCGCGCTGCATCTGGGCTACATGAACGATGAGCTTGGCAGCAAACCGTTCTTCATGGGTGATGAGCTGACCGGTGCCGACATCATGCTCACCTTCATCTGCGAAGCCGCAGACAGTCGGATCGGCCTTGATGGCTACGACAACCTGAGTGCCTATGTGGAGCGTATGCACGCCCGCCCGGCCTACCAGCGCGGTCTTGAAAAAGGCGGACCGTACGAGCTTATCCGCACGCGCAAAGATTAGGCGAAACCACAATGGCAGACCCGGACATCCACCGTACAGGGCGCGTTATCCTGCTTGATCCTGCGGGCCGGGTTTTGCTGTTGCGGTTTTTGGTAGAGCAGGCCGGGGAGCCGTTTGAGTTCTGGGCCACCCCCGGCGGCAGGGCCGAGGAGGGGGAGACGGACCATCACGCTGCCACCCGCGAATTGGCTGAGGAGCTGGGGCTGTCAGTACCGCTGGAAGGCCCGGTCCACAGCCACGCCAGCACCTTTGAGGTCAATGGCCAAACCTGGCGGGGGCAGGACGTGTTTTTCACGGCTCGCTGCGCACCGGATGATCCGGTGTTCAGCGGCGGCACGGATGCGCAGGAGCGCGCCACCCTTCAGGAGATGCGATGGTGGGCGCCGGACGATGTGGAAATGTCCCCGACACCTGTTTTCCCGCCGGATCTGGTGCGTGTTTTGCGGCGGCTTGTGCCTTGACAACCCTTTGATGCACACCACATTTTGACTGTTGTTGTAACCGTTCCAAACACCCGTACACATTCCCCGTACAGATTCAAAGGGTGCCGGGGTTCGTTCCGGCCTTACCGCCCATGCCACCGCTAAATCCGCACGAACGCCCTTATGCCCACACGCTCACCGCGTTGCGCGAAAAAGGCCTGCGCCCGACGCGTCAGCGGCTTGCGCTGGGACGGCTGTTGTTTGAGGGCGGCAACCGTCACGTGACGGCGGAAGCGCTGCATGGAGAGGCTGCGCAAACCGGCGTCAAAGTCTCGCTGGCCACGGTGTACAACACCCTGCACCAGTTCACCGATGCCGGCTTGTTGCGGCAGGTGGCGGTGGATGGCGGGCGGACGTATTTCGATACCAATCTCGACGACCACCATCATTTTTACCACGTGGACGAAGCGCGCCTTGAAGACATTCCAGGCATTGGCGCAGCCGGTGCCATTGAAGTGCATGGACTGCCGGACGTGCCTCAGGGGGCGCGCCTTGAGCGCGTTGATGTGATTGTGCGTGTGCGCGGGAGCAAGGCGGAAGCCTAGGGGCCATTTGCGGCCATACGGCGGATTTTTCTTTTGTCTCAAGGGCTTGCCAAAACCGACACGCACAACGGCAAATTGGTGCTTGATGTTGCTGCGAATGACTCTCAGAAAACCCCCAAAAAATCTTTGGAAAACAAGGCTTTTTGTCCTTGTTTAGACGTATTCCAGTCTTGACGCACAAGCATGTGCCACTACGTTTGCGGTGTACAGCGTCGCCTGCGGTTTCGCGGGCCAGCGCCGCGGACCATACCGGGGCGGATCGCTACGGATTTTACCGTTTGCCTGTTCCTCTATAAGGAGAAACCCTGAAATGTCGTCACTCGCAGAGTCCAAGACCCTCGAAAATCTGAAAGAAGCCTTTTCCGGCGAAAGCCAGGCCAATCGCCGTTACCTCTACTTCGCCCAGAAGGCCGACGTGGAAGGCTACAACGACGTGGCAGCCGTGTTCCGCTCAACGGCGGAAGGTGAAACCGGCCACGCCCACGGCCACCTTGAGTTCATGGAAGCTGTTGGCGATCCCGCAACGGGCGAGCCGATCGGCTCCACCGACAACAACCTCAAGGCCGCCATTGCCGGTGAAACCCACGAGTACACCGACATGTATCCCGGCATGGCGCGCACTGCGCGCGAAGAAGGCTTCGACGAGATCGCTGACTGGTTCGAGACGCTTGCAAAAGCAGAAAAGAGCCACGCCGGCCGTTTCCAGAAGGCTCTGGATACGATGGACGCCTAGTCCACTGACACGTCTGGCAGGGCCGGGGCATGAACCCCCCGGCCCTGTTTGCATTTCCGGCACACCCCGCACCAAACATCAGGCAGAACAAAATGGCAGAAGGCAGCCTGGAGGCCCCGACCCGGCATCCGATCAACTGGCAGGACGACGCGTTTTACGACGAGGCCGCGCTCGACGAAGAGCTGCGCCGCGTCTTTGACATTTGTCATGGCTGCCGCCGCTGCTTCAATTTGTGTGACTCGTTCCCGCGCCTGTTCGACATGATCGACGAAAGCGAAAGCGGCGAGCTGGACAGTGTCACGTCTGATCAGTTCGCAGCTGTGGAGGAAGCCTGCACCCTGTGTGACATGTGCTTCATGACCAAGTGCCCCTACGTGCCGCCGCACGAGTTCAATCTTGATTTCCCGCATTTGATGCTGCGCTACCGCGCCGTGAATGCCAAAAACGGCAAGACCAATTTCACAGCCAGACAACTTGCCGAGATGGACCGTAACGGCAGGCTCTTGAGCCCGGTTGCAGGGCTCGCAAACTGGGGTGCGAAAAAAGACAACAAGCTCACCCGCCCGCTGATGGAAAAAGTTGCGGGCATTGACGCGAAAGCCGAGCTGCCGACCTTTGCCCGCACGCCGCTGATGAAGCGCGCGGCGGCGAGCCAAAAATCCGGTGCGCTTGCTCCATCGCCTGATGGTAAGGCGCACGGCCGCAAGGCGGCGCTGTTTGCCACCTGCAACGGCAATTACAACAACCCGCAGATGGGCGAAGCCGCCCTTAAAGTGCTGGCACGCCAGGGCGTGACGGCAAAGCCTGTGTATCCGGGGTGCTGCGGTATGCCATTCCTTGAGCAGGCCGACATGAAGCGCGTCGCCGAGCAGGCCAAAAAAGTGTCTGCTGATCTGCGCCCGCTGGTGGATGAGGGCTGGGATATCATCACCCTCATTGCGTCCTGCGGTTTGATGATGAAGTTCGAGTGGCCGCTCATCGTGCCCGACAACGACGACGTGATTGCGCTGTCGAAGGCTGTGAAAGACATCGACGAATACATTGTTGATATCGCCAGGACCGAAGGCATGGCCGACGGCATGAAACCCCTTGAGGGCGGGGTTGCCGTGCATCTGGCGTGTCATGCGCGGGCACAAAATGTAGGCGCAAAGGCCGTTGAGCTTCTGAAGCTCATTCCTGACGCAAAAGTGACGCCCGTTGAGCGGTGCGCAGGACACGGCGGCACATTTGGTGTGCTCAAAGAAACACATGATGTGGCGATGAAGGTTGGCAAAACCGCTGCGCGTAATATCTCCAGGGCTGAAGCCGCGCATGTGGTGAGCGAGTGCCCGCTGGCCCTCAAACACATCATGCAGGAAATTGATGAGCTGGGCCTCGCGGACGTTACAAAACCCAGGCCCTCGTCATCCCACCCGGTAGAACTGATTGCGCGCGCCTACGGCCTTTGAGCCAATAAGGATTTCCGCGCTGAGTGAATAAGGACGCAAATGACTGTAATGCCAAACCCCACACAGATCACCCACGCCGACATCATGCCTGTTGAAGACTATGGCAAGCAACGCGCCGAACGGCGCAAGGCCATGATGCCGGTCAAGCGCGAGCGCCGCATAGAAGTTGGTCCCCATGCGACGTTCTATTTCGAGAGCTACGAGACCATGTGGCATCAGGTCCACGAGATGCTCTACATCGAAAAAGGCGGCGAAGAGCAGATCGAGGACGAACTGTCCGCCTACAACCCGCTCATCCCCAAGGGCAAGGAGCTGGTGGCGACGGTGATGTTCGAGATTGATGATCCCGTGCGCCGCAAGAACGTGCTCTACAAACTGGCAGGCATCGAGGAAACAGCCTTCATTGATATTGACGGCGACCGCGTGATGTCTGACCCCGAACACGACATTGACCGCACATCCGAAGACGGCAAGTCATCATCGGTGCACTTCCTGCATTTTCCGTTCACGGACGAACAGATTGCAGCGTTCAAAAAGCCCGGCGCGAAAGTGATGATCGGCTTCAGCCACGACAACTACCAGCATCTGGCCGTGGTTTCGGATGCGATGGTGGCACGGCTGGCGGGTGATTTCGCTTAACGGCTTGCGGCGCGGCGGCTAGTCCACTTCGCGGGCATAAACGCCGTAAAGCGCATCTGCCTGCACAAAGCCCTCATAGCCGCCCGCGCGCACGGCGCACCAGCCCTGGCCGCATTGCGCCAGTTCGCCAACGACGCCCGGTTCAATCAGCGCCACGGTGTCGCTGGCGGTATCGGGGGCAAACTGCAATGCCACAAGGTCGCCGGTGCGTGGGCTTGAGGCATCCGGCCCCACCACCATCACGGTGCGTCCGCCATCAATCAGGGTATGAAAAACCCACCCCTGGTCGCCGTCCACGTCGCGGATGCGGCGCCAGTTTTCAAACTCCGCCGTCACTTCCACCGGCACGCCCTTGCGCACGAACACCCATGCCACCTGATGGTTGGTTGACGGCCCGCCGCGCACATTGACGGGGCTGGACTTGATCGCCACGAAGCGCGGCATCGGCAGCCCGGTCACCGTGCCGATCTTGATGCCGCCGGACAGCGTGCTGGCCGCAGAGGGCTGCGCCATGCTCGCAGGGCCGGTGGCGACGCCTGCCATGCATAGGGCGGCGAACAGGGCAATGGCGCGCAGGGCGCGAGGCATGTAGGGGGCAACCAGAAGGGACACGGGCGAGCGTTCTTGTTGTGCCGGGTGGTTCGGAAAACCGGCTGTTTATCGTGGGTGTCGTTGTTATGCCAAGCAGGTTCCCGTGTGGTCAAGCAGACTGGCCCACGGCATGTGCAGCCCGCAATCTGTGCAAGGGCTTTGATAGCCGCACGGGCTGGTGCTAGGAATAGGGGTCACATCCTATCAGGGTTGAAGTTTCGTGCCGCACACCAAGCCCCTTGTCACCGTCACCCGCAAACTCCCCGACATCGTGGAAACGCGGATGCGCGAGCTGTTCAACACCCGCCTTAACCTCGATGACACCGCCCTGTCGCGTGAGGCGCTGGAGCGCGCGGTGGCTGAAAGCACAGTGCTTGTGCCCACCGTGACCGACCGCATTGACGCAGCCTTGCTTGAAAAAGCAGGCGACAAGTTCAAACTCATCGCCAATTTTGGTGCGGGCGTGGACAACATCGATGTGGACGCCGCCCACGCGCGCGGAATCACCGTTACCAATACCCCCAATGTGCTGACCGAAGACACTGCCGACCTGACCCTGGCGCTTATCCTGGCTGTGCCGCGCCGCCTCACCGAAGGCGCGCAGATCATTTCAGCGGATAACCAATGGCAGGGCTGGTCGCCCACCTGGATGCTTGGACACAGGATTCACGGCAAGCGGCTGGGCATCATCGGTATGGGCCGCATCGGCCAGGCAGTGGCGCGGCGGGCAAAGGCGTTTGGCCTGTCGATCCATTATCACAACCGCAAGCCCGCGAATTCCGCCATAGAAGAAGAGCTTGAAGCCACCTACTGGGACTCGCTGGACCAGATGCTGGCGCGTATGGACATCGTGTCCATCAACTGTCCGCATACGCCCGCGACCTATCACCTGCTCAATGCGCGCCGGTTGAAGCTGATGAAGCCGGACGCCTTCATCGTCAACACCGCGCGCGGCGAAATCATCGACGAGACGGCGCTGGCGCAGGCGATTGACGCGGGTGAGATTGCCGGCGCGGGCCTTGATGTGTTTGAAAACGAACCCGCCGTAAACCCCAAGCTGCTGGGGCGTGCCAACGTTGTGCTGCTGCCGCATATGGGTTCGTCCACCTATGAAAGCCGCATCGAGATGGGCGAAAAGGTGGTCATCAATATCCGCAGCTTCGTAGATGGCAACGCACCGCCCGACCGGGTGCTGCCGATCGACGTTTAGGCGCTACTCAGCCACTCCCGCTCCCGCCTGCGTCGCCACCTCGTGTTGGCCACTCAGTATATTTGCCGGGTCATGCACGATCCGAACCTTGCGGATGCGTGTATCCAGTGCGTCATACAACAACACGTGACCCGCCATGCTGGTTCCCGCGCCGGTAATTTCCTTGATCGCCTCCATTGCCATCATCGAGCCGATGACGCCGGTAAGCGCACCCACCACCCCGGCCTCCTCGCAGGTCGGCACGCTGCCCGGCGGCGGTACCTCCGGCACAAGATCGCGGTAATTGGGTGCGGGGGTATCGTCGTTATCGGTTTCCCACGCGCGGAACACTGCAAGCTGCCCGTCAAAGCGGCCAACAGCGCCAGAGACAAGCGGCACGCGCGCGCGATAGCACGCATCATTGACCAGAAAACGCGTCTCGAAATTGTCGCAGCCATCAAGCACCAGATCGTAGCCGCTGATGATCTCGTCCGCATTGTCAGCCGTCAGTCGCTGAGTATAAGACACAATATCCGTATCCGGATTAAGTGCCCTGAGTGTTCGTGTGGCACTTGCTGTCTTGGTTTCACCAACGGCACTGGTGGTATGCGCAATCTGCCGTTGCAGGTTGGACAGCGACACCGTGTCGTCATCCACAAGCCCAATGGTGCCCACGCCTGCTGCTGCCAGATAAAGCGCCGCCGGAGACCCAAGGCCGCCCGCGCCGATAATCAGCACCCGCGCCGCCAGCAATGCCTGCTGCCCGGGCCCGCCAATCTCCTTCAACAGAATATGCCGCGCATACCGTTCAAGCTGCGTGTCGGTTAGCGGCATGGCGGCTGCGATCCTAAAGCCCGTCGAACAACGCGGTGGAGAGATAGCGCTCGGCGAAGCTGGGTATGATGGCGACGATTGTCTTGCCTGCCATGTCAGGGCGCTCGGACACTTCAAGGGCCGCCGCAATGGCAGCGCCTGATGAAATGCCGCCGGGGATGCCTTCTTCGCGGGCCGCCTGACGGGCGGTCTCGAAGGCTGTTTCATTGCCGATGGTAATCACTTCATCAATCAGGCTCTTGTCGAGGTTGCCGGGGATGAAGCCTGCACCGATGCCCTGAATCTTGTGTGGACCAGGCTGACCGCCCGAGAGAATGGGAGAATCCTCCGGCTCAATGGCGATCATCTTGAGCTCAGGTTTTCTGGCCTTCAGCACGGAGCCCACGCCGGTAAACGTGCCTGCCGTGCCGATGCCGGAAATCACCACATCCACCTTGCCATCGGTATCATTCCATATCTCTTCGGCTGTCGTGCGGCGGTGGATTTCGGGGTTGGCCGGGTTGTCAAACTGCTGCGGCATCACGGCATTGGGTGTGGACTGCAACAGCTCTTCGGCGCGTGCGACTGCGCCCTTCATGCCTTTTGCAGCTTCGGTCAATTCAAGCTCCGCGCCCAGCAACGCCAGCATCTTGCGGCGTTCCAGCGACATGCTTTCGGGCATCACCAAAATCAGCTTGTAGCCTTTGGCGGCTGCCACAAACGCCAGCGCAATGCCGGTGTTGCCGGACGTCGGCTCAATCAGCACGGTGTTTTCGTCGATCTTGCCCGCAGCTTCCAGCGCCTCGATCATCGCCACGCCGATGCGGTCCTTGACGCTGGCGAGCGGATTGAAGAACTCAAGTTTCAGCAGCACGTCTGCCTTGCCGTTGGCGTTCATACGCTTGAGGCGCACCAGCGGCGTATTGCCGATTGTCTCGGTGATGCAGTCATAGATGCGGCCGCGGCCTGGCTTGTCAGTCATCGTGTTGCCTCCTGTCGGCGCGCCGGGGGTGCGCGCATTAGATTGTGAAGTCAGTGCCCACCATTGCTGCGGGCTTGATGTCTTTGCTCTCTGCCTCTCGGCACAGATCGTCAATGGTTATGGCATTGAGTTTGTCCATGATGTCGGTCTGGAAGGTGTCCCACATGGGCCGCACAACCTGCTCGCCCAGCGGCGAACCGCCACCGGACATCGGCATGTCGTCGGACCGGGCATGGCCATTGGCTTCGCGCGCTGCCGCCTTGGCTTCATCGCGTGCGTCGTCCGCCGCTTCCATGGCACCGACAATGCGCACGATCTCGCCAACCGTAATGCGCCGCCGCTCGCGCGCCAGCCGGTAGCCGCCGCGCGGGCCGCGCACACCCTTGAGCACACCCTCACGCACAAGCTGCTGCATCACCTGTTCAAGATAGCGCTGGGGAATGCCCTGCCGCTTTGTAATCTCTTTGGATTGCACCGGATCAGGCCGCGCGTTGTAGGCCACGTCCACAACGGCTTCGAGCGCCAGCAGTGTTTTTTTGGAAAGCCGCAACATACCCGTCACCCGGCCTTCTTGACATCGGTGCCGGTCGAGCCGAAGCCACCCGCACCGCGCGCTGTTTCATCCAGCGTCTCAACCGCCATAAACGTGCCGCGTGTGACCGGCGCAAACAGCATCTGCGCAATGCGCATACCGCGTGTGATCAACACCGGCTCATCGCCGTGGTTGATGAGAATGACCTTGACCTCACCACGATAATCCGCATCCACCGTACCCGGACTATTGAGCACCGTAACGCCCTGCTTGGCCGCCAGCCCGGAACGTGGACGCACCTGCGCCTCAAAGCCTTCGGGCAGTGCAATGGCCAGCCCCGTTGGCACCATGGCGCGCGCACCTGGTGCAAGCGTCACCTGTTCGCCGTCAGCCAGCGCGGCGCGCAGATCCATGCCCGCCGCGTGATCCGTTTCATAGGCCGGCAGATCAAGCCCCCTGCCGTGGGGCAACTGCATGACCTTGATGTTGATAGCTGTCATGACATTGCTCCCAGCGCGTCCGCCACGCGGGCGGCAAGCTGCGTTGCCACCTGCGCCTTTGGCATCGGTGCCCAGTTTTCGGTGCCGGACGCTGAAATCAGATGCACCGTGTTGCTGTCGCCACCCATGATGCCGGTGCCTGGTGACACATCATTGGCCACTATCCAGTCGCAGCCCTTGCGCTGGCGTTTGGCCGTGGCGTGGGCAACCACATCATCCGTCTCCGCGGCAAACCCGATCACAAGCCGGGGGCGATCAGGGCCTGCGCTGCTCAGCGTCGCCAGAATGTCCGGGTTTTCAATCAGGGCGAGCGGCGGCACGGCACCCGTCCCGTCCTTCTTGAGTTTTGAATTGGTGGACGTATCCGCCCGCCAGTCCGCAACGGCTGCGGCACACACCGCAACATCGGCAGGCAGGCACGCCTGCGTCGCCGCCAGCATTTCGCGCGCCGTTTCAACGCGGGTCACACGCACACCGCGCGGGTCCGCAAGGCTGGTGGGGCCGGACACCAGATGCGTCTCCGCGCCAAGCTGCGCCAAAGCTTGCGCAATCGCATAGCCCTGTTTGCCTGAAGAGCGGTTGGCGATGTAGCGCACCGGGTCAATCGGTTCATGGGTCGGCCCGGCAGTCACGATCGCGCGGCGTCCTGCTAACACGCCCGATCCGCCAAGCTGTTGTTCAATGGCGGCCAGAATGTCTTCGGGCTCCGCCAGCCTGCCGGGGCCAAACTCGCCACACGCCATGGAGCCCTCGCGTGGCCCCACAACGCTCACGCCGTCAGCTATCAACTGCGCCAGGTTGCGCTGCGTCGCCGGGTGCTCCCACATGCGCACATTCATGGCAGGGGCAATCAGCACCGGCTTGTCAGTGGCCAGCAGCGCTGTGGACGCCATGTCATCAGCGCGGCCTTGGGCGATCTTGGCCATCAGGTCTGCGGTGGCGGGTGATACCACCAGCAGGTCCGCGTCGCGCGACAACTGGATGTGGCCCATGTCGGCTTCGGCGGTGAGGTCAAACAGATCCGTATAGACCTTGTCATGGGTCAGCCCGCCAACAGACAGCGGCGTTACAAACTCCTGCCCCGCCTTGGTCAGGATCGCCCGCACCTCGCCATTGCGCCGCCGGATAAGCCGCGCCAGCTCCAGCGACTTGTAGGCCGCGATACCGCCGCCGATGATCAGAAGTATCCGTTTGCCGTCGAGCACGTTGAAAAGCCTTTCACGACCAGCGCCGAAGATTCCCGCCGCATTCACGGCCAATATAAGTATTTACGGGCCAAATGTGTAGATAGGCCCTCAAAAGTCATTTGAGACCTGATCAGGGGCAATATTAAAGTGCCGGGGCCGGGCTAGATCACCACCGCCACGGCAATAACCGCCAGCGCCACAGCACCCACCCACAGGGCAATGCGGTTAGGCCGTTCACGTTCTGCCTGGGCATTGGCGATGGCCTTGGCGGTGTCGGGGTGGAGTTTCAGGCCGTCCGCAACGCCACCTCCGCCCCCGAACCCACGCGGCCCGGCAAGGCTGCGCGCGGCGCGTTCGGCGGTTTCCAGAAGGTCCGGCAGGTCACCCATCAGGCGGCCCATGCGTTCAGCGCCTTTGACGGCATCCTGCAACCGGCCTTCGGGGCCGATGCGGCTTTCAAGCCACTGGCGCAACACCGGCTCGGCGGTTTTCCACATGTTGAAATCCGGGTCCAGGTCGCGGGCAACGCCTTCCACCACGACCATGGTTTTTTGCAGCATGATGAGTTCGGGCCGGGTTTCCATCTCGAACTGGCCGGTCACTTCAAAGAGCTGTGCCAGCAACCGCGCCATGGAAATCTCGTGCGCCTCACGGCCCAAAATCGGCTCGCCGATGGCCCGCAACGCCTGCGCGAACCCGTCAACGGATTTGTTCTCCGGCACATAGCCCGCCTCGAAATGCACTTCCGCCACGCGGCGATAGTCGCGGATCACGAAGCCAAACAATATCTCCGCCAGAAACCGGCTCTCCTTGGCGTTGAGACGCCCCATGATGCCGTAATCCACCGCCACCAGAGTACCGCCGGGCGAGCCGTCGGCTTCCACAAACAGATTGCCGGGGTGCATGTCGGCGTGGAAATAGCCTTCGCGCACCGCATGGGTCAGAAACGTGGTGATGAGATTGGCCGCCACAGCCTTCGGGTCCAGATTGGCGGCACTGATGCGAGCCCTGTCGGCGATGGGAATGCCCGGTATCCACTCAAGCGTCATCACCCGCTTTGATGTGCGCTCCCAGTCAATGGCGGGCGTGCGAAAGCCCGCGTCGCCTTTGGTGCGCTCGGCCATTTCCGACATGGCGGCGGCCTCAAGGCGCAAATCCATTTCCAGCGCCATCGAGTCGGCAAGTGTTTGCACAACGTCAATGGGCTTGAGCCGACGCGACGACGGCACCGCGCGGTCAATCAGACGGGCCACCCAGAAGAACGTTTCAAGGTCTGCCGCAAACCGCTGCTCAATGCCGGGGCGCAGCACTTTCACGGCCACATCACGTGTGGTGCCGTCCGCCTCAACGGTGGTGGCTTTGTGCACCTGTGCGATGGAGGCCGCCGCAATCGCGTCACTCATCTCGCCATAAAGCGCAGACCACGGCTCCCCGAACTCTTCCACGATGATGGCTTGTGCGGTGTCCGTATCAAACGGCGGCAGCCGGTCCTGCAGTTTGGCGAGGTCGCGGGCCAGCGCCGGGTCCACCACGTCAGGCCGCGTCGCCAGAAACTGGCCCAGCTTGATGTAGCTGGGGCCAAGCTCTGTGAGAGCGGCTGCCAGCCTGTCGCCTTCAGAAGCCTGAGCCCCGTCCGCTAATTTGTTTGCGCCGCCGATTTTCTGGCGTACGCGGGCAATGGCGCGGGCGGCCTTCACCGGTGCTGGCGGCTCGCCTGCATCAATGGCAAACAGGGCGTCGTAGCGCGACAGCACCCATGCGGCGCGGATCAGCCGACCAAGATTGCGCACATGGCTGAACATCCGTGTACGCCTTAAATCTTGAAACCGGAATGCATCGCCGCGATGCCGCCGGTAAGGTTACGGTGAGACACCCGCGCAAAGCCCGCTTTGGCAATGCGCTGTTCAAACGCCTTTTGCTGCGGAAACTTGCGGATGCTCTCAACCAGGTACTGGTAGGAGTCGCGATCGCCCGCCACCAGTTCGCCGATGCGCGGTATCACACCAAACGACCAGCGTTCGTAAATGTCGTCCAGCAACGGCACCACCACATGGCTGAACTCAAGACACAAGAACCGCCCGCCGGGCTTGAGCACCCGGTAGGCCTCAGCCAGCGCCGCATCAAGGTCCGGCACATTACGAATGCCAAACGCGATTGTGTAGGCGTCAAATCGGTTGTCTTCGAGCGGCAGACGCTCCGCATTCATGCAGGCAAATGACAGTTGCTTGCCCATTGCGTCACCGGCGGCGCGCACCTTGCCTTCGCCCAGCATGGCATCGTTGATGTCGGCCACCAGCACCTTGGCGTGGCCGTGTGAGCGCTCGGCAATGCGCTGGGCAATGTCGCCGGTGCCGCCCGCCATATCCAGCGTCTCATAGGCGCGGCCACGTTTGGGCGGTGCAAGCCATGCCACCAGCGCGTCTTTCCACAGACGGTGAACGCCTGCGGACATCAGGTCGTTCATCAGGTCATAGCGCCCCGCCACATTGCGGAACACGCCATTGACCAGCCCCTGCTTCTCAGCAGGGTCCACGTCGCGAAACCCGAAATGGGTCGCGTTGCTGGGTGCGGTGTCACTCATGGGCGCGGACCATAGCGCAAGAGGGCCTGATTGCGCTATGAGACCTGCCCGAAGTGGTAAAATGCCGCTGCGCTCAAGGATAAGCCGCACCCGATGCCCGAACTTCCCGAAGTTGAAACCGTCCGCCGCGGCCTCGCGCCCGCCATGGAAGGTCAACGCTTCATGCATGTGGAAGCCAAGCGGCCTGACCTGCGGTTTCCCCTGCCGGAGGATTTTGCCAATCGCCTGACAGGTGCCCGCGTGGAGACGCTTGCGCGGCGCGGCAAATATCTGATTGCGCGGCTCGATGATGCGGCCCTGCTCATCATGCATCTGGGTATGTCGGGCCGGTTTGTGGTCGAGATGCCCGATGTGGTGGCACGGCCCGGCGCATTCCACCTTGATACCGGGGCCAATGCCCACGCCATGCATGAGCATATTGTGTTCCGCATGGAAGGGGGCGGCGTGGTGCGCTACTCCGACCCGCGCCGGTTTGGTTTCATGGTGATTGAAGAAACCGGCGACGAAACCAAAAACAGCTTTTTGAAACTGCTCGGCCCCGAACCGCTGTCGCGCGACTTTGATGCGGACGCTCTGGCGCGCGGGCTTGCAGGCCGCAAATCCCCGATCAAGATGGCACTGCTTGATCAGGCGGTGGTCGCGGGCCTTGGCAATATATATGTGTGTGAGGCGCTGTTTCGGTCGCGCATATCGCCAAAGCGCATTGCTTCGTCGTTGGTAAAGCAATCAGGCGCGCCGACGGACCGGCTCAAAAAACTGACCGCCGAAATAAAGCACGTTCTGCGCGAGGCCATTGAGGCGGGCGGCAGTTCGTTGCGCGACCATGCCCAGGCAGATGGCTCGCTGGGTTACTTCCAGCACACCTTCAAGGTCTATGACCGCGAAGGCGACCCGTGTTCAACGCCGGGGTGTAACAAAGACATCCGGCGTATTGTGCAATCAGGACGCTCGACATTTTACTGCGGACAATGCCAGAGGTAACGTTCTCTCGCTTCTATCCGCCCCGACACTTAAGGATTTTTCCCCATGGCCTACGACACCATCAAAACCGAAAAGCGCGGCGGCGTGGCGCTCATTACGCTCAACCGGCCCGATGCGCTCAATGCGCTCAATGCCCAACTGGTGGACGAGCTGATTGATGCCGTGCGCGGGTTTGATGCGGACGACGCCATCGGCTGCATGGTGATCACGGGTTCTGAAAAAGCGTTTGCAGCCGGGGCCGACATCAAGGAAATGCAGCCCAAAAGTTATATGGATGCCTATAAGGAAGACCTGTTCGAAAAAGCAGGCCGCATCGCCGAAGCACGCAAACCCGTTATTGCAGCCGTTTCCGGCTATGCGCTGGGCGGTGGCTGCGAGCTGGCCATGTTGTGCGACTTTATTCTGGCGTCAGACACGGCCAAGTTCGGCCAGCCTGAAATCTCCCTGGGCGTGATGCCCGGCATTGGCGGTTCACAGCGGCTCACGCGGTTTGTGGGTAAATCAAAATCCATGGAAATGTGCCTGACAGGCCGCATGATGGATGCAGAGGAAGCCGAGCGAGCGGGCCTTGTCAGCCGCATCATTCCCGCCGCTGACCTCGTGGAAGAGGCCGTCAAGACAGGCGAGAAGATTGCCGGCATGTCGCGGCCCGTCACCTCGCTCACCAAGGAAGCGGTCAACCGCTCCTACGAGACAACGCTTTCTGAGGGTGTGCGCTTCGAGCGGCGCCTGTTCCACTCGCTGTTTGCCCTTGAAGACCAAAAAGAAGGCATGGCCGCCTTCATCGACAAGCGCAAACCCTCTTTCAAGCACAAATAGGCGCGGTTTCCAGCGGTCTGCACAGGTGGAAAAATCCGCAGCCTGGTGCGCTTGACCGCGCTATGGTGCGCGGTTATAACGCCGCCTCTTTAATTACCTGATCCAAGCGCTGTCTGCCTTGGCCTTTTTCGGGCCGGATGACGTGCCGCTGAGACAAGAAAATGGTTCTGCCACATGGCTAATACACGTTCTGCAAAGAAGATGGTCCGCAAGATTGCGCGCCGCACCGAAGTGAACCGCGCGCGCCGCAGCCGCATGCGCACGTTCATTCGTCAGGTGGAAGAAGCTATCGCCACCGGCGATGCGGCAGCCTCAAAGGCCGCCCTTCAGGCCGCACAGCCTGAAATCATGCGCGCTGCGGGCCGGGGCATCCTTCACAAGAACACAGCCTCTCGGAAGGTCTCGCGCCTTTCAAGCCGCATTAAGGCGCTTGGATAGCCGCCAACCGGCACGGCTTGATTTGTGTGCCAGGAACATGTGCCAGGAACAAAGGCGCCTCCCGCAATCGGGGGCGCCTTTTTCGTGCGCGCCACACGGTGGCTTCATGCGCTAACCCTGTGGCGAGTGCCTTGCGGCGCCGGGCCATCATTCCCGGTGGGGAATGGTTTTATTTGTGCTTGACTTAAATATATCTGTACGAAAATCACGCCTCCTATGGGGTGAAAAGGCGTCCACCACAACCCGCGCTGTGTGCGCATTTGGCAACGATGGTTAATTTTTGCCGCCGCCATCCGAATCGGCCTTGCGCTTGCGGCAAAGCCTTTCCTAAACTCGGTTTCCCGATGTTTTGGCCTCGCATCCGCGAGCTGAAACCCGGGCGTGCCTGATGATCCGGCGTGACGGTTGAACAAAAGATTTGCGACGTTCACCAAATGGTCCGGTTGATGTTTCAGGGGCACGAGCGTTAATATTGGTTTCTCGGCGGCGGCAGTCATTACTTGAAGTTTAAGCATACATCCGGCCATTCATTTGCATCTTGTGTAATGGTGGCAAGCAGATTTGCTTTGCTTAAATAAAGTTATGGCATCCATTAGTTTAGTGTAGTGCGTTTGTTGGGTGGCGGCCTTCCTGGGCGAGCCGTGTGGCAAGCGCGTAGCTGACGGCAAGTGCCGCTGGGCATGAGCTTTATTGCTCCGCAAGGAAACACGCTGTGCGACGGAAGGAAACACGCTGTGTGACGGGCTGTCGGCGCGGTGTGTTTGAGGGATTGGATTGACGCGGCGCGACACACAGGGCCGCGTTTGGGGGGACAAGCTACGCAGATGAGCGGATATGCAGGCGACATAGATGTGCATGAGGCATGGCGCATTCTCAATGAGGACGCGCGCAGCGTTCTGATTGATGTGCGCACACAGGCCGAATGGGCCTTTGTCGGCCTGCCCGACATCAGCGCGACGGGACGTCCGTTGATTACCGAAGAATGGCAGGGCTTTCCCGGTGGTGCGCCAAACACGTCGTTTGCCGACAACGTGGCGTCACAGCTTGCTGCGGCCGGTGTGACGGCGGAAGTGCCGGTGCTGTGCATCTGCCGCTCTGGCCAGCGCAGCGCGGCTGCCGCGCAGGCGCTGACGGGGCTTGGTTTTTCTGCCTGTTTCAATGTCGCGGGAGGCTTTGAAGGCCCGTTGGATGGTGATGGGCATCGCGGTGGAGTTGGCGGCTGGAAGGCGGCAGGCCTGCCCTGGCGGCAAAGTTAAACGGCCGACAAGGCTGCTGTCCGCCCGCGCTTGGTACGTGAGCCGCGGGGCAAGTGAGCAGCGGGGTTGGTGAATTGAGAAGCAAAAGCCCGGTTGCGGGCTGAAAAGCCTCAGCTGAGGTGATTGGGACGAGATGATTACGCGAAAAACAAACCCCGGCATGGTTGCCGAAGAAACGCCCCACGTGGCTGCGCCCGACCTTTCTTCAAATGAGCACTCTGCTGTTGGCGGCCCGCCCCGCGAGCAGGCGGCCCCCCACACCCCGGCGGCATCCGCTGTGCAGCGCGACATGTTCATGAAAAACCCGGAGACCGACGCGATGCATGATGATGTTGCGGACCAATGGAGCGCAATTCAGGCCAAGCTGTGCACAAACCTGGGGACAGCGCGCTTCAAGAGCTGGTTTGGCAACGTATTGCTTATTGGTGTCGGCGATGGTGCAGTCTCCTATTCGGTGCCGACGGCTTTTTCGCGCGACTACATCCGCCGCGAGTTTGGTGACCAGTTGCTTGCCTTGTGGCGCCAGCAGGATGCCTCCATCACCAAGATAACGTTGATTGCGGAAGGCGCCGCCAGCGCGGCAGATGCGGCCCGCACGCTGGCCGCGCGCTCTTTGCCGGGGCGCGCCCCGGTTGCAAGCCCCGGCCCGGATAACGACGCGCCACGCGCCGCAACACGAAACCCGTTCCCCGTGTCAGCCGCGTCGCATTCTTCAGCCGGTGCAACCATGACCGCGCCCTTTACCGCAACAGCGGGTGACGACACACCCATCGGAGCACCGCTGCTGCCGCATCTCACCTTCGACAATTTTGTTGTCGGCAAGTCCAACCAGCTTGCCTATGCCGCCGCGCGTCGGGTCGCCGAGTCGGATGGGGCCGTGCCGTTCAACCCGCTTTATCTGTATGGCCCGGTCGGCCTTGGCAAAACGCACCTGATGCATGCAATTGGCACAGAGATTTTGCGGCGCGACCCCGGCAAGAAAGTTGTCTATCTGTCGGCTGAGCGCTTCATGTATCACTTCGTCAATGCGTTACGCCACAAGGACACCGTGGCCTTCAAGCATGCCTACCGCTCGGTGGATGTGCTGATGGTGGATGACGTGCAGTTCATTGGCGGCAAGGATTCAACGCAGGAAGAGTTCTTCCACACGTTCAACGCGCTGGTAGATCACAACCGCCAGATCATCATCTCTGCTGATCGCTCGCCGTCGCACCTTGAAAACATCGAGGAACGCATTCGCTCGCGTCTGGGTCAGGGTCTGGCCTGCGATATTCTGCCGACGGATTATGAGCTGCGTCTGGGCATCTTGCAGGCCAAGGCCGAAACGATGCTGCCCAACCACCCCGGTGTGCAGTTAAGCCCTGACGTCATTGATTATCTTGCAGCGTCCATTTCGTCGTCCATCCGCGAGCTGGAAGGCGCGCTGACCACGCTCATTGCACATGCGGAACTGATCGGCCGCCCCCTCACCATCGAACATGCGCAGGATATTTTGCGCCATCTGGTGCGCGCCAACGAAAAGCGCATCACCATTGACGACATCCAGCGCAAGGTGACCGACTACTACAATCTGCGCATTGTCGATATGTCATCGCCGCGCCGTTCGCGCTCAGTTGCCCGGCCCCGACAGGTGGCGATGTATCTGTGCAAGCACCTGACAACGCGCTCGCTGCCGGAGATCGGTCGCAAGTTCGGTGGCCGGGATCACACCACGGTTTTGCACGGCATCAATAAAATTGAGGAGCTGCGCGCTCAGGATAAAAGCCTGGACGAAGACATCAACGTCATCCGCCGCACGATTGAAGAATAGGGCATCACGCCCGGGCGCTGAAACATGCATCTTGGGGCAGCATGTGTCGCGGCAGCGAACAAACCGGGGCGCTGGTGATTCCAGCGTCCCGGTTTTTTTGTCTACAATCGCCGATCAATCCGCATATGCGGGGTGCCATCCGACAACCTGGTTGGTGCCACCAGATCGCGGTCCAGCGTGCAACTCACCCGCTGGCGAAACGACGAAAAGCTGTCGAACGTCACCACGTCCACCGGCGTGTCAAAATGCAGCGTCAGCCGCATATGCCCACCCGGCAGGGAGTGCACCCCCTTGACGCACCCGGTAAACGGCTGTCCCAGATAAGTGCCGGCCACAGCATCTCCAACCCCTGGGGGTCGTTGTGCGTCGGCCGTGTTCAGGGCGTTTTGCTGCTGGCGTTTGACCGCCGCACTCAACGTATTCCAGTCCGCATACCCGTGTGCACCCGCCACAAGCTCAAGAGCCTGGGCGTGCGACATGGGGGCTTCAGGCGTGTCAAGGCGCGCACGCAGGCGTTTGGCCTGTGCTTTCAGCGCGTCAGTCCCCGGCAGCCCTACGGGTGTATTCGGGGCGCCCGTTTTTGTCATGTCAGATGTCATGACCATCTCAAGCCTCATTGTTTCCGCACATGCCGGATGTTTCGAATGATGGAGCCCGCATTGCCACCAATCAGCATGTGCTGAAAAGGCTGACATGGTTCGATGTACCGGAACTTCACCGTGGGTCAGGGCAAAAAGCGCAAGACCTGCGGGCGGCGGGGGTCCGGACCCCATATGCGGGGCATACGCCCGCACGCTGTGTATGTCAAAGCCCGCAGCCGGTTTTTCAAGGGGGCAAGGGCGTGGGCACCTGAAGGTGGCACCTGAAGGAAGCGGGGCGATGTGTGTTTGATCAGCGGCGCATCATCAAAAACCCCTTTTACAAACAGCGGATTTTGTACATTAGCCGGTTGAAGCTGCTATAACTTTGAGGCTGATTCTGGCCTCTTGTACCCCTGCTTCGGGGGCGCTGGCCAAAGCGGGGTTGGCACAGGCCGACCCGGCATGGGCGCTGTCTGTTTTTCACCCCGCATGTCAGCAAACGCCTTGTTCTGCCCTGCCTTATCCGCCCCAACTGACCTGCCACAACTGACCCGCCACAACGGAAAAAACATAAGTCCCATGAAGATCACGATTGAACGCGGTGCCCTCCTCAAGGCCCTCAACCACGTGCAAAGCGTTGTCGAGCGGCGCAATACCATCCCTATTCTCGCCAATGTGCTGCTCAGCGCCGAGGACGGCCAGCTAAACCTCACCGCCACCGATCTGGATATCGAGATTGTTGAGGGCGTGACGGCGGATGTGGCCACAAGCGGCGGCACAACGGCCCCCGCTCACACCATGTACGACATCGTGCGCAAACTGCCCGACGGCGCGCAGGTGGAAATCAATCTCGACCAGGAAAACGGCAAGGTCACGATTGTGGCCGGTCGCTCGCGTTTTGCCCTACAAAGCCTGCCGCGCGAGGATTTTCCCGCCGCTGCCGCAGGCGACCTGCCCTACAGCTTTGAGGTCACCACCAAAGACCTGTTCCGACTGGTCGAAAAAACCCGTTTTGCCATTTCAACGGAAGAAACCCGCTATTACCTCAACGGCATCTACCTGCATCCGGTCGAGGGCAAGCTGCGCGCTGTTGCAACCGACGGCCACAGGCTGGCCCGCGTGGACATGCCGCTGCCAAAGGGCGCCGACGGGATGCCCGGCATCATTGTGCCGCGCAAGACCGTGACCGAACTGCTGAAACTTCTGGAAGCCGGTGACGGCACCGTCCGGATTTCCGTGTCCGACACCAAAATCCGCTTTGAGGTCGGCACGGTAACGCTCACCTCCAAGCTGATTGACGGCACGTTCCCCGATTATGGCCGCGTCATCCCGTCTGAGAGCAACAAGTCCATGGAAGTGGACGGCAAGCTGTTTGCGTCGGCCGTTGACCGCGTCTCGACCATTTCCACCGAGCGCAGCCGCGCCGTAAAACTTGACCTTGACGACGGCAGGGTAACCCTCGCCGTCAACAACCCTGATTCAGGGTCTGCCACGGAGGAGTTGGGTGTGGACTACAAGGGCGAAGCCCTGGAAATCGGCTTCAACGCCCGTTACCTGCTCGACATAACCCAGCAGCTTGATGGCCCGACGGCGCATTTCGAATTGTCGGACGCAGGTTCCCCCACCGTCGTGCGCGATGGCGACGACCCTGAAGCGCTGTATGTGCTGATGCCAATGCGGGTCTGAGCCCGCGCCGCACCTGATTTGGACATATCGTGTTGACCCTTGCCGAAACAGACCGCCCCGTGACGGCGTCAACGCATAACACTGCGTCGCGCCTTGCGGTGCTGCGGCTGGTCGTCACCGGCTTTCGCAATTACAGCCGCACGGCGCTGGCGCTCGATTCGCGTAGCGTGGTTCTGGTCGGCGACAATGGCGCAGGCAAAACCAATCTGCTGGAGGCAGTGTCGTTTCTGGCCCCCGGTCGTGGCCTGCGCGGTGTGCGGCTGTCTGATATTTCCACCCGCGACATGAGTGTGGAAGATCCGGCGCCTGCCGCAGGCCCCTGGGGTGTGGCTGCCACACTCACAACGCCTGATGGCACCATTGACCTTGGCACCGGCATCGAGCGCGGGGCAGACGGCGACAAGCGCATCGTCAAGGTGGACGGCGCGGCCAGATCCGGCTCCGGCGTGCTTGGGCATTATGTGCGGGCCTTGTGGCTGACACCGCAGATGGACCGGCTGTTTGCTGAAGGCGCGGGCGGCAGACGCCGCTTTTTGGATCGTATGGTGCTCGGCTTTGACCCCGGCCACTCTGCCCGCGTCTCCTCCTATGAGCGCGCCATGCGCGAGCGCACCCGTCTGTTGGCCGAAGACACCTGGAACACATCCTGGCTGGCAGCCCTTGAAGGCCAGATGGCTGAACACGGCATTGCCATTGCCGTGGCGCGTGCCCACATCATATCTCAACTGGCAGCAGCCATTGCCGAACACACAGGGCCTGACGCGGGCGCGTTTCCCCGGGCCTCCATCGCGCTGGCTTCGGGCTTTGCAGACGCCACGCTTCAAACCGGCGCGTCGGTTGATGCGGAGGATGCCTTTGCAAAACGCCTCGCGTCATCGCGCGGGCGCGATGCAGCGGCGGGCCGCGCCCTTGAAGGCCCTCACCGGGCCGATATGCTGGTGCGCCACGCGCCCAAAAACATGGATGCGCAGGCGTGTTCTACCGGCGAACAAAAAGCGCTGCTGATCGGCCTCGTGCTCGCCAATGCGCGGTTGCACTGCGCAAGCTTTGGTGCGCCGCCGCTGCTGCTGCTCGACGAAGTGGCTGCCCACCTGGATGCCACCCGCCGCTCGGCCCTGTTCAACGAACTGGACAGGCTGGGCGCGCAGGCCTGGATGACCGGAACCGACGCCGCCCTGTTTGAAAGCATGGGCACCCGCGCCCAGCTTTTTGATGTGGCCGATGGAGACATCACCCCGCGCGGATAGTCCGCGCACGGACATTACTGAAACAACACGAAATAAATCACGCAGGAAAGACCAGACACAATGAACGATGCAGACCCGATGGACATCGCCAAGAGCTTCGCCAACCCGCTGATGGAAACCGCGCTTTTCAAGTCGCGCACCGTGCTCGTGACCGGCGAAGTCAACGACCGCCTTGCCCGCGCCACCACCGAACGGTTGTTGGCCCTGTCCGCTGAAAGCGACGACCCGATCACCATGATTGTGTCATCGCCCGGCGGCCATGTTGAATCCGGCGACATGATCCATGACATGGTGAAGTTCGTGAAACCCAAAGTCCGCATGGTCGGCTCGGGCTGGTGTGCCTCTGCCGGTGCGCTCATTTATGTGGCTGCCGACAAGGAAGACCGCGTATGCCTGCCCAACACGCGCTTTTTGCTGCACGAACCGCGCGGCGGCATTGGCGGCTCTGCGTCCGACATCGACATTCAGGCCCGCGAGGTCATCAAGATGCGCGAACGCCTCAACCGCATTTTTGCGGAAGCCACCGGCCAGTCCTACGAGCAGATCGTCAAGGACACCCACCGTGACTACTGGATGAGCGCGCAGGAAGCCAAAGAGTATGGCGTCGTGTCCCGCATCATCACCAATATCAGCGAACTTGGCTAAAGCAACCTCGTCCGCATACGGACAAAGGATACCAAAATGACCAATGACGCCAGCACACCGCAAGATCAGGACACCAGCGATTATGGTGCGGATTCGATCAAGGTTCTCAAGGGTCTTGATGCGGTGCGCAAGCGTCCGGGCATGTATATCGGCGACACCGATGACGGGTCGGGCCTGCATCACATGGTCTATGAGGTGGTGGACAACGCCATTGACGAGGCGCTGGCGGGCCATTGCGACACGGTGGATATTTCGCTCAACGCGGATGGCTCCGTCACCGTGCGCGACAATGGTCGCGGCATCCCCACCCAGATGCATTCGGAAGAAGGCATTTCAGCTGCTGAAGTCATCATGACCCAGCTTCATGCCGGCGGTAAGTTTGACCAGAACTCCTACAAGGTATCGGGCGGTTTGCACGGCGTGGGGGTGTCGGTGGTCAATGCATTGTCTGTGCGTCTTGATCTGGTGATCTGGCGCGGCGGCAAAACCCACGAAATGCGCTTTGTGCATGGCGACGCCGAAGGCCCGCTGGCTGTCACCGGCGATGCCCCGCTGGATGAGGCCAAGGGCAAGAAGCGAACGGGCACGGAAATTACGTTCCTGCCGTCGTCCGATACCTTCACCATGACGGACTTCGATTTTGCCACGCTGGAACACCGGCTGCGCGAACTCGCCTTCCTCAACTCCGGCGTCCGCATCAACCTTTCAGACCTGCGCGGCGTTGAGCCCAAAGAGGTGGAACTGTATTATGAAGGCGGCATTGAAGCCTTCGTGCGCTACCTCGACCGCAATCGCGGCTCGCTGTTTGATGCGCCGGTTGCCATCCACGCCGAGAAGGACGACATCACCGTTGATGTGGCGCTGTGGTGGAACGACAGCTACCACGAGAACGTGCTGACCTTCACCAACAACATTCCCCAGCGCGACGGCGGCACGCACCTTGCGGGCTTTCGCGGCGCGCTCACCCGCGTCATCAATGGCTATGCCAATGCGCATGGCCTGCTGAAACGTGAAAAAGTATCACTCACCGGCGACGACGCGCGCGAAGGCCTCACCTGCATCGTGTCGGTGAAAGTGCCCGACCCCAAGTTCTCGTCTCAAACCAAAGACAAGCTGGTGTCATCCGAAGTGCGCCCCGTCGTTGAAAGCGTCGTCAACGACCAGCTTGCAAGCTGGTTTGAGGAGCACCCCGCCGAAGCCAAAAGCGTCATTGGCAAGGTGGTGGATGCCGCCGCCGCCCGTGAAGCCGCCCGCAAGGCGCGCGAACTCACCCGGCGCAAAGGCGCGCTTGATGTGTCGTCGCTGCCCGGCAAGCTTGCCGACTGCCAGTCCAAGGATCCCGCCGTCTCCGAGCTTTTTCTGGTGGAGGGCGATTCAGCCGGTGGGTCTGCCAAGCAGGCGCGTGACCGCGCCAACCAGGCGGTGCTGCCATTGCGCGGCAAGATCCTCAACGTCGAGCGCGCACGCTTTGACAAGATGCTGTCGTCCAACGAAATCGGCACGCTCATTACAGCGCTGGGCACCGGCATCGGCCGCGATGATTTCAACATCGCCAAGCTGCGCTATCACAAGATCATCATCATGACCGACGCCGACGTGGACGGCGCACACATTCGCACGCTGCTGCTCACCTTCTTCTATCGGCAGATGCCTGAAGTGATCGAGGGCGGCTACCTCTACATTGCCCAGCCGCCGCTCTATAAAATCAAGCGCGGCCAGTCAGAAACCTACGTCAAGGATGAACGCGGCCTTGAAGACTATTTGATCGCCACCGGCCTCGACGGTGCCGTGCTGAAACTGCACACCGGCGAGCAGATTGGCGGCGCCGACCTTGCTGCGGTGGTCGAAGAAGCCCGTCAGGCCCGCACATCTCTTGATTCAGTGCGCGCCCGCTACCCGGTATTCATCGTCGAGCAGGCAGCTATCGCCGGGGCCCTCAATCCTGAGCTGATGGCCGACGAGGCCAAAGCCGGTGACGCCGCCACCTACATCGCCGCCCGCCTTGATCTGCTGTCGGATGAAACCGAACGCGGCTGGAAAGGTCAGCCTACAGACGATGGAGGGCTGGCATTCGAGCGCGAAGTGCGCGGCGTGCGCGAAGTGCAGGTCATTGATGGCCGCCTGATGGCCTCCGCCGATGCCCGCCGCCTTGACCGCATCTCGGCGCGCCTGCAGGAAGTCTATCTCAAGGCTGCAACCCTCACCCGCAAGGATGGCACAACGATTGAGATCCGCAGTCCAATGGCGCTGCTGGATGCGATTTTTGATGCAGGCCGCAAGGGCAACGCCATGCAGCGCTACAAGGGCCTTGGCGAAATGAACCCGGACCAGCTCTGGGAAACCACGCTTGACCCCTCCGCCCGCACCTTGTTGCAGGTCAAGGTCGAGCACATGGACGAAGCCAACGACCTGTTCGAAAAACTCATGGGCGACGTCGTAGAACCCCGCCGCGCCTTCATCCAGGAAAACGCGCTGCAGGTGGCAAACCTGGACGTTTAGCTAGTGTGGTCGATTCGGATGTAGGAAACTACGAGGACGCCATAGTTCCATTTCTGCTCCGTTAGCCCCCACTTGTCCCATGATCCAAGATACGGCATCGGCCCGCATGTTGAGGCGCGCCTTACCCAGCCGTCACTCTCTGCAGGTTCTTTTTCTAGTTCAGCTAAGAGCTGCTTCTGCTTCGCTGATACTCCATCCCCTTTCTCAGCGAGAAAGCCGACGAAGGCTGTTTGAGCGATGTGGTCGCTATTCCGGGCAACATCTATGCGTTTTAGATCTTCCCCCCATTTGCCCCATGTTCGCTTGACCTCAATAATAACTGATTTGGAGCCTGCCGCCTCATTTGGCGGGTTAATACAGATATCCGCACGGGCCTTGCCGAGCGTGGCAACGCCTACTTTGGAATATGGCATTTCTAGGCGTACCGGGAGTTGCCATTCACTACGGATCAAGTCTGCGATTGACGCGACAAGGTAGCCCTCTCCTGCGATATCGCTAAGCCAGCTTCCATCTGACATTGCAAATATCTTTCGGTTCGCCTGTAGAACCGCCTCAATCAACATGCCGTGGTCAATCATCCTACCCTCTTTCTGCCGCCCAATTCACGCCATCGCGCCGCCTCACTGCGGCCTTCACCTGCCGTTAAGACATTGGCACAGACAATAACGTCTGGTTAACCAATTCGAGTGCGGGCGGCTGGCTCGCGGGGCGTATGACGACGCGAAAAACGGCAGGACGCCGGGGGTTCCGTGATGGCGGTGGCCCCCGCGACAATGATGACGAGCAGGACATGCCGGATGAAGGCGTGATCCCGCGCGACCGCATTGCGCGTGCCGTTGCCGGCAAGCCTGAGCGACCGCGCCCTGCTGCCGTATCGCCACGCGAGATGCTGGCAGGCGTTGAAGCGCGTCGCGAGCGTATGCGGCGTGCGCGCGCAGCCGAGCCGGATGCTGTTCCCGATACATCTTTTGACACGGGCTTTGAGCCGGGCAGCCGATCGGCAACGACATCCGGCCCGCGTATCATCCGTCCACGGAGCATGCCGGTTTCTGAAACAGCTGATCTTGATGAAGATGTTCCGCGTCAGCCTCTCAAAACCCGCAAGCCAAACCCAAAGACACGATCTGACAAACGCCGGTCGGCACCAAAACCCGGCAGTGGCCATGGTGGTGGCGGTCGTGGCGGTCAGGGCGGCGGCAACACCAGCAACAGGGGTTCAGGCGGCGGTGGATTCACGCCACCGGCCTTCATAAAGCGCATCACCGCGCGGCATCTGGGGTATTGGGCTGCCGTTGCCTTGCTGTGGCTGGGCGTTGGCACCGTTGGGCTAGCGTTCACCTGGGCCATGGAACTTCCCGAAACGCAGGATCTGGCCGTGCCCACCCGCGCGCCGACCGTCACCATTCTGGCCAATGACGGCACGGTTCTGGCGCGGCGCGGCTCGGGCTTTGCGCGCGCGGTGGGGGTGGATGAACTGCCGCCGCATGTGGCGCACGCCTTTGTGGCCATCGAAGACCGCCGGTTTTATTCCCATGCGGGCGTGGACCCCTACGGCATCGCCCGCGCCATGGTGGCCAATTTCAAGGCCATGGATGTGGTGCAGGGCGGCTCGACCATTACCCAGCAGCTTGCCAAAAACCTGTTCCTCCAGCCTGACCGTACATTGAAGCGCAAAGTGCAGGAGACCATGCTGGCCCTGTGGCTGGAGAGCGAATACACCAAGGACGAATTGCTGACGCTGTATTTAAACCGCGTCTATTTCGGTGCGGGTGCTTACGGTATCGAGGCGGCAAGCCAGCGCTATTTCGACAAGCCCGCCGCTGAAATCACTGTTCCCGAAGCCGCCATGCTGGCCGGCCTCGTCAAGGCCCCGTCACGCCTCGCGCCGACAAA
The DNA here is from genome assembly GCF_040219635.1 of Pyruvatibacter sp. Taxonomy (NCBI): domain Bacteria; kingdom Pseudomonadati; phylum Pseudomonadota; class Alphaproteobacteria; order Hyphomicrobiales; family Parvibaculaceae; genus Pyruvatibacter; species Pyruvatibacter sp. Next base: position 769,633 of record NZ_JAVJSC010000003.1, read on the forward strand.
TAACCCCGACGCTGCGCAGGCCCGCGCCAACATCGTGATCGACGCCATGCAGCGATACGGGTATCTGCCGCAGGCGCAGGCCGATACCGCGTCTGCGTTCCCCGCCGAACTGGCCCGCCGCGCTACGACTGAAACAGGCTATGCCGTTGACTGGATCGAGGAGCAACTGACCGATTTTGTCGGGCGCGCCGACCGCGACGTGACCGTTGAAACGACCCTCGACCCTGCGCTGCAAGTGGCGGCTGTCGGCGCTGTAAAAAGCGGTCTGGCGCTGGTCGGCGAAGCTGCCCGGGTCAGCCAGGGTGCGTTGGTGGCGTTGTCGCCCGACGGTGCCGTGCTGGCGCTTGTGGGCGGACGGTCATACCGCGACAGTCAGTTCAACCGCGCCACAACAGCGCAGCGCCAGCCCGGCTCCGCGTTCAAGACATTTGTGTATCTCACGGCCATGGAGCGCGGACTGACCCCCGTGACCATCCGGCGCGATGCCCCCGTCCAGATCGCCAACTATGCGCCGGGCAACTATGCCGACCGCTATGAAGGCGATGTGACGCTGATGCACGCGCTGTCCAAAAGCATCAACACCGTGGCCGTGCGGCTGACCCACGAAGCAGGCCCTGCCGCCGTTGCCCGCACGGCGCAGCGCATGGGTATCACCTCGCCCCTGCGCGCCGATTTGTCTTTGGCGCTTGGCTCGTCCGAAGTAACCCTCGCGGAGCTGACAGGTGCCTATGCCCCGTTTGCCAACGGCGGCAACGGCGTTATCGCGCACATCATCAACCGTGTGCTGATCGAAGCCGAAACCCAGCCTGAGGGTGATTTGCCTCCCGTCATGGAGGTGATCTATGAGCGCACCGGCGGCGGGCCGGGCAGGGTAATGACCCACACCAATGTGGCACGCATGAACGCCATGCTGGCCAGAACCATTTCAGACGGTACCGGGCGCCGCGCCCAGATAGGCCGCCCGGCCGCCGGCAAGACCGGCACCAGCCAGGACAATCGTGACGCCTGGTTCATCGGCTATACGGCAGATGTTGTGGCGGGTGTTTGGGTGGGTAATGACGACGGGTCATCCATGGTGGATGTCACCGGCGGCAAACTGCCCGCCGACATCTGGCGCAACTTCATGACTGCCGCCCATACCGGCAAAGCCCCGCGCGACCTGCCGGGCAACTGGCAGCCGCCCGTTGCTGTCGCCGCAGCGCCAATCTATGACCCGGCCATTCTGGCACCCGCCCCGGCGGGGGGGCCGGCAGCGGCACCGGCCTACGACCCGCGGTTCGGCCCGCCCGGCTATACACCCAACGGCTATGAGCGCCGCACCCCCGACCCCGAGCCCGGCTTCTTCGCCCGCCTGTTCGGCGGCAACTAGAGCGCCAACGCCCTTCGACAAAAGCCATGTCATCCCGGCCCGCGGCGGCGGGTGTTTTCTGGCGACGGTCTTGTCGGGCTTTAGTCCGTCTCGACAGTATCCATGATCGCCTGCGGGTAGCGCGCGCCGGTGACGGCATCGGCGCTGAAAATCGCATCGAGCTCTGCCATATCATCCGCAGACAGAATAATATCTGATGCCGCCGCGTTCTCCTCCAGATAGGCGCGGCGTTTGGTGCCGGGAATGGGCACGATGTTGCCCCCTTTCGCCATGACCCATGCCAGCGCCACTTGCCCTGCTTTGACGCCGCGCGTGGCAGCCATGTCTTCTACAGCAGATACAAGCGCCCGGTTGGCATCAAAGTTTTCATCGCTGAAGCGCGGCAGGATCGTGCGCATGTCGCCCTTGCCAAGGTCGTGCTTCTTGAGGGCCCCGGTGAGGAACCCGCGACCCAGCGGCGAGAACGGCACAAAGCCGATGCCAAGCTCGGCGCAGGCGGGCAGTACGTGGGCTTCCACGTCCCGCGTCCACAGCGAATACTCCGATTGTATCGCCGTGATCGGATGCACCGCATGAGCACGGCGAATGGTTTTGGCGGACACTTCACATAGCCCCAGATGCTTCACTTTGCCCGCCGCCACCAGATCAGCCATCGCGCCCACCGTGTCTTCAATGGGCACGGTGGGGTCGAGCCGGTGCATGTAGTAAAGGTCGATGTGGTCCAGTCCCAGCCGGGCAAGGCTCGCGTCGCAGGCCTGCTTCACATAAGCGGGGTCGCATTGTACGCCCATCAGTTTGCCGTCCTTGCCTGGCACAATGGCAAACTTGGTGGCGAGCTGAACGCGGTCGCGATGCGGCTTGAGCACCCGGCCCACCAGTTCCTCGTTGTGGCCCGCGCCGTAGGCATCAGCGGTATCGAAGAACGTAATGCCAAGGTCGAGCGCCCTGAGCAGCGTCGCCTCGGATTCAGCCATGTCCGCCACACCATAGGACTGCGACATGCCCATGCAGCCCAGGCCCTGTGCCGAAACGTCAAAGTCAGTGCCGAGTGTTCGCCGGTCCATCTGCCGCCCTCCTAAATGACTTATGGTCATTTAGATAGACGCTGCACCAAAGCGATGCAAGGCCGCGCCGTTCTCGGTCAGCCAGATTTTTGCCCGGTCTATGTCGTCAATGCGCGTGCGCACCAACGCCCAGAAGCGCGGCCCGTGATTGTGCTCAATCAGGTGGGCGGCTTCGTGCGCGGCCACATAATCCAGCGCATAGGGCGGTGCGAAAATCAGCCGCCAGGAATAATTGATGACCCGCGATGTAGAGCATGAGCCCCACCGGCTGGCGGTGTCGCGCAGGGTGATGCGTGCGGGGGCTGTGCCAAAGGCGGCAGCGTGCGCCAGGGTCGCCTGCGTCAGGTCGTGGCGGGCCTCCCGCTTGAGCCAGTCAGCAACCCGGCGGCTGATATGCGCCTTATCGCCGGAGACGATGAGGCGGGGTGCCACATTATCCTGCGCAAAAAGCGGCAGGTCAGGCTCTGTGTTCATGCAATGCGCCTCGGCACGCACGGGCGCCCGCGCCTTGCCGGATGCATCATGCGTGATCTGATGCCCGATCCCACGCACGGGAACGATTGCCCCGTCCGCAAACGGCACCGGGTCCGGCAACGCGTCCAGCCGTTCGGCAATCCAGCTTTCGTGCTGGCGGGCAAAGGTCAGAGCCTTTGCAAACCCGCGTGCGGTAGGGCTGGTGATGGTCACCTCGCGGGCAACGGGGTCCACCTTGAGGATCATCCGACGCGCCCGCTTGTTGGCGCGCAGCACCACGGGCACCTCGCGCCCGGCCACCTCAATGGTGGTGGGCAAAACTGCGCCGGTACTGGTCAGGGCCTTGTTCACGCGGGGGCTGCCATTATGGTTTGCACAGGAACTGTACGGAATCTGTACAGAATCAATTTCACACTACACCGCAAGGATACGCTTAATGAGCCCGCCACGCTTTCACCTGGCGTTCCCGGTTGATGATCTCGCCCGCGCCCGCACATTTTACGGCGATTTGCTTGGCTGTGCGCAAGGCCGCTCATCAGACGACTGGGTGGATTTCAATTTCCACGGCCACCAGATCGTTGCCCATCTCGCCCCTGCCGAATGCGCTCCGGCGGCAACCAATGCGGTGGATGGTGACGCTGTGCCCGTCCGCCATTTTGGGCTGATACTGGACTGGCAGGCGTGGGAAGCCCTTGCACAACGCCTGCGCGCTGCAAACACGCAGTTCATCATCGAACCGCATGTGCGCTTTGCCGGTCAGCCCGGCGAACAGGCGACGATGTTTTTGCAGGACCCGGCGGGCAACGCCCTTGAGTTCAAGGCATTTCGTGATGATGCAGATATTTTCGCAACAAGCTAAAGAAACTGGCGCAGGCGCGCGGCCATACGGTCAGGCAAGGTTTCATGGGTGAAGTTGGCCAGAAACGTGCCGTCCTCACCCATCAGATATACGACAGACGAATGGTCCATCGTGTAGCCACCGCTTGATGCCGGGTCCTCGACCTTGCGGAAATACACCTTGTAGGCTTTGGCAGTGGCTGCAATCTGCTCCGGCGTGCCGGTCAGCCCCACGAAGTTGTCGCCAAAATGATTGACGTAGGCCGCCATGGTTTCCACGTCGTCGCGTTCAGGGTCCACGGTGATAAACACCGGGGTAATCGCATCGGCATCCTCACCCAGTTCTTCCAGCGCCACGGCCATCACCTGCAGGGCGGTGGGGCACACATCAGGGCAGAACGTAAAGCCGAAATAGACCAGCGTCTTGCGACCCTCGAAGTCTGCTTGCGTCACAGCTTTCCCCGTATGATCAACCAGTGAAAACGGGCCGCCGATATTAGGTACACCAGTGCTGCGAACCGGCGCGGATTTGGCAGCGCTTTGCCCCTGCGGTGAGGAAAAACCGCCGGTTGCTAGCAAGCCAATCCCCGTGAGGGCAATGGTGGCAGTGGCGGCAATGGAGACGATCAACAGGCGGTTCATGGTACGTTCAGCCTCACAGGGTCACGATCACATTTCACTATGCGCCCGCCGGGTGCTTGACGTGGTGAAACGTCATGGCTTTAACAGCGGGCAGACGGGCACTCCAATCAGCGACCCGCCACACCAAAGACTATAACCAACAGGCCATCGGATCATGCAGACCAAGCGTCGCACACACAAAAGTAATCAGTCTCGCCCCGGCACGGTAGTGATTGTGGCCCTCACATTCATTGCGTCCGCACTTTTTGTGTCAGCCCCCGCATCCGCCCAGCTTGTGGCGGAAAACGACATGATAATCGCCGTGCGCAGCGGTGATGTCGCGCGGGTTGAAGAACAGTTTCTGGCGGGTCTTTCCGCTAATGAGCGCAGCATCCGCACGGTGCCGGCCCTCATTGAAGCGGTGACGGCAGGCAGCAAGGATGTGGTGGCGCTGCTGCTTGAGCGCGGCGCACGCGTGAACACGACACCCATTCGTGCCAACCAGACCGCCCTTGAAGCGGCGGTCCGCACCAACCGCATGGACATTGCCCAATTGCTGATTGATGCCGGAGCCGACGTGGACAAGGCAGGCACAGACAATGAAACCCCATTGATGATCGCCGCCAAACTTGGCCACACCAATATGGTGCAGTTGCTGATTGACGCCGGTGCCTACCTCAACGACACCGACAATACCGGCCGCACCCCGCTTATGCTGGCGGTCGAGCGCCGCCACCGCAGCACGGTTGAGGTGCTGGAGGCTGCCGGAGCCCAGTAGGCAGATGCAGCGCAGCAGGCACCAGGCGCTGGTTTCGTGAGCCCTTGCCTGTGTGCGCGCAATGCGTATATCCCCAAGCATGGATCGCAAATGGCCGGTGATCGGCAAACAGACACCGGTAGCCAAAGGGCAGCCCCAAAACGGCGCTGACAAAACGCCTTGGCATCATTTGCCTGACGGGCGTTTTCGCAACCCGCCGGGCAGCCCCAACCGCACTGCGGGCCTCAGGGACATGCTGCCCTTCATGGAGCGCATGTTCCGCCACAGCTTTCGTGATATTGAGATTCCCGACCACCACGTGGTGCCGCGCGAACAGGCGCGTGGTGCCCTCAACAAGGCGCTTGCGCCGGGCAACGCAGACCGTGGCGTTGTCACGTGGCTGGGTCATGCCTCTTTTTTGCTGCGCATCGGCGGCAAGACAATTCTGACGGACCCCTACCTCACCACCTATGCAGGCCCCGTCGGCTTTGGCCCCAGGCGCTACGTGCCGTCAGGCATCGCCGTGCGCGACCTGCCGCCCATTGATGTGCTGGCAATCAGCCACAACCACTATGACCATCTGGACGAAACAGCCCTGCACCGCCTGCCCGGCAAGGACACCATGACTGTTGTGGCGCCGTTGGGGCTGGGCGATTTTTTCCGCGAGCGCGGGTTCCGGTTTGTGGTGGATATGGACTGGTATCAGTCGCTGACGCTCAACGACCTCACCATCAAGGCGCTGCCGTGCATTCACTGGTCACGGCGCTCCGGCCTCGACACCAACAGGTCACTGTGGGCAGCGTTCTCCTTTGAGGGGCCCCAAGGCCGTGTGTTCTTTGGCGGTGACACAGCCTATGGCCCTGTCTTTGAGGAAATAGGCACCCGCGAAGGCCCATTTGATCTGGCGCTGATCGGCATCGGTGCCTACGAGCCGCGCGCCATCATGAAGGCCAGCCACGCCAACCCGGAAGAAGCCGTGCAGATCGGCATTGATATTGGTGCACGCACATTGGTGGGTATGCATTGGGGCACCGTCATTCTCACCGAGGAGCCGCCGTTTGAGCCACCTGAACGGTTTGTGGCCGCAGGCCGCGAGCGCGGTTTTGCCGACGACGACATCTGGATCATGCGCATCGGTGAAACGCGCTTTTTGCCGTCGCGGCGGACTGACATTGATGGCCATGACGGCAACGACTAGCGCTCGTTTCGCTGGTTATTCCCCAATCGTCAGCAACATGCCGCGCTCTTTGGCAGCGCGCAGAAACGCCATGAAAATGACGTAACCACCGGCAAAAAACACAACATTGAGAGCCGCCGCAAAGGCCAGCCGGCTCCAGTCAATCACGCCGTCAAACAAAATGCTCCGCATACCCTCAAATACATATGTCGGTGGCAGACACAGCGCGATGGCTTCAAGCCAGCCGGGCATCACACTGACCGGGTAATAGATGCCGCACAGCGGCACGAAAATAAACGGCACTGCCCAGGCCAGGCTTTCAGCCCCCAGTCCGTTGCGCAGAATGATGCCGGTCACAACCAGCGCCACCGCCCAGCCAAACACAACCAGGTTGGCAAAGAACGCCACCAGCGCAATACCCAACTCAAAAAGGTTGAACCCGAAAAACCACACGGCGATCAGCAGCGCCGGTGCCATGCCGATGATCGTGCGGATGATACTCATGCCAACAAGTGCGGTAACAAACTCAACAGGTCTCAATGGCGACACCATGAGATGCCCGAAATTGCGGCTCCACATCTCTTCAAAAAATGAAATTGTAAAGCCAAGCTGGCCGCGAAACATCAGCTCCCACAGCAAGACCGATCCCACTAGCACCCCGCCTGCCATGGCAAACACGTCTGTTGTTTCCGCCAGAAAGGTTTGCAGAAACCCCCACATGACAAGGTTCATGCTCGGCCAGTAACCAAGCTCAAGCAGGCGCGGCCACGACCCGCGCAGCAGATACCAGTAACGCAACACCATGGCGCCGATGCGGGCAAACGAAAACGCCGGGTTGGCGCGGGTGATCGGCGGCAGACGGGTGGCCGTGCTGGTGGGTGTGCTGGTGCCCGTGCTCGTTGGTGTGCGGTGTGTGTCCGGAACGCTCATGACACGGATCCTTGCAGTTCGGCGGCGCGGATGCCTGTGCCGCGCGCCACATCCAGAAACACGTCCTCAAGTTTTGTGCGGCCATAGCGGCCCAGCAACTCAGCCGGACTGCCACGGTCAACGATGCGGCCTTTGGTCATCATCAACACCTGGTCGGCCAGCCGCTCTACCTCGCCCATATTGTGAGAAGCCAGCAGAATACTTGCGCCGGTGCGCGCCTTGTAGGCTTCGAAATAGCCGCGCACCCAATCCGCCGTATCCGGATCAAGTGAGGCTGTGGGTTCATCCAGCAGCAACAGTTCCGGTTCATTGATAAGTGCCTTCGCCAGTCCGACGCGGGTTTTCTGCCCGGCTGACAGCTTGCCTGACGGCCGGTCGAGGAACTCCGTCAACGCCAGATCATCCGCGATTGCCAGCACCCGCTCGCGCACATGGTCTAGGCCGTAGAGACGTGCATACACCGTGAGATTTTCCCGCACGGTCAGTCGCATGGGCATGTCCACATAGGGGCTTTCAAAGTTCATCAGCGCGTTGGCCTGCCGCCGGTGCGTTGTCAGATCAAAGCCAAGCGCGTGCAGTGTGCCGCTGCTGGGTGTCACCAGTCCCAGAATCATTGCAATGGTCGTGGTCTTGCCTGCGCCGTTGCCGCCCAGCAAGGCCAGGGTGCCGCCGCGTTCCATCGTGAAGCTCACACCATCCACCGCCACCACGTTGCCGTAGTGTTTCACCAGGTTGGCGACGTCAAGTGCGGGTGTGTCGGGTGGGTGTGACATGCAGTCTCCGTCAGCGGGCAAACAGGTGGTACAAGTGTCTATACTCCTGATGTCGCCTCTTGCGCGACCACCAAAGAGGTTTTGTTGTACCCATGGCAGCAGACAATCAACTGCTGGCGCCCGACGCCCCTGAACGCGGCGGTGCATTGGCGCGCGCGGTGACGGATATTTTCGAGGCCGGGCGGCTGCGGCTTCAAACGCTTATTTTGTTGCGCTGGCTTGCGGTCGGCGGCCAGCTTGCGGCGGTGTTGTTCACAGCCTTCGTGTTGAACTTCGACCTGCCGCTTGAACTGTGCCTTGGTGCCATTGCAGCATCTGCCTGGCTCAACATCATTTTGGCGCTGCGTTACCCCGCACCACGCCGGCTGGGTGAAACAGAAGCAGCGCTGTATCTGGCCTATGACATTTTGCAGCTTGCGGTGCTGCTCTATCTGACGGGCGGCCTGGAAAACCCGTTCGCATTCCTGTTCCTCGTGCCGGTAACTATTTCGGCAACCACCTTGTCTTTGCGCGCCACCATGTGGCTGGCAGCGCTTGCCTTTGTGGCCATCACTTTACTGGGCCCGTTTCACCTGCCGTTGCCGTGGTTTGCAGGTGAGGAAGTGAAACTGCCGCCGCTGTGGATTCTCGGCATGTGGGTGGCGCTCGTACTGGGGTTGGCGTTCATGGCGGCGTATGCGTTCAGGGTTGCGCGCGAAGGGCGACGCATGGCGGCAGCGTTGTCTGCGACACAACTGGTGTTGGCGCGCGAGCAGCGGCTGTCAGCGCTCGACGGATTGGCGGCAGCCGCGGCCCATGAACTGGGCACACCGCTGGCCACCATCACACTTGTGACCAAGGAAATGAAACGCGACGCTGCCCCAGGCACCGACCCCGCGATGCTTGAGGATCTTGATCTGCTGCACAGCCAGGCCGAGCGGTGCCGCGATATTCTGGCAACGCTCAGTATGCGCAGCGAGGCGGGAGACGAAATGCACGCGCGCATGTCGCTGGCCGTTTTGCTGGACGAAGCTGCGGGCCCGTTCCGCGACAGGGGCTGCGACATTGCCATCGAGTTGTCGCCACAAAGCGGTGCCGATGCAGGCGAGCCCCCTGATTTTGTCCGCCGCACGGAGATCCTCTATGCGTTGCGCAATCTCATCGAAAACGCCGTTGCCTTCGCCAAGAGCCACGTCACGGTGAGCGCCCGCTGGTGGGCGGACACGGTGGAAATTGCCATCACCGATGACGGGCCGGGATTTTCGCCCGATATCATCGACCAGCTTGGCGAGCCCTATGTTTCCACCCGCCGCACCGTACCCGGCGAACATGCCCCCGACAGTGCAGTTGATGGCGGCGGGATGGGGCTGGGCTTTTTTATCGCCAAAACGCTGGTCGAGCGCAGCGGCGCACGCCTCATTGCCGCCAACCGTACGCGCGGCCAGCGCGGTGCGGTCGTGCGGCTGGTGTGGCCGCGGGCAATGATTGAAGCACCGAGGAGCGAGTTAACCCATTGAAAATTCATGGATATAGGTCCGGAATAGCGCCAAATCTGCTTTGATTTCGGGCTCAACTGCGCCATATATCGGGGTGAATGAAAGTGCATGACGCGTGTGCGGCCCCCCAAGTCTGCCAGGAAGCCCGCAACCTCAGAAGCCGAAACCTCAGAAGCCCGCAAAGGTGCCAGTGATGAATATGCCGGACAATGTCGATACCCAGCGTGATACGACGCGAGTTGATGCGTTGGCCGACAAGTCCCTGTTGATTGTTGATGACGATCAGCCGTTTCTGACGCGTCTGGGCCGGGCGATGGAGCGACGCGGTTTTGAGGTGCGGCTTGCATCAAGCGTGGTCGAAGGCTTGAGCGAAGTGCGCAAACAGCCCCCGGCATTCGCCGTGGTTGACCTGCGCCTTGAAGACGGCACCGGGTTGGATGTGGTGCAGGCGCTGCATGGCGCCCGCGCAGATGCGCGCGCCATCATGCTGACAGGCTATGGCAACATCACAACCGCAGTTGCCGCCGTAAAGCTTGGTGCCGTGGACTATCTGGCAAAGCCTGCGGATGCGGACGACGTGGAAGCAGCCTTGCTGGCCCAGCCGGATGCGTTGCCTGAGCCACCGGAGAACCCCATGTCCGCTGATCGTGTGCGGTGGGAACATATTCAGCGCGTTTATGAACTGTGCGGGCGCAACGTCTCAGAGACCGCGCGCCGCCTCAACATGCACCGACGCACCCTGCAGCGCATTCTGGCCAAGCGCTCACCCCGCTAGGCGGCCTATCGGTATGGGTTGTCGGTTTCCAGATACGAGCGCACATACTCCGCCACACCATCTTCGAGTGACGTAGGTGTGCCGGTATAGCCCGCCGCGCGCAGCCGCTGCATGTCGGCCTGCGTAAAATACTGATACTTGTCGCGGATCGCCACCGGCGTATCGACGTACGAAATATCCGGCGTGCGGTTGAGGGCAGCAAACACCGCTGTTGCCAGATCCTTGAAGCTGCGCGCCTCGCCGGTGCCAACATTAAAAAGTCCGCTTACGGACGGTGTATCCAGAAGCCACGCGATGATCGCAGCACAGTCCTTCACATACACGAAGTCGCGCAGTTGTCCGCCGTCCTCGTAGGCAGGGTTGTGTGAGCGGAACAGCTTTACTGTTTCACCCGCGCTGGCGGCCGGGTGAATATGCGCCACAACGCTCTTCTGGCCGCCCTTGTGATATTCGTTTGGCCCGTAAACATTGAAGAACTTGAGCCCCGCCCATTGCGGCGGTGTTCTGTCGCCTGCAGCCACGCGTCGGGCAATGCGCTGGTCCACCAGATGCTTTGACCAGCCATAGGCGTTGAGCGGCGCGAGAGTGCGCAGCGCATCCACGCTCATGTCATCATCAAAGCCCGCCTCGCCATTCCCATAAGTTGCCGCCGATGAGGCATAAATGAATGGCGTTTGTGTGCGCGTGCACCAATCCCAAATGTCGTTGGTCAGGCGGATGTTGGAACGAACAATCAGGTCAACGTCAGTTTCAGTTGTTGATGATATGGCCCCCATGTGAATGACCGCCTCAATCGCATCGGCGTTGTCATCCAGAAATCTTGCCAGTGCTTCGGGCGCGATCACATCGTCGATGGCGCTGCTGGCAATGTTGCGCCACTTGTCACCGCTCTCCAGCCAGTCGCACACGACAAGCTGCGACCGCCTGCTTTCAGACAAATGCGCCAGAACGTTGGAGCCGATGAACCCGGCTCCGCCGGTAACAATAATCATGTGAAGCGTCTCATTCGAAAATCAGCCGGTCATGCGTTTGACTGTGTGCGACGTGCTTTCGCCCGGCACCAGCTTCGCCAGCACAATGCGGCCTCCCGCGGCCTGCACAACATCTGCGCCTACGACGGTGTCCACGGTGTAGTCAGCACCCTTCACCAGCACGTCCGGTTCAAGGATTTTGATCAGCTCCAGCGGTGTGTCGTCTGAAAAGATCACCACCATATCCACGTCTTCGAGGGATGCCAGAACCAGCGCGCGGGCCATCTCTGATTGCAACGGCCGCGCCTCGCCCTTGAGCCTTTTTACCGAACTGTCGGAGTTGAGCCCCACCACCAGCCGGTCGCACTCTGCTTTTGATTGCCGCAGCAGCGACAGGTGGCCGGGGTGAATGAGATCAAAGCAGCCATTGGTAAAGCCGACGCTTTGACCCTGTGCTTTCCAGCGGTGCGCCATGCCGGCGGCCTCATCACGGGCGCAGATTTTGCGATCAGCCTTGCTGACACCTTCAGACTGCAGCGCGTGGGACACCTCGTCTGCGCGCACAACGGCAGTGCCGATCTTGGCGACCACCAGCCCCGCAGCGGCATTGGCAATGCGTGCTGCCTGCGCCATGGGTGCGCCCGCAGCAATCGCCAGCCCCAAAACCGCAAGCACCGTGTCACCTGCGCCTGACACGTCAAACACTTCAATGGCCCGCGCCGGAAAGTGTGCCGCATCAAGGCCATCGTCCGTGCGGGTCACAAGCGTCATGCCGTGCTGCGACCGGGTGATGAGCAAGGCAGTGGCATTGGATTTTGTCAGCGCTTCATGCGCGGCATCCATAATCTGCGAATCCGTCTCGCAGGGCAGGCCTGTGGCCAGCGCCAGTTCCTTGAGGTTGGGTTTGATGAGTGTCGCGCCGCTGTAGCGGGTGAAGTCTGCCGACTTGGGGTCAACAATCACCGGCAGTTTCATCTCGCGGGCAGCGCCGATGATGGCCTGCAGCACGTTGTCCGACAGGCACCCCTTGGCGTAGTCCGACAGAACAATGGCACCGGCATTTTCCATTTCAGCGCGCGCAGCGGACACCACATCATCCACGGCGGTCTGCGACAGTGGCAACGACACTTCATGGTCTGCGCGCAGCAGTTGCTGGGCTGCGGCCACAAACCGTGTCTTGACGGTGGTGGCGCGGCCGATGTCAGTGATGAGATCCGGCTCAATGCGTGTTTCGTCCGCCAGCAGTCGCACAACTTCGCGGCCCGCGTCATCGTCGCCGATGGTGGCAACCAGGCTGGCTGTGCCACCCAATGCCGCAACATTGCGTGCGACGTTTCCAACGCCGCCCAGCATCGCCGCCTCACGCTCGACGGTGATGACAGGAATGGGTGCCTCAGGCGAAATGCGGTCCACCCGGCCATACACATAGCGGTCCAGCATGATATCGCCCAGGCACACAACGCGTGCCGTTGCGAACCTGCCGATCACCTCAGGGTCGGTAGGCGCATCTGTGTCGGCAGGAGTTGCTGGTGGTGTCATGGGGCCGGTTATATCGCGAGGGGGTGTGTGACGCGCTGACTGCGCAGGGTCGCAAGGCAGGGTTTAGGAGTGGTGTAAGCAACAATCATAGGGCGCTAACCCACGGGCTGAAAGGCCGCAGCATCAGGCCGGTTAATGCCGACCATCCGCTGCGGCATCTGCTTTCCTATCCCATTCCGGCCCGTTATCCCATACCCGCCTCAGGGTCTGCCAGATGCGACAGGCGCAACGCGCCGGCCCGTGCGATGCGCAGCGTCACGGCCCTGCGGCGTGCCGCATTGAGCTTGTCCAGCGGGGCTTCCCGCAACATGTCAGCACCATACCGGTCAGCCACCAAAAGACCTGCGTCGCGGGGCAGCTCATGCATGGGAAAGTCGCCGGGCACGGCAAAAAACAGCCGATCACAAAAATCGAGATAATCAGGCCATTTGCTGTCGGCCCGCAGGTCCGCGAGGCTGGTCTTGATTTCAATGATGAGGATTTCGCCGCCGCTGCCCAGCGCCACCACGTCGGCCCGCCTGCCGCCGGCCAGCGTGAACTCTGTGAGCGGTGCAAGCCCCAGCCCCATCAGATGGCGGCAAACGCCACGCTGTACATCAAGCGCGCGGGCCGACTGTCGCCCGTCGTGCGGCAATGTGAGGTCTCGCCAGCGGGCTTGCTGATCGGTGTCAGGTATCCGGGACATGGCGCAACGCTAGCCGCCCCGAAAGAACAAAACAAGATCAACCAAGAGCCTTGAGGGCTTCTTTGGCGCGGTCGCGCGCGGCGTCTGCATCAAGCTCTTTGACCGTACCCAAAGTTGCGATGGCAAGCGTGCCCAGCGCGTTGAGGGCAAAAGCCGCCGCCAGTCGATGCGGGTCGGGCGGTGGTCCGCCTGCCGCGCAATACCCGTCGATCAGGGCCTGCGGTGGCCCGCCAAGGTCGTGGGCGTGGCGCAACTCCACCTCGATACACCCCGCCTGAGCCTCACCCAGATCAACGAACCCGACACCGTGCGGGCCTGTGTCTGCCGATGGGCCGTCGGCCAGCAGCACATTGCCTGCGTTGATGTCGCCATGCAGAAACGGGTGCGGCGCACCGGACGCGAACACCGCCTCAACCTCGGCACATGCTGCTGCCATGTCAGGAACAATCTCGGCGATTTGCGCCAGCCGAACATGTGTGAGGTTGGGCAGGGGGGCGTGACGAGCTGCAATCGCAATACTGAGCATCTGGAATTGCGCGGCAGCCGCTCCGATACGCTGCATGATGCTGTTGCGGGCCTGTTCGTCAGTGGCATCGGCCAGAGCTGCCGATGCGCGAACGCCCGGCAATATGCTCATGCGTATCCAGCCATAATAGTGTGCCAGCTGATGCCTGCCCTGGGGGACCAGACCTGACGCCACCAGCCGCGCAGTGCGCACATCACCGCCAAGCCCGTTCAGCCGCGCCAGAGCCTGCACTTCACCGTCAAAAATGGTCACACCGGAGCCAATGCCGCCGGTGTGTCTGACCAGCTTGAGCGCCGTGCCGTCGCCCAGATCAAAAACGTCACCCCACACGCCGCCGCCAATGCGGCACCAGCGTGAGGCGTCGGGCAGCGGGGTGGCTGTGAGAGTCTGCGCAATGATGTGGGGGGATGACATTGCCAAGCCTATCCATGCGCGGCGGCAAAAGAAAAGCGGCCCCCCGGTTTGCCGGGAGGCCGCCTTTTTGTTTTGACAGTGAGACGCGCGCCTTATTCGGCAGCGGACACCGTCTTGAGAGCATCAGAGCGGGCACCGAAATTGATGGTCTGAAGGAACTTGATGCCTTCTTCCGCAATGTCGTCACCAACCATGTGATCGCCTTCTGCCTTCAGTTCGTCCATGTCAACATAGGTTGCATAGAACGCCTTGGTGCGATCAGTGATGATGCCGGCCTTGAGCAGCGTTTTAATCAGCACACGGAAAATATCCGTGCCCGACTTCATGCGCTCCTTGCGGTCCTCGTCGGTGAAGGCTTCGAGCATTTCAGCCTGAACCTGCTGCCAGTCGAGACCAAAGCTTTCATAGATCACTTTTTTCTGTTCCGGGTTCACCAGATTGAACAGCAGTGTCTGGAAGCATTCAGCCGCCCAGTCTTCAATCAGGTGCTGCTCTTCTTCGGAAAGATTGGGAACCGTGCGGTCTGCCCAGATCTTGCCGAACTTGTGGTGGAACGCTTCGTCGGTCATGACGAGCTGCGTCAGGCGCACCAGCAGCGGATCCTTGGCGTGGGTGTACAGCATGGCAAAGGCGCCCATGGCGAGGCCTTCAACCAGCATCTGCATCCCAACAACTTTCTTGTACACCTCAGGTGCATTGACGATGTCGGTGAGCAGGTTTTTCAGGGTTTCACCGCACGGCAGCGGTGTGCCCCAGCGGGCCTTCACGTAAGCGGCAAAGCCTGTGACGTGACGGGCTTCTTCGCGGGTCTGGTTGGCGGCATATTCCTGCGCGCCGGGATCACGAAGGATGTGGCAGAGCGAGGCAGAGAGGCCAAGCGCGCCCGATTCGCCGTGCAGAATGGCTGACAGGTTCCAGCGCGCGCTTTCATTGATGAAGCGGATGCGCTCTTTCTGCGGCATGTTCTTGAAGCTGGGCAACTGAAGCTCAGGCACCATGTCTTCAGGCATGATCGACTCGTTTTCCATGTCGAACGGCTCGGAAAAGTCGATGTACTTCGTGTCCAGCGGGTCCCAGAAATGGTCATGGGTGGCTGAAATGATCTTGTCGAACGCAGTTGAGCGGGCGCCATAGCGGTCCACTTCAATCATCGCAGCGAAGTCATCAGGCGCAACCGCGTCGTAGGCGGCGTCATAGGTAATCTGGCGCGTCGTCATGAGTGAGGTGCCTCCTTGCAAGAAGCCAGCATCCCCCCACTAAAAGGTGCCGGCAAACAACTCTGAAATCAGGATGCTGCAACGCTATGCCGCGTTGGCATGACCTGATGCATGTGCCCCCAGGGCTCATTTCGCCGCCGTTTTCGATAGTTTTCGAAGGAAAACCGGCAAAAAAGCGCGCAAATGACCGCCGAGCAGACAGTGCTGACAAAAAAGTAGGTGTGCCATGCCGTCTGGGCAAGTGAAAAGTGACGCAGGTGTCACTTTTCGTGGGCACGGGCATGGGCTGGGGCAGGGGCAGGGGCTGGGGCTTGGCTGACGACTGACATGATGCTGATGGGCATCCATCCGCCATTAACCATGTCACAAGCTTCACGGCGCATCGGGCAAGGTTATGACTGGTGCTGCTGTGGCAAATTTGCTCATGTTCTGACAAGGTTTTGATACCAAGATGCCGCGTGGCATGCTATCGGGAGCATTGGAATGCGGTTAAATAGTCACCGAAACGGGTGGCCGGTCGCAAACCAACCAGAGAAGAAGCCGATGTCAATTCGGCCGCTGATAACAAAAAGACGACAAACGAAGGTCCCGGTATTCATCCGGGCACGGAGGAAACCATTGGGGAGGGGTGCATTCGGGCTAGCGTCCGTATGCAGTTGATCACGCGGGGGGGCGTACACCTTGTAGGTTTGGGTGGTACGCCGAAGAACACGATCAGCAAGACTGCCCCTGACACTGGTATGATTAAATATCTGGTGCTTGGCAACGGGACTTTCCTGGTGTTTGGCATCGGACGGTACTGTTATGTGCGTTGGCGGTTTGTCGCCTGAGCTTAAAGGCGAGCTTCGCGAGCGCACTCAATTCAGAACCGACATAAAGTGATTGGGTTTGAGTACGCGCGGCAGCAATGGGGTGTTCTGCCTTTAAGCCCGCGCGGCGTGGAGCGAAACGGAACTTAAAATGATCAAAGTCCTGGAAAACATGTTGTTTGGCGCAAAGCCCATTATTTTGGGCCTGTTTGCGCTGATCACCATTTACTGCGCGTATTTTGCCTTCCAGCTTCGGATGGATGCAGGCTTTGAAAAGCAGCTTCCCACCGGCCATGAATACATCGAGACCTTCCAGGAATACCGCGACAGGCTGTTCGGCTCGAACCGTGTCATCATTGTGCTCGCCGAGCGTGAAGGCACGATCTGGAACGAAGACTTCTTCCGCACCTACAAGGACGTCACCGACGAACTGTTTTACCTGCCCGGCGTTGACCGCCGCACGGTGACATCGCTGTGGACGCCCAATACGCGCTATCTGGAAATCACTGAAGAAGGCATCAACGCCGACGACGTGATCCCCGGCACAGTGACCGTCAACAACATGACGCCCGAAGCGCTGGAGCGGATCGAGAACAACGTGGTCCGAGGCAACTTCCTTGGCCGCCTGGTGGCGGAGGATTCAACCGCCGCCATGGTGGTGGCCGAACTGCTGGAAATTGATCCGCAAACACAGGAACGGCTCGACTACTTCGACCTCGCCGACCAGCTTGAAGAGAAAATACGCGGCAAGTACGAAAACGAAGACTACACGGTCCACATCATCGGTTTTGCCAAGCTGATTGGTGATATCGCCGATGGGGCGCAAACCGTGGTGATCTTCTTCATCATCGCGTTCATTCTTACCGCCATATCCGTGCATCTGTATGCGCAGTCATGGTCCCTTACCTTCCTGGCGCTGTTCTGTTCGCTCACCTCGCTGATCTGGCAATTTGGTGTGCTGCATATTCTGGGCTTCGGGTTGGATCCATTGGCGATCCTTGTGCCCTTCCTGGTGTTCGCCATCGGGGTGTCCCATGGCGTGCAACAAATCAACCTCATAACCAAAGAGATTACCTCCGGGGCCAATGGGGACGAGGCGGCGCGGGCCAGCTTCCGCCTGCTGTTCATTCCCGGGTCCATGGCGCTTATCACTGACCTTGTGGGCTTTGGCACACTGATCCTGATACCGATCGGCATGATTCAGGAACTGGCGATTACGGCCTCCATTGGTGTGGCGCTCAAGATCATCACCAACCTGGTGATGCTGCCGCTGCTCGCCAGTTACTTCACCTTCGACGAGAAGTTTGTTGACCGTGCCAACAAGGCCCGCGATTTCCGTATCCGCGTGATGACCCATGTGGGCCGCCTCGCCGAGCCGCGTATTGCCGTGGTGGTTTTCTTCGGTACGATCGTTTTGTTCGGTGTTGCCTTCTGGCAGAGCATGGGCCGCCACGTGGGCGACCTGCACGCCGGTGCCCCTGAACTGCGTGAAGATGCGCGCTACAACCAGGACAGCCGGTTTGTGGTGGACAAGTTTGCGCTTGGCCTCAACCTGCTGACGGTCATCAACGAAACACCATCAGAAGCGTGTATCGATCACGATGTGATGCAGTACCTCGCCCGCTTCTCCTGGTACATGGAAAACGTGCCAGGCGTTGCAGCAGTGATTTCACTGCCAACAGCCGCCAAGGCATCGTCTGCGGGCTGGAACGAAGGCAACCTCAAATACCAGACCCTGCCGCGCAACAAGTTTGCCCTTGTGCAGGCTGTGGGGCCGGTGCCCACGTCGTCCGGCCTGCTTGACGTGGATTGCACCACGTTGCCATTGCAGATCTTCACTGATGACTCAAAGGCAACAACGGTTGAGGGCGTGATTGCCGGCGTGAAAACATGGCGCGAAGCCAACCCGCGCGATGACGTCACCATCCGCCTGGCCTCAGGCAATGTGGGTGTTATGGCGGCGGTGAACGAGGAAATTGAAACCTCCGAACTGCCGATGATGCTCTATGTGTATGCCACCATCATTTTGCTGGTGTATCTCACCTACCGCGATTGGCGGGCCACGATCTGCTGTTGTGTGCCGCTCACCGTGGCGACCTTCCTTGGCTACTGGTTCATGAAGGAACTGGAAATCGGCCTCAAGGTGGCGACGCTGCCGGTGATGGTGCTGGCTGTGGGTCTGGGCGTGGACTACGCGTTCTACATATACAACCGCCTGCAGTTCCACCTGGCTGAGGGCCTCAACATCACTGACAGCTTCAAGCAGTCAATGTTCGAGACCGGCATGGCCGTTGTGTTCACGGCGATCACGCTGGCCATCGGCGTCAGCACTTGGACCTTCTCACCGCTGAAGTTCCAGGCTGACATGGGCCTGCTGCTGACATTCATGTTCCTGGTCAACATGATTATGTCGATTACGGTTCTGCCTGCTATCGCTGTGGTGCTCGACATGGTGTTCCCACGCCGCGCACCCATCAAGGCGCCATCGGGCATTCTGGCTCACTAGGAGCCTGAGCAGACAAACAAACACCGGCGCGGGCAGCAATGCCCGCGCCACTTAAAACAATCGGGTTTGGAAGGGTCTTGCTCAATGAGCAGGGCTGCTACCAGCAGCGCCACACCACTCATGGCGCGCTCGCAAGGGGAAGCAAAATATGCTTGATCGAATTGTTGCCTTTCTTGAACGCCGTCCGGATGCAGACCAGTCCGGGTCCGACCCGTTTTCCGTCAAACAGGTTGCCGCGGCTGCCCTGATGGTGGAAGGCGCGCGTCTCGACAAGGACTTTGACGCCAGCGAACGAGCCGCGATGGAGCGTATCGTTGGCGAGCGGTTTGAGCTCAATGCTGACGATGCATCAACCCTCATCGACATTGCGTATGCGCGTCAGTCGGCCAACTATGACAATTGGCAGTTCGCAAACGCCGTCAAAAAGAACTTCAGCCCGGAAGAGCAAATCGACATCCTCTCCATGATGTGGGAAGTCGCTTATGCTGATGGCGAACTGCATCGCTTCGAGGTGCACCAGATCAAGAGCGTGGCAAGCCAGCTTGGCCTGAGCGACGCCGATCTCGAAAAAGCCCGCAAGGATGCACAGGCACGGCTGGGCATCACTGACTAGTCATGCGCCGCATCCATAAACGAAAAAGCCCCGGCAGGAATGCCGGGGCTTTTTTGTGTGCTCTGCCTGGACCCGTCAGCGCAACGCGAAGCCCACCAGCGCCTCAAGATCACTTATGGCCTGCTCGGCAGTTGTGACTTTGATGGCTTTCATGCCCACCTCATGCGCCGCCTTGCAGTTGATGCCCAGGTCATCAAGATAAATGGCATCCGCTGCCGACACACCCAGTGCCTCAAGCGCCATTTCATAAATCTGCGGGTGCGGCTTGCGCACGCCCGCCTTGCTGGATTCAATAATGTGCTCGAACTCGTCCATGATGGCCTGAACGGCTTGCGCCTTGCTGTGGCTGGTCGCCATGCCCGCGCCTTCGCCCGCCGCCACATTATTGGTGATGCACCCGACCCTGAGACCATGAGCCTTTACGGTCTTGAGGGCGTGCACCATTTCAGGGCGCACATCGCCTGACAGCAGCGCAATAATTTCACGTCCGCGCACCTCATGGCCCAGCGCACTTGCTTCCTGCGCAAACAGATCGTCAAACTCATCCATGGTTACGTCCGAGCGTTCAAACCTGGCCCAGGCATTGTCCAGATAGTTGGTTGAGTTGATCTTGCGGATCAGGTCCACCGGCAGCCCGCGCTCACGTTCAAAGCGTGCAAACGCTTCGAACGGGCTTGTTGTGAAAACGCCACCAAAATCCCAGATAACCGCCTTGACCATTTTCTTATGCCTCTTGTGTGTGCCGTGTGCCCCAGTCACGCACGACCCCTACCATGGCTGACGTTATCTGCATCAGCTCGGCAGGAGAAATGACCAGCGGTGGCGTTGTATAGACGATGTGACCGAACGGGCGGTTCCACACCCCGCGCGCAATGAACTCAGCCTTCATCCAGTCATGGTCCGTATGCGGATGAAGGTCAATAGCACCGATCGCCCCTTTAACGCGCACATCACGCACGCCCGGAAGCGCACGCGCTGGTTCAAGTTCGCGCCTGAGCTGTGCTTCAATCGCAGCAACGCGCGGGCCGGGCGGGTCATGCTCAAACAGGTCCAGCGCCGCGTTGGCGGCAGCGCACCCAAGCGCGTTGCCCATGTAGGTCGGGCCATGCATCAGCGCGGTATCGCCCTTGTCAGATAAAAAGGCATCGAACACATGTTGCCGCGCCAAAGTTGCCGCCAGCGGCAGCGTGCCACCTGTCAGCGCCTTTGAAAGTGTCATGATGTCCGGCACGACATTGGCCTGTTCGCAGGCAAACAGCGTGCCCGTGCGGCCAAAGCCCGTAAAAATCTCGTCCAGTATCAAGAGCACGCCGTGCCGGTCGCAGGCAGCGCGAATGAAGGCCAGTGTTTCGGGTGGGTGCATAATCATGCCACCTGCGCCCTGCACCAGCGGCTCCATTACGACAGCCGCAATGTCACCGCGCCGCGTTTCAAGCAACGCATCAAATGCCTGTTCACGGTCCGCTGTTGTGGGCAGGTCGGTAATGATCTGTTCTGCCAGAAGCCCCGCAAAAAGCGAGTGCATGCCTTCTTCGGGGTCACACACCGACATGGTGGCAAAAGTGTCGCCGTGATACCCGCCGGTAAACGACACAAACTGCGCACGGCCCTTCTCACCTTTGTTAATCCAGTACTGCACCGCCATCTTCATGGCGATTTCAACTGAGACCGATCCTGATTCAGAAAAAAACACCCGCGTCAGATCGCCCGGCGCAAGCGCTGCAAGCCGCGCGGCCAGTTTGTAGGCCTGTTCATGCGCCAGCCCGCCCAGCATCACATGCGGCATGGTCTCCAGTTGCCGGGCTACGGCATCGCGGATATGGGGATGGTTATAGCCATGAGCTGCGGTCCACCAGGAGGCCACTGCGTCCACCAGTTCGCGGCCGTCTTCAAGTATCAGCTTGCAGCCGTGGGTGCGGGCAATGGCAGCGGGCAGGGGCGTCGTCTGCATTTGCGTGTAGGGAAGCCAGATGTGCTCGTATCCATCGGTCAGCCAGTGCGGCGCAGCAGCGGGTGTTGGTCGCGTGTCAGCCATAAAAAGCGGGAAATCCTTGAGGCAAAGTGGGTGGCAGAGCATAGTGTCGCCTGCGCATCCTACAAGAGTTGCACAGACACAATCTTGAAAACCCGGAAACATAAGAGGGCGAATGCCCAGCCTTGATGATTTTGCCCGCAGCAAACTGACGAACCTTGAAGCGCGGGGCCAGCGCCGCGATCTTACCGTCACCCGGCGTGGCCTGGCGGGCGCAGCGCAGCGCGATGGCCACGAGGTCATTTCGTTTTGCTGCAACGATTACCTCAACCTGTCGCAGCACCCCGATGTCAAACAGGCTGCCATGCGCGCCGTGGAAACTGAGGGCGCAGGCACCGGTGCCTCGCGGCTGGTCACCGGCAATTCGCCGCTGTTTGTGCAGCTCGAGAACAAGCTGGCAGAACTTAAGGGCACGCAGGCTGCTTTGGTTTTCGGCTCCGGCTACATGGCAAATATGGGGATAATTCCCAGCCTTGTTAGCGCCGGTGATCTGGTGCTGGCTGACGAACTGAGCCATGCCTGCCTTGTATCCGGCTCGCGGCTTTCAGGGGCGCGGTTTCATACCTTCCGCCACAATGACATGGCGGACCTCGAAAGCCATCTCGTTCGTCTGCGCGCACAGGCCCGCAACGCGCTGATTGTAACCGATGGTGTGTTTTCGATGGACGGTGATCTCGCGCCGTTGCCTCAGTTGGCAGCTCTCGCACGCGCTCATGATGCCTGGCTGATGACGGACGACGCGCATGGTCTGGGCGTTGTGGGGGGCGGGCGCGGGTCATCCTTTGCATTTGGCGCTGACAAAATGGACGTACCCCTGCAAATGGGTACGCTATCGAAGGCTGTGGGCGGCTATGGCGGCTATCTGTGCGCCAGCCAGCCGGTGATTGACCTGCTCAAGAGCCGCGCCCGCACGCTGGTCTATTCGACAGGTTTGCCGCCGGCCAGCATTGCCGCCGCCAGCGCCGCGCTGACCATCATCGCGGGCAACAAGTCGCTGGTGGAAAAACCCGTTGCAAACGCTGCGCAGTTTTGTAGCGAAGCCGGGTTGCCCGTGCCTCAAAGTCCGATTGTGCCGGTGCTGATAGGCGATGAGCGTGCAGCCCTCCAAGCCTCACACATACTTTTCAACGAAGGTTTCCTTGTAACCGCCATCCGCCCGCCCACAGTGCCCGCAGGCACCGCGCGGTTAAGGCTTACCTTTATGGCAGAACACACAGCAGCCGACATTTCCCGGCTGGCAAAAATAATCCGTGAACAAATTATCCGCAGGCCCGCAGCATGACCGGCAAGACCTTGTTCATCACATCTTCCGGTACCGAAATCGGCAAGACGTATGTCACGGTCGGCCTCATCGGGGCGCTTCGCGCACGCGGCATTGGCGTCCGTGCCCTCAAACCCCTGATTACCGAATTCACCCCGCAAACTGCGCCCGGCAGCGACACGGCGCTCATTCTCAAGGCGTTGGACGAGCCCGTGAATGACGCCACCCTGGCCGCGTGCTCTCCGTGGCGATATGCAGCCGCCCTCGCCCCCGACATGGCCGCTGCCCGCGAAGGCAAAACCGTGCCGTATGATGATGTGGTCGCCTTCTGTGCGGCACAGCGGGCAGCTAACCCGAATGATGTGCTCATTGTAGAGGGCGCAGGGGGTGTGCTGGTGCCGGTGGACGACACTCACACCATGCGTGATTTGATGGTTGCCGTTTCAGCCACACCGATTGTTGTGGTCGGCAGCTATCTGGGAACCATCAGTCATACGCTCACCGCCGTAGAGGCGCTTGAACGTTCCGGCCTGCCGCCCATGGCGGTGGTGGTAAGTGAAAGCCCGGATGCCGGCATTCCGCTGGATGAGACGTGCGCGGCCATCAGGCGCTTTCTGGGCCCCGTGCCGCTGGTGCCGCTGCCACGCAACACCACGGCAGCATTTGCTGATCTGGCAGACCTGGTGCTGGCCTGAACGTCCGCGCCGAAAATCAGCCTTGAATGCAAAAAAGGCCGGGATCAATGAAGCTGATCCCGGCCTTTTGGTGTTTACGAGCTACTGCCCTAATGGTGTGGATGCAGTTTGTAAAACGCCATCCGGCGCAAAAAGGACTGCTCATCCTCTGGTGTATGACCGGCGATGACGCGGCGCTCCTGGCGCGGCTGCCGCCGGGGGGTGACCCCGAGCGAAAGCCAGTACATCATATTTCTAAGCATATGTTGGCCCTCTGATAAGTGGACGCCTCAAGTACGAGACCTGAAAGACGGACGTTTGTGAACGACAAGAAGTGTCATAAAACCGTAACGTACTACCTATATACGCACAGGGTGCGCAGAAGTCAACATAAAAGCGCACAAAGTGCGTAAATGCGTCTTTTGAGAGCGACAAGTCAGGAAGTAAAAACCATGAATGAAAAAGATTTCAAGAGTTGGCGTAAGTCTCTTGGCATGTCCCAGAAAGATGCTGCTAAAGCACTCGGCCTAAAGCCGCGCATCATTCAGTATTATGAAAAAGGAGAGCGTAATGGAGAGAAGGTAAAAGTACCCCGTTCCATTCGCCTGGCCTGCTACGCACTGTCACAAGGAGTTACAGACTATAACGGCCCAAAAGAAGGCGAAGAAGTTAACGACCGTTAATCGATACTTGCGTGTCATATTCCGCAGAAAAAAGAGGGAAAAATTTCAAAAAGGGACTGAAAATCAGGGTGTTACACAGTCCAGAAGAGGCCCTAACTGGTCAATTCTGTTGGCCACGACGCGCGCCTGACGGGTGACGTGTCCCGTAGAGGCCGTGGCGTGCAGGTCAATAGGATTTGGCAGAATAACCGCCAGCCGTGCAGCTTCCTGCCGGGTCAGGCTTTGTGCGGATACACCGAAGTGATGCCGGGCTGCCGCTTCAATGCCAAACACCCCCGGTCCCCATTCCGCAATGTTGAGATAGACCTCGAGTATCCGCTGCTTGGGCCATAGCGCCTCAATAAGAGTGGCGACATACAGTTCCAGCCCCTTGCGGATGTAGCTGCGCTGTGGCCACAGCATGAGGTTGCGCGCCGTCTGCATGGTAATGGTGCTGGCCCCGCCCCGTGCGCCGCCATCCAGTTCGGCCCCGGCCGCCCGCCAAAGCGCCGTCCAGTCAACCCCGCGATGGGCACAAAACCGATTGTCCTCCGATGCCAGCACCGCATACCGCACATTTGGGGCAATATCACGCAATGGCACCCAGTCGCGGCTGATCGCCTGGCCTTCCAGCAGCCTCAGCATCATGACTGACGTCACCGGCGGCGGCACGACCCGGTACAGCAAAATCAGCAGCACGGGCAGGGCAACGAACACCACCAGGAGCGCTGCCACGACCCACTCCAAGATCGACAGGTCACCATGCATCACCCGGCCGATGAAGCCGCGCCCGCGATGTCTGATGTCGTCTGAGCTGCGTGTCCGTCTGCGCGCCAACCGTGTGTCCGCCGATAGTCATGTTCAGGGAATGCCGCAGCATACCGCCTGAACACAAACAAAAAGAAACCGGGACCAGCATAACAGGCTGATCCCGGTTTGATTGTGGCAGACTTTTCAGGCGTCACCGGCGCCCGATCAGGCGGCTTTCATGTTCCTGAGAAAGCCCTCGATTTCAGCGCTTGAGTGACCCCAAAACACCGCGAATAAGTTCGCGCCCCAGCACCCGGCCCACCTGCCGAACCATTGATTTCACGAAGGCTTCAGTGGTGCTCTGGCGATTGGAGGCACGCGGACGCGCCCTGGCTTCAGCCTTCTCGCGGGCGATGCGTTCTTTCTCGGCTGTTGCGGCCTGTTCTTGCCTGGCTTTGGCCGCTTCAAGTTCGTCACGGCGCTTGCTCAAAATCTCGTAAGCAGATTCACGGTCAACCGCCGCGTCATACAGCCCGCCGACCGGGCTGCCTCCCATCGCCGCCTTGCGCTCGTCCGGCGTTGCCGGGCCGAGCCGCGAACGAGGGGGCCGAATAAGTGTACGTTCGACAATTCCGGGCACACCCTTTTCACCAAGTGTTGACGTCAGCGCCTCGCCTACGCCCAACTCCGTGATGACAGTCGCGGTATCGAGATTAGGGTTTGCCCGAAAAGTATCTGCTGCCACCCGCACGGCCTTCTGGTCGCGCGGCGTAAAGGCGCGCAACGCATGTTGAATGCGGTTACCAAGCTGGCCCAAAACCTCGTCGGGAATATCAAGCGGATTCTGCGTCACAAAATAGATGCCAACGCCCTTGGAGCGGATCAGCTTCACCACCTGGGCAATCCGGTCCAGCAGGTGTTTGGGCGCGTCATCAAACAGCAGATGCGCTTCGTCAAAAAAGAACACCAGCTTTGGCTTGTCCGGGTCGCCTACCTCTGGCAGTTCCTCAAACAGTTCCGACATCAGCCACAGCAAAAACGTCGCATAGAGCTGCGGCGCCTGAATGAGCTTGTCAGACGCCAGTATGTTGACCTGGCCGCGCCCGTCATAGGTGGTGCGCATCAAATCCTGCAGCTTGAGTGCGGGCTCGCCAAAAAACTTGTCGCCGCCTTGCGTTTCCAGCGTCAGCAGCCGCCGCTGAATGGCGCCAATAGAGGCCCCCGTCACATTGCCGTAGCGCGCTGAAATGTCTTTGGCATTGTCGGCCAGAAATACCAGCATCTCGCGCAGGTCTTTGAGGTCAAGCAGCAGCAGGCCTTCTTCGTCGGCGATTTTGAAGGCGATCGTCAGCACACCTTCCTGCGTGTCGTTGAGCCCTAGTTGCCGCGACAGCAAAATAGGCCCCATTTCCGAAATGGTGGTGCGTACCGGGTGGCCCTGTTCACCAAACACATCCCAGAACACAACCGGATACTGAGTGAACGAATAATCATCCAGCCCGATCGTGGCCGCGCGCTTCGACAAAAAGTCTTTGGCCACGCCCGCCTGACACAGCCCCGACAGATCGCCCTTCACATCTGCCATGAACACTGGCACGCCCGCTTCTGAAAAGCCCTCCGCCAGTATCTGCAACGACACTGTCTTGCCGGTGCCGGTCGCCCCGGCAATCAACCCATGCCTGTTGGCAAGTTTAAGCGACAAATGCTGGTCAATCGTGCCGCGCCCGATAAAAAGCTGTTCGGTCATGAGGTTTGCCTGTTTCAAGGTAATGCGTGTACGGAATACTAGTCGTCGAGAAAGGTACGCGCCAGCGTCAAAAACTCGTCCAGCCGGTCGTGATGAACCCAGTGCCCGGCCCCTTCCACATTCACAGCCTTCGCATTCCGAAACGCCTTGATGCGGCCGTCCTCCACCGGGTCAGATGCCCAGCTGTCAGTGCCGCGCACAAGCATTACCGGCGCGTCAATGCGGCCCCAAAGTTCGTTGCTTTCGTCCGAGTCCCACCGGTCCGGCGGGAACGCCCGCACATAGTTGTCAAACTTCCACGACCACGTGCCGTCTTCATTCTGGATCATGCCGTGCACAGTGAGGTGGCGGGAGCGATCTGGGCTCAGATGCGGGTTTTCCGTCTGCATCCGCTTCACAGCGTCTTCAAGCTCCGGGTATTTGCGCGGCGTGCGGCCGGACAGCCCGCGCATCTGGTCAATCCAGCCCGACAGGCGCTCATGGGCCGGTTTGCCCGTGCGCTCCGCAATCATCTTGGGCGGCGGTCCAAGCCCTTCGATGGCAATCAGCTTTTCAACGGTTTCAGGATAGATGCCCGCATATCGCAGCGAAATGGCGCCGCCAAACGAGTGCGCCAGAATCTTGAGCGGCGCGAGCTTCAACTGATGGATGAGTTGCGCAATGTCATACACATAGTCATTCACAAGGTAGGTGCCCCCCACCATCCACTGGCTATCACCATGCCCGCGCAGGTCCGGCGCAATGATGTGATACTCATCGCGCAGAGACTCAGCAACCCAATCCCAGTTGCGGCAATGATCCCGCCCGCCATGCACCAACAACAGCGGTGGCGCATCCGGGTTGCCCCAATCCACATAATGCAGCCGCAGCCGCTGCGAATAATACGTGCGCGAGGCAGGCCCGATTGTGTTGGGAGACATGTCTGCAAAATCCGGATTCTCAAGAGATGTGGCACTATAGCAGAAAGCGTCGCGATACCAGTAAGGGCCGGACAGCAATGAGTTACGCCTTTTTGAGAATCCGCTTTCTGCGCGCTAGTGTAGGTGGCAATGCCGATCCGGGGCCCGCACTGCACGGACAAACCCTCAGATGAGTGAGCGCAATACATGATCATCGATGCATGGGGTCAGCACCCCACCCTGC
The DNA here is from genome assembly GCF_040219635.1 of Pyruvatibacter sp. Classification (NCBI taxonomy): domain Bacteria; kingdom Pseudomonadati; phylum Pseudomonadota; class Alphaproteobacteria; order Hyphomicrobiales; family Parvibaculaceae; genus Pyruvatibacter; species Pyruvatibacter sp. The sequence continues at coordinate 797,434 of NZ_JAVJSC010000003.1, forward strand.
GCCACAGTCAGGATCCGGTGTTTGACAGCCTGCGCCGCTGGACCCGTACCGGGCCGCCAACTGAGCAATTGCCCGTCTCCGCCACGCTCGCACTAATGGATCAGGCGAATGTGGACATGATGCTCACAAGTGCCTGGATCGCGCCGCGCAACGTCATGATCTCCAACGACGAAGTGGCAGGATTTGTCGCCGAAGCGCCAAAGCGGCTTATGGGCGTCGGTTCGGTTGATATCTCCCGGCCTATGCAGGCAGTCCGCGAAGTACGCCACTGCGTCCGCGAACTTGGCTTCAAGGCCATCCGCGTGCTGCCCTGGCTGTGGGAAGTGCCGCCGACGGACCGGCGGTTCTATCCGGTCTATGCCGCCTGCGTTGAAGAGGGCGTACCCTTTTGCACCCAGATTGGCCACACCGGGCCATTGATGCCCTCGGAAGTCGGCAGGCCCATCTATTTGGATCAGGTGGCGCTTGATTTCCCCGAACTCGTCATCGTCGCCGGCCACATAGGTTATCCGTGGACGGACGAAGCGATTGCCGTTGCAACCAAACACGAGAATGTCTTCATCGATACCTCTGCCTACACCGCCAGGCGCTACCCGCCCCAACTGTTGGACTTCATGCGAGCCAATGGAGCCCGCAAGATTCTGTTTGGCACCAACTACCCCATGCTGACCCCGGCACAGGCCCTCAAAGACCTCGACACCCTCTCCCTGCCGCCTGAGGCCCGCTCAGCCTTTCTGGGACAAAACGCCCAACGCATTTTTGGCCTCTAGCAGCCTGCAAATGGTGCACGGTACAGCTGGAACATGCCCTCAGGCACCTATCCATAACGGTCAGGCGCAGGCATTCTCGGCGAGTGAAGAGTTAAAGTGGCGCGCACAAGCGAAAAAGTGCGAATGAGCTTTTCAACGCCTTGGCTGACTGGAATGAGCAGCTAGGTAGCTCAAAACCGGCGGATGCTTTGCCTCACAGCCGATGCGGCCGTCCTTATCCCCGGTTCTGAAGTTCATGAGAAAATTGCATTTTGCAAACCTCAAGGACATTCAAATGCATGACGCTCAATCCTGCTGGTATCTGGGGCCACCGACCCCGCACAGCACACTGCTTCGACTGAAAAAATCCAGCCCGAAGACTCTCGTCCGTAAGATGAGACTCGATGACGCCTATCGAAGATATCGATGTCTTCTCGAGGCGAAGAAGGCTTCATTTGATTTCTTACGGCAAGTGACTGCGGGAACCACTCTGTTAGTTGTTGAAGGAAATCTCAGTTTTGCTCTAAGTCTGGCGAAAGTGAGTTCACATCATGCACGCAACCTTTTCGCGACAACCTTCGAGCCGGCCACTGACTTATCGAACCTAACCAAATTTAACGTTTATCAACTGAGATCACTCGGCTCGTGCGTAGAACACAATGTTGACGCGACCAAATTGACCAAGTCCATTGGTCTGGTGCAGTTCCGGCACATCATTTTCAGTTTCCCAACGTCCACAGCAGGGATCCAATCCACGGCAGAAACCCAAACCATGTGATGATGCGCCGGTTCCTGAGGTGCGCCAAGAGCCACCTTTTGCCTGGCGGGATGGTGGTGACTTCTATTGTGGACAGCCCCTACTATCTTGGAGCGTTCAGCATGCCCGATGCTGCGGGCGCTGCGGGCTTTGGCGACGCGGAGGTCTACCCATTCCGTCCGAAGGATTTTGCAGGTTACGTCCATGTAAATACAGACGGCCCTGACAGTGCACTGGTGCAATACGACTCGTTCAGCACCTGGGTTTTCAGACCAAAGCAGCGAGACGTCTCATGAACAACGTTTTGACGAATGTCCCTTCTGAGTTGCCGCCCGGTGCTGTGATGATCCCCGATTTCGTGTCTTCAAGGCGCGAGTCGGAATTGTTGTGCTGGATTGATGATCAGCGCTGGCGAGATGATCTGCGGCGCCGGGTCCAGCATTATGGGTGGGCATATGATTATCGTGCCAGGCATGTTTCGACCGATGCTTATATCGGCCCACTACCAGCAGAACTGCGGGCAGAGTGTAATACGCTGTGCAGTACTGGCCTGTTTGACGAAGAGCCAAGCCAGATCATCGTGAATGACTATCAGCCCGGGCAGGGAATAACGCCGCACATTGATTGCGTGCCGTGTTTTGGACCGGTCATCGCGTCGCTTTCATTGGGGTCTCAATGCGAGATCGTTTTCACCAAGAAGGGCAACAGCGCAAAAGTCAGCTGGTTGCTCGAGCCTCGAAGCCTGCTGGTTCTTGCAGGAACCGCCCGCTTTGAATGGTTACACGGCATTCCTGCCCGCAAGTCAGACCCAGTTTCCGGAACGCGCAAACCTCGCAAACGACGCGTGTCGCTGACCTATAGAACCATGCAGTTTGAATAGCCGCCTTCGCGGTAGGGTGCTGTGATCCCCAGCGCGCATACCACTGCCGTAGCGTATTGCGGAAAAGTGGCGCGCCCGTTCGAACTGCGTTCGACTCACCTTTTAAAGAGAGGCGACTATTCCTGAAAGGAATGGCGCGCCGGGGAAGATTCGAACTCCCGACCCCCAGATTCGTAGTCTGGTGCTCTATCCAGCTGAGCTACCGGCGCAGGTTTCGCGGACATGGATGGGTTGCTTGGTGCAACAAGTGACAGCGTGCCGCCACTTTGCGGGGCGCAGGAAGGCCTCGACCGCGAAGGCGCGTAGCTCTAATGCAGGTTGGCGGGATGCGCAAGTGGCAAGGCGCGTCTTGGGCAAATTCATGGCTGCCGATTGCATTATTGGGGCGATCGGGGGCTGATCGCGTCCAAAAGCAGTGTCAGGAGCCCAAATTCACCATAAAACCCCGGCTTGTGAGCGGATTCTGCATTGGTTAGAGTGACTTCGGTTTCGCGCTGCACTATAGGAGCAGGGTGGAGCCAATGTCGGTATCAGTTATCAACCGGTCGCCAGGCAACTTTGTGTCTGGGCGCCAGTTTCAGGGGGGTGGACCCTCCCTGCATACAACAAAGGGTAATAAGAGCGCGTGATGACCACCCCCCATTTCTCAAAGACACCCCGCGCCCATTCTTTCAAACTCTCGTCGGCGGTCATGTTGACCGGTGCTGCGCTCCTGCTGAGCGGCTGTGCGGCGCTGGGTGGTTCGGATCTGTTCAGCGGGTCTGGCTCCGGCACCACATCCGCCTCCAACGCTGCAGGCACCACCGCCGTTGCAACGGACGTAGGTGTTTCAGCCCGCAGCTTTGAGACCCTGAGCGTCACCGATGGCCGCAATACCGGCACAACTGTGGGCGCGCGCGTTGAAACGCTGCGCAGCGAACTGCGCACCCTGCAGGACACGATGGTGACGCAGACCGGCCGCGTGAACACGCGCCGTGCGCAGGCCACCGCCAATTCCCGCGATTACCACACAACCCGCGGTGCCATTACCTCGCGCCTGCAGCGCGGCACCACGCCGGGCAACCCGGAGCTTGTGGCCCAGTGGAACCAGGCGCAGGCCCAGCTTGACGCCATCTCGTCCGACATCAACGCGATGTCCGGCCTTTCAACCGAAATTGCCACCAACGCGTCCACGGCCAACTATCTGCTGGAAGCAACCCAGGCCACGTTCTCCCTGTCCGGTGCCATCGAGGAAGACCACCGCCAGTTGCGCATCCTTCAGGATGAAACCCGCCAGACAACAGTGCTGATCGAGCGCCTGCTCACTGAGCTGCGGGACGACATCGCGCGCCAGACAACATACGTGGCGAATGAGCGCGCCAGCCTCACCACGCTGGCCAACGCCATCAAGGCGGGCGAACTTTTCGGCTCCGGGCTGACCGTTTCCAATATCGCACCGGCCGCGGCCACAGCGGGGGCAATGTCGGCTCCCGCTGCCGCAGGAACGCCGGCACTGGTCACTATCTCGTTTGACCGTCCCGACGTGCAGTATCAGCAGGCGCTGTACACAGCATTGAGCCGCGCCCTTGAAGTGCGCCCGGCGGCCCAGTTCGACGTTGTCGCAATCAGCCCGTCAGCGGGCAGTCCGGACCGCGTGCAGATTGCGCAGAGCCAGTCGCGCCGCAACGCTGAAACAGTGGTGCGCACCATGAACGAGATGGGCCTGCCTGCAGATCGCATCCGTCTGTCCGCCACCACCCGTGGCGATATTGCAGCCAATGAAGTGCGCATCTACGTTCGCTAAAACGTGAATGTAGCAGGTGGGGCATGTCTGACCGACCGGATACGCCGTCCAATACTCTCGACCATGAGGCCATGCAGGACGCCGCCGCCGAGGGGCGTCCGCAGCCCCATCACCGGCGTGCCGGTTTGTGGGGCGGCATTGCAGCTTTTGCAGTCATTGTTGTCGTAGGCCCCCCTGAAAACATAAGTGAGCCCGCATGGCTGACGCTTGCGGTCGCGGCGCTGATGGCGGTGTGGTGGGCAACCGAAGCCCTGCCGCTGGCGGCAACGGCGCTGGTGCCGCTGGTCGCGTTTCCATTGCTGGGCGTACATGATTTTCGCCCTACGGCCGCGTCCTACGCCCATCCGCTGATCTTCTTGTTCATGGGCGGGTTTCTGGTCGCGCAGGCCATGCAGCGGTGGGATCTGCATCGTCGTATCGCGCTTGCCATCGCCGTGCGCGCGGGGGCCGAGCCAAGCAGGCTGATTGCAGGCTTCATGGCTGCCACGGCGTTTTTGAGCATGTGGGTCTCCAACACCGCAACCACCATCATGATGCTGCCGATTGCAGCGTCAGTGGTGTCGGTAATCATTCTCAACAGCCCGCACGCCTCGCATACCGACACACAGCGGTTCGGCCTCGCCACCATGCTGGCCATTGCCTACTCCGCCAGCGTTGGCGGGCTGGCGACACTGGTTGGCACGCCGCCAAATGCCCTGTTTGCTGCTTTCTTCGCGCAGCAATATGGCATCGAGATTTCGTTCGTCGGCTGGATGATTGTGGCCATGCCGCTGGTCATCATCATGCTGCCGCTGATCTGGTTGCTGCTGACCAAAGTCGTTTATCGGTTCGACCTTGCCCACACCGCCGACGAAGCCGCCCAAGGCCATCAGGTGGTGCAGGACCAACTCGCCGCCATGGGAAAAATGTCGTCAGCTGAAAAGCGGGTGGCAGTGGTTTTTGCGTGCATGGCCGGTCTATGGCTTGTGCGTCCGCTGCTTGATGATCTGCCTTTGCTCGGGGGCCTGTCAGACAGCGGTATTGCAGTGGCTGGTGCGCTGGCCCTGTTCCTGATCCCCGCAGGCAAGGTTCACCGTGACAGTGCGCCATTGGAAGACGGCACACGCCTGCTCGACTGGGAGCACGCCCGGCGGATTTCGTGGGACGTGTTGATTTTGTTTGGCGGTGGACTGGCGCTGGCTGGCGCATTTTCGCACACAGGCCTTGCGGCCGCCCTGGGTAACGGGCTGAGCGGCCTTGCATGGTTGCCTTTGATCGTCTTCGTCCTCGCCATAGCCGCAATGGTGATTTTCCTCACCGAACTCACCAGCAATACGGCAACTGTCGCAGCCCTGCTTCCGGTCATTGCCGCCATTGCGGAAGCAACCGGCCATGCCCCCATGGTGTTGGCGGTAGCGGCGGTGCTGGCTGCGTCCTGTGCTTTCATGTTGCCGGTGGCCACACCGCCAAACGCCATTGTGTTTGCCTCAGGCTACGTCACGGTGCCGCAAATGATGCGCGCAGGGTTTGCCCTTAACATCATCGGCATCGTACTGATCGCGCTGCTGGCGACATTCCTTGCACCGGTCGTTTTTGGTGCGGGCGGTTAAACCCCGAATACATCCCGGTAAGCCTGCGCCTCGCCCAGCGTGCGCGCTTCATACACACCGCGCGCCACAGCGCGCGCCAGTGTGTCGGCTGCAAGCGCCCCCAGCATGGCAACCATGGCCGGACGTCCCGGTTCATCGGGCAGGGCGCGGGTGCCGGTGGAAAGCGCGAACACAATGTCACCATCAAAAGGCGTATGAACGGGCCGTACGGCGCGGGCATAGCCATCCTGCGCCATCATCGCAATGCGCCGCGTTTCAGCGGGCGTCAGCGCTGCATCCGTCGCCACAACGCCGATGGTCGTGTTCATGCCGGGCGACGCGCCCAGCTTGCTGTCCGTATAAGGATCATCGGGGAGCGGATCCGGTGTGCCATGCCGGCTCTGCCCGCCAAGTTCGTTTGCTTTTTCAAAAGGCGCTGCCCAGAACCGCGCACTGCCCGGCATCACCGTTGAGCCAAATGGGTTGCTGGCCGCGAGCGCACCCACAGTAAATCCCGCCGGTGCAGCAACAGAAGCACTGCCGATGCCGCCTTTCAGTGCGCCCGCCCGCGCCCCAAGCCCCGCACCGGCGTTGCCAAGCGCAAAGGCCGTGCCCGCATTCTGCAAGGCCTGTATGCCCAGCGTGCGATAGGGCGGTGTCTCACCCCAGTCCTTGTCGCCGCCATTTGTCAGATCAAACAGAATAGCCTGGGGTACAATCGGCGCGACCAGATGCGTCGAGTTGAAGGTAAAGCCGCGCCCGCGCGCGCCAAGCCATGCCGCAACCCCTGACGCCGCCTCAAGCCCATAGACGGACCCGCCGGACAAGACCACCGCGTCCACCGCGTCCACCAGACACTCAGCCGACAGCAGGTCCGTTTCGCGCGTGCCCGGCCCGCCGCCACGCACATCAACAGCCGCGATCGCCCGACCCGTGGGTACCACCACCGTGACACCGGATCGCGCGCCGGTGTCTTCCGCCTGCCCGACATGAATGCCTTCGACATCTGTAATCAGGTTCAATGGACCGGGAGAAAATATCTGCGTGCTCATGAGGTCTCGCTGACGGGAAATATGCGGTTAAGGCCCGCGATAATACGCGGTCAGTATGCGCGCAAAGTGTAGTGCTGAGCAAAGCGCGCCCGCGAAATCCCGGATCTGTGCATATTGATGCTGGCATAGTCGTCGGTCGCCCCGCTATTGTGCGACCCCGCCTGTTCCCTGCCTTGCGCGCACACACCCGAAAGCAGAAAATGGCCCGCCTGAAACTTTTCCTTACCTTGCTTGGTTCATTGCTGGGCTTTGCCGCAATCGGTGTCTTGCTGACTGCGGCTTTGACGCCGCGCCCGGTTCACATGGTCAGCGCAGCACACCCGTTGGCCAGTGCTGCGGGTCTTGAAATGCTTGAGGCGGGCGGCTCTGCGGTTGATGCAGCCATAGCCGTGCAGCTTGTGCTGACGCTGGTGGAGCCGCAATCAAGCGGCATCGGCGGCGGCGCGTTTTTAGTCTATTGGAATGACGACACCAAGAAAGTTGAAACATGGGACGGGCGGGAAACCGCGCCGGCCAGTGTAACGCCGAGCCATTTTCTCAAAGCCGACGGCACCCCCATGGGCTTCATAGAAGCCGTGGTCGGTGGCCACGCCGTTGGTGTGCCGGGTGTTGTGGCAATGCTGGCGGAAGCCCACGCCGAACATGGGCGGCTTGCCTGGCCAGATCTGTTCGCCCCGGCAATCCGGCTGGCAGAAGGCGGCTTTGAAGTCACACCCCGCCTCAATAAACTCATCAACTGGTCTCCCGCGCTGCCCCGTATGCCGGGCACCAGCAGCTATTTTTTTACACCGCCCGAAACAGCAGATGGCGCGCCCGTCCCGCTGCAGGTCGGAACCGTGCTGCGCAACCCCGACTATGCGCAGACGCTGCGCATTCTGGCGGAGCAAGGCCCGCGCGCATTTTATGAAGGCCCCATTGCCGACCAGATCTTGGACGCCGTCAACAACGCGCCGGTCAGCCCCGGCATCATGACGGCCGACGACATGGCGTCGTACACACCGACAAAGCGCGAGCCCGTCTGCGCGCCCTACCGCATCTACACCGTCTGTGGCGCGCCGCCGCCCACATCAGGCGGCACAACGGTGCTGCAGATACTGGGCCTGCTTGAAAGCTTCTATATGGCCGGTGCGCCGCACCAGTCGGCGGGGGCCATCCATCTGATTTCCGAAGCCAGCAGGCTGGCGTATGCGGACCGTGATCTGTTCCTGGCCGACCCTGACTTTGTGGACGTGCCGCTGGAAGGCATGATCGACCGTGCGTATCTGCGCCTGCGCAGCCGGTTAATTCATCCCGATGAAACGACCAGCGCCGAGCCACTGAAAGCAGGCCGTCCTGCAGGCGCGGATGCATCTTTGGCCCCGACGGCACCAAAGCCGGCGCACTCAACATCGCATTTTTCAATCCGCGACCGCTGGGGCCATGCCGTATCGATGACTACGTCCATCGAGGCGCCTTTTGGCAGCCACCTGATGGTTGGCGGGTTCTTGCTGAATAATCAGCTTACGGATTTTTCGTTTGTGCCTGAGAAAGACGGCAGGCTGATCGCCAACAGGCCCGAACCCGGCAAGCGCCCGCGCTCCTCAATGTCACCCATGGTTGTGCTTGATGAAAACGGAGAGCTATACGCGCTGGTGGGGTCGCCGGGCGGCAGTCGCATCATTGCCTTCGTCGCACAAACGCTGATCGGCATTCTCGATTGGAACATGACGATGCAGGAGGCAATCAATATGCCCCGTCACGTTCACCGCAACACTGTGCTGGAGCTGGAAGAAAATACACCGCTTGCAACGCTGGCGGCGGGCTTGCGTGCGCGCGGCCATACGGTAGAGGTCAAGGAAATCACCAGCGGCCTGCACGGCATTCGCATTGTGGGCGGTAAGCTGGAAGGCGGAGCTGACCCGCGCCGTGAAGGCGTCGTTCTCGACTAGGCGCGCACCAGTGACGCAAGCCCGGTCAGCGCCACATCCTTGGCCGTAATCAAAAGGATCGGGATGTCCGCAAGGTAGCTCTTGAACCGTCCCTTTGCTTCAAACCTGTGCCGCAGCAACCGTTCATCAAGCAAGGATCCCCAGCGCGGCAGAATACCGCCTGCGAGAAAGACGCCCCCGCGCGCACCAAGCGTCAGCGCCAGGTCACCCGCGACCGCGCCAAGCTGCCCGGTGAAAACCTCAATGGTCTCCCGTGCCAGGGGCGATGTCCCATCCCCGGCCATGCGTGCGATGTCGGCCGCCGTTGGCCTGCCGATTTCGGCCGACCCGGTGAGCGCGCCAAGGGCTCCATAAAGCTCCTCAAGCCCCGGCCCGCACAAAATACGCTCCGCCGACACATGGCCGTGGGTCTGCATCAACTGAAACAAAACCGAGATTTCGCGCTCGTTGCCCGGAGCCAGCGACACATGCCCGCCTTCCCCCGACAGCGGCACATACCGGCCCGTGCCGGTGGGTATTAATGCGGATACGCCAAGGCCTGTTCCAGGTCCAAGTACCGCCATCGGCGCGCCGCGTGCTGCCGTGCCGCCGCCAATCTGCGTGTAGTCATCACTGGTCAGATGCGGCAACGACAGGGCAACGGCGGTAAAGTCATTGACCAGCATGGGTTCTGCAACACCTGTTGCATCCGTAATCGTCGCGGTATCCACAACCCATGGGCAGTTGGTCATGGCGATGGACGCCATACCTGCCTCGCCCTCAACCGGCCCCGCCGCGCACAGTGCCGCGCCGCCAAGTTCGGTTACGCCCTTTTGATCCAAAAACGCTTTCAATGCGTCCTGCAGGGTGGGGTAGAGCGCCGTCATCAAAACCACCGGCTCATCCGCGCGCACAGCGCGAGGCTGCACGAGCGAAAAGCGCGCATGGGTGCCGCCAATATCAGCCACCAGCGCAGGCAGGTCATCGCGCCGCGTCATTCAGGCAACATTGCCGTTACGGTCCGGGCGGTCCGCATGAATGCTGCCGCCGGTAATGCCCGCATTTTCGACGCTGCCCAGCGCAGCAATGAATGTGGTGCGCCAGTGGTCGATGTCTTCTTCGGAAATATTCTTCAACAGCGCCTGATGCCGTTGCCGACGCTCGTCAAGTGGCATGTCCAGTGCCTGCGCCAGGGCATCAGCCATGCCCTGCACATCATAAGGGTTGACGATTACCGCGTCAGTCAGCTGCTTGGCGGCGCCCGCAAAGCGCGACAGAACCAGCACGCCGGGGTCATCCGCATCCTGTGCGGCCACATATTCCTTGGCAACAAGGTTCATGCCGTCGCGCAGCGGTGTCACCAGCCCCACATGGCTGGCGCGATACAGCCCCGCCAGCGCCTGGCGCGCAAATGAGCGGTTGAGGTAGCGGATCGGCGTCCAGTTGAACTCGGCAAAGCGCCCGTTTACATGCCCGGCCATACCTTCAAGATCGGCGCGCAGGTCCTGATACTCAGTCACCTCCGAGCGTGATGGCGGTGCCACCTGCAACAGACTGACCTCACCGCGTTTTTCAGGATAGTCCTCAAGCAACCGTTCAAACGCATTGAAGCGTTCCGGCAGGCCCTTGGTATAGTCCAGCCGGTCCACCCCGATGATCTGCTTGCGACCGCGCAGCATGTCGCGCATCGAGGTGAACTGTTTCTGGCCTTCGTCTGATGTTGCAAACTCCTTGAAGGTTGCAGCATCAATGCCGATGGGGAAGTGCCGCGCCGTCACCGTGCGGCCAAAGCACCGCGCCTTGTCGCCCAGCACGCTGCCGCCCACTTCCATGCGTACATAATCAAAAAACCGGTCGCGGTCATGTTCGGTCTGGAAGCCCAGTATGTCGAAAGCAAACAGCGCCTTCACCAGTTGCTCGTGGTGGGGAAGCGTCGTCAGCAATTCGCGCGGCGGAAACGGGATGTGCAAAAAATGCCCGATCGGGCGTGTGCAGCCCAGCTTGCGGAGTTCTTCGGCGAACAGCAAAAAATGATAGTCATGCACCCAGATCAGATCATCCTGCTGCAACAGCGGCATCAGTGTTTTTGCAAAGCTCGCATTGACGCGCTCATAGCCTTCAAAGTTCTGCCGGTCATATTGCACAAGGCCGGTACGGAAGTGAAACAGCGGCCACAGTGAACTGTTTGCAAACCCGTTGTAGTAGTCTTCATAATCATCCGCAGACAGATCAACGGTTGCGAGCGTCAATGGTCCTGCTGATTCAAGTTTCAGTCGTGTGTCCGGTTCAGGCGTCACCTCGCCAGTCCAGCCAAACCAAACCCCGCCGGATGTCTTGAGCGCTTCAACCAGCGCAATGGCTAGGCCGCCAGCCCGCTTTGCGTCGTCGATTGGCCCCACACGATTGGACACAACAACAAGCCGGCTCATACCGCTTCCTCCCAGTTGCGTGACAGGCGCATGGCAGCGTTGATGATGCCCACCAGCGAATAGGTTTGCGGGTAATTGCCCCACAGCTCGCCGGTTTTCACCTCGGTATCTTCGGACAGCAGACCAAGCGCATTGCGCGCGCTCAGCATCTCTTCAAAAATCTCCCGTGCTTCGTCCGTGCGCCCCACGCGCGCCAACGCATCAATGTACCAGAAGGTGCAGATGTTGAAGGCTGTCTCCGGTTCGCCAAAGTCGTCGGCTTCCGCATAACGGTACATGTGCTTGCCGCGCCGCAGCGTTTTCTCGATGGAATCCAGCGTCTTCAAAAACCGGTCATCGTCCGGCTTGAGAAAGCCCACTTCCGCCATCAGCAGCAGGCCGGCTTCCACGCCTTTTCCACCAAAGCTTTCAGCAAACGCACCTTTGCCGCCATTCATCTCAGGGTTCCATGCCTTTGTTGTAATGGTGTGGTGGATCGTGTCCGCCCGCTCCTGCCAGTATGCGGCGCGATCTGTGAAGCCCATGTGACGCGCAATTTTTGCCAGCCGGTCACACGCCGCCCAGCACATGAGGCTGGACGATGTATGAACCCGTGCGCGGGTGCGAAGTTCCCACATGCCCGCGTCAGGCTCGTCGTGATTTTTGAAAGCCAGCTCGCCCATATGCTCAAGCCGCTGGAAGTTTTCAGCCGTGCCCGGTTTGAACAGCCGCTCATCCAGAAACGACTGCGCCGCCGCCAGCACAACATTGCCATATACGTCGTGTTGAAAATGTTCGTAGGCCTGATTGCCTACGCGCACCGGCCCCATGCCGCGATAGCCCGACAACGATGTGATTTCACGCTCCACAAGGTGCGCTTCGCGGCTGATGCCCCACACCGGCTGCAAATGCGCGTTCGCCTCGCCTACAATGTTGTGCAGGTAACGCAGATAATTCTCCATCGTCTCCACTTCGGAGAGTGAGTTGAGCGCGCGAACCACAAAAAACGCGTCGCGCAACCAGCAATAGCGATAATCCCAGTTGCGCTGGGTGCCGGCTGCTTCCGGCACAGATGTGGTCATTGCAGCAATAATTGCCCCGGTCTCTTCATAGGTGCACATCTTGAGCGTAATCGCCGCGCGGATAACCGCCTCCTGCCACTCAAGTGGCAGCGCCAGCCGCCGCACCCAGGTGCGCCAGTAGTCTGCTGTGCGTTCCTCAAAGATATTGGCAGTCTCGCGCAGGCTACCGGCCAGCGGCTCGTCAGGCCCCAGCATCATGTCCACCGGTTCTTCCAGCAGAAACGGAACTTCATCCATCACGTAGGGCAGCGGGGCGTTGGTGTTGAGGCGCAACGTCTGGGCGGTGTGGAAATAGCGGATATGGTTGGACCCATAACTCACATCCGGCTGGCGTGCCCCCCAGTTAAAGCGAGGCCGCAGGCGGATGGTAATGCGTGGCGTGCCCGCGATGGGGCGCAGACGGCGCATGATGGCGACGGGCCGGAACATGCGCCCCAGATTCATGTAGCGCGGGGCAAAGTCAGTTATCTCAACCGCATTGCCGTCGTCGTCAAACAGCCGGGTCTTGAGAATGGCGGTGTTGCGTTCGTAGTGCTGTTCCGAGCGTGTAAAGCCCGCAAGCAACACATCCCAGAAGCCGATCTCGCCTTCTTCAACGGCATTGTCGCCGCCATTCAGAAGGTCGCAGAACACCGGGTCACCGTCAAAGCGCGGCAGGCAAGACCAGACCACACGTCCGCGCGGGTCTATGAGTGCGCCATAGCTGCTGTTGCCGATAACGCCGAGATCAAGTGTGGACATGGAGACGCTTGCAACCATTTAGAAAGGGGCCGGAAAATCAAGAAAGCCAAGGGTCGCAGACCACGCGCTTGGTTGCAATGCACCATAGGCCGGCGGCCGGGCTTTAAAGCGCAGCCACAATGAAAATGCGTTTGAACGCAAACAGCGTGGTCCCATCAGGCTCGCGCGGATAGGCATCTGCAAGTTTGTCCCGGTACAGGCCCACAAAATCATCGCGTGCGGTGCCGTGCAGGGCTGATGTAAACGGCATGAGCGCAGTTGCGCTGGTCCATGCCAGCACCGCATCGTCGCCGCTCAGAACCTGTGTGTAGGTGGTTTCCCAAATGTCGGTGCGCGCGACAAGGGGCGCCAGCATCCGGTGATACACCTGCGGCGCTGCGACGGGATCGTGACGCACAAGCGCTGCAAGCGACGGATCGCCCGTCGCCGCGCACCACTCGGTAACCGTATCGCGCAGCAGCGTATGGCTGGGTGCATCGAAATTACGCGGCATCTGCACCGCCAATACGCCACCGGGAGCAAGCTGCGCCACCATCCGCGCGAAAAGCACATCATGGCGGTCAAGCCATTGCAGCGCGGCGTTGGAAAAAATCACGTCCGGCGGACAGGCGGCTTTCCATGTATTGATATCCGCTTCAAGCCAGTCTGCCGAAACGCCGGATGTTTGAGCCCTCTCAAGCATCTCAGGCGAGCTGTCCAGGCCTGTCAGGGTGGCATCCGGCCAGCGGTCCGCCAGTAAAGCTGTCGAATTGCCCGGTCCGCAGCCAAGGTCAACAATCGTGCGCGGTGCTGCATGGCGCACACGGGCCAGAAGCTCGATGGCCGGCCGTGTTCGGTGGTCGTCAAAGGCCAGATAGATTTGTGGATCCCAACTCATGCGCCGGATTTAACATCCAGCGCCCCGGCGAAACCACCGCGCACGGCTGCATGACTGCCATCAGGTCCGCCACCTTCTGGCGGCAGATAAATGTGGAAAACCGTGCGGCCGGGGCGTGTTTCGTGCAGCTTGATGGTGCCGCCGTGGGCACGCACCAGATCAGCGGCCACAGCCATGCCAAGACCAGTGCCACCCTTGCGTGCGCTGCCAGTAAATGGCTCGAACAAATGATCGCGTGCGGTCTCTGACAGGCCGGGGCCGGTATCTGCGATCATCAGCCGCCCGCCGCCATCAACCATCTCGCAGGCAATGGTAAGCGTGCCGCCATCCCCGTCCGTATCGTCCATCGCCTGCACCGCGTTGCGTGCCAGATTAAGCAGTACACGGAACATCTGATCCGGGTCAGCGAAAATGGTTTCAGATGGATCAATGTCAATATCCGTCCTGATGCGCGTCTGTTCGGCGGGAAGCACGGCTTCCGCCACTTCATCTGCCAGCGCTTTGAGCAATATATGCTGCTTGCGCGGCGGTGCCTCTTCCGCCTTGCCGAACTTCATGGTGTCGGTCGCCAGTGCAATGGCACGGTCAATTGAGGAAAACAGACGCGGCGCGAGCTTTTGCACCTGCGGATCATCAACACCACTCAGGCGATCTGAAATAAGTTGAGCGCTTGCCAGAATGTTGCGCAGGTCGTGGTTGATCTTGCTCACTGCCGTGCCCAATGCGGCAAGCCGGGTTTTTTGGCGCAATGCCTGGCGAATATCGCCCTGCATTTCGGCCAGTTCGCGCTCGGCAGTGCCAATCTCGTCGCGCCGCCCGGAGGGCACCATCACGCGCGAGGCATCCTCCGGGTACTGACGGAACCGCACCATGTTCTCCGACATGCGCATCATCGGCTGCACAAGCACACGGTTGAGTGCCAGGAAAACCAGCGCGGCCGTAATAACAGAGATGAAAATCGACAGCGCCAGGATATTGCCGGAAAAAGCAACCAGCGCCTGCCGCAGCGGAGCTTCATCAATAACAATTTCAATGAACTCGCCGCCGCCAAACCGCGGCTCGGCAGCAACCGCAATGGTCCGGTTGCCACCAAACAACAATGTGTCGAATGCATCCATGATCAGCGTTAGCGGCCCGGCGGTGCGCAGGTCAAAGCGCGCTGCCACCATGCCGGGCATCGGGCTTGCCAGCAGCAGTTCGCGGCGGTTGTCTCGCTTGAGCGCCACAGCCTTTACCTCGGCGTTTTGCAACAGCTCCGCTTCAAGCTCCGGCATCACGCCCTGTTCAGCGGCGGCCTCCACAGCCAGCGTGGCAAGTTGCGCCGCATTCACCCGGTCCATCAGCCAGTTGGCGCGAAAATTGGCAATCGACGGGACATAGATCAGCACTTCCGCGATCATCACAAACAAAACGGTGAGCACCAGAAGCTGTGCTGACAAGCGTCGCGCCAGCCAGTTGGGTAGCGCCCGGCGCAACCGCGTTGATGGACGTGTCACAGGGAGGGGAAGAGTGTCTTCTCCCGTATTGTGTGACGTCTCATCCGCCATTTATGCACCACCTCCACGCAGGCGTTGTTTCAGCCAAACAGCCGCATCAGCAGCCGAACCACAAAGCGGGTGCGCGGGCTGTACAGCGTGCCGGTATAGTAGGAGCCTGCCGCGCGCTTGGACACTTCCGTCATGGTCGGGTAAGGCGCAATGAATTGCGCCATGGTGCCTATCTTCTGCTTCTGACCAACAGCCAGAATCCATGGTGCCAGCAGGTCTCCCGCACCGGCTCCCACAATCGACGCGCCGATCACAACACCCTTGGGGTTGGTCATCACCTTGATGAGGCCTTCGGTGCGGCGCTCTGCTTGTGCGCGGTCATTCTCGTCGAAGCCCCAGTGCAGCACGCGCGCCTTGTCGCCATGTGCGTCACGGGCCTGCGCTTCAGTCAGCCCCACATGCGCCATTTCCGGGTCCGTGTAGGTCACCCAAGGCACAGCCGAATGGTCAGCCTTCGCAGGCAACTTGAACAACGCATTGCGGATGACAATGCCTGCGTGATAGCCGGCCACATGCGTGAATTGCAGCCCGCCGGATACATCGCCAATGGCAAACACTTTCTTGTTGGTGGTGCGCAGACGCTCATCCACGGTGATGCCACGGCGGCTGTACTCAATGCCGGCCTTTTCAAGTTCAAGCCCGTTTACGTTGGCGGCACGCCCAACTGCCAGCAGCAGATGCGACCCTTCGACATTTTGCTCTCGGCCATCCTTTTCAAAGACCACCCGAACGCCGCTATCAGCTTTTTCAATACGCTGAACCATGGCGTTCTCACGCAAATCAATGCCTTCTTCCACCAGCCGCCTTTTGACGATGGCCGTAAGCTCCGGGTCGTCCTTGCCCAGCGCCGTGCCGCCTTCCAGCGTGGTCACTTTCGCACCCAACCGCCGGTGCGCCTGGCTCATTTCCATGCCGATCGGCCCACCACCGATCACAATCAGATGCTCCGGCAGAACTTCATTGTCGAAGATGGTTTCGTTGGTAAAGAACGGCACGCTGTCGAGGCCGGGGATCGGCGGCTCCATCGGGCTGGACCCGGTGGCCACCACAATCCGCCTGGCAGTGATTTCCGTCTCACCCGCCACAACCGTGCGGGCATCCTTGAACTTTGCAAACTCACGAATGACCGTGACACCCAGACCTTCAAACCGTTCCTGACTGTCGATCGGGGCGATGGTGGCAATCACGTCCTTGACGTGGTCATGCACCTTCTTGAAATCCACCTGCGGAACAGCAGCCGCAATGCCAAACGCCTCGGAGTGGCCAAACATATGCGCGTGCTTGCCTGCCGCCAGCAACGCTTTTGATGGCACGCAGCCATAGTTCAGGCAGTCGCCGCCCATCTCACCAGCCTCGATCAGCACCACCCTGGCACCCATCTGTACCGCGCCTGCAGCCACCGACAGCCCGCCTGAACCTGCTCCAATAACGCAGATATCTGTTGAGATCTTTTTCATGTGACGTGTCCTTAAGAGGCGTTTTTGCGGTCGCGGATGCGGCGGATGGCAACGGGGATCAATGCGACCACACCCAGCGCTGCAAAAGCGAGGAGTATTTCAGGTGTCAGGAGTGAACCGGGATCAAGCGCAAAGCTGCACCCGCCGTCGGTACCTTGTGCAGCAACACATGCATCAAACGACGCCTGCTGCGCTTCAATGATTGAGTCAAGGCCCGCTCCCACAAAGGCAAAGGCGAATGTGCCGGGAATGATGCCCACGAATGTGCCGATTGCGTAAGTGCCAAGGCCCACGCCCAGAACGGCAGGCGCAAGGTTCACGAGCCAGAATGGAAAGGCGGGGACCAGTCGCAGGAACAGCAGATAAGACAGCGCATCTTTCCGAAATCCGTCGCGCAGCTTTTCAAGCCACGGCCCGGCCCGCGCGGCCAGCGGCTCACCAAAAGATGTTTTGGCAATGAGGAAAATGATCGTCGCGCCGATGGTGGCTCCGATAACGGCCACCAGCCCGCCCAGCCACGGCCCGAACAGAAAACCGCTGGTAATGGTCATCAGAGCGCCACCGGGCAGCGACAGCGCAACCACCACCACATAGATGCCAATGAAGGCAAGAATGGCGACCAGAATGTTGGCCGCAACAAAGCCCGTAAGTGCTTCACGGTTCTCTGCTACCGTCTGCAATGAAAGATACGTATGCAGATCAAAATAGAACGCCAGCGCGATGAGGGACGCCAGAATGATAAGTGGCAGCGAGCGCCCAAGGCTGAAGCCCTTTGTCCCTTGGGTCTTCTTATTGTCCGTTTCGTTGTTGTCAGTCATCGCGTTGTCCCCCGCAGATGAGAATATGAAAAAGAGCCTAGCTGTCTGACCCTTCCGGTGCGTTTGCCGTGTCGTTGAGTGACCAGTCATAGGCATAGCGGATGCGGCCTGTATGGGCCCTGAGCTTTTTGGCAAGCGCCGGTTTGGCGTGCTGCGCAATACTCTCAAGCAGTTGGGCGTTTGAAGAGCCAAAGTCCTTGCCGTACCAGTCGTAGATCTTCGAGATGGTCAGCCGGTCGCCATCAAACGAAACACCGCGCGGATGATTGACATAGCCAACGGCCGCCGCCTCAAGCATCGCTTCCAGTGTTTTGCCGGTGAAAGGCTTCAGTGCCAGGTTCGGGCAGCCATAGGATGCGCAGTTGACGGCGTAATGCACGCGCGGTTCATCCCACACCTTGCGCAGAATATCGTGCTCGATGTTGTCCAGCGACAGGTCTTCGCCCTCAACGGTCACCAGCTTCTTGCCCCATGGACCGGTGGAAAACAGACCCGGTGAAATGCCAATGTCGCGGATCGAGGCGACCGGGTAGTGATCCAGGATAACCTCTACTGTCACCGCGTTATACAGATTGACCCAAAAAGCGTATTGCTCGTCGCGGTTGAGCGCCGACACCTTCGTGTCCTGAAGCAGGTCAATATATGCGCTGAGCTTTTGACTATCTGCCTTGTTGGCGCCCAACGCTGCATAATCCACACGCGTCAGCCCGTCGCTGGAGGCTGATACATAGGTGGACAACAGGTCTGCCCACCCGCTGTGGTCAACGGTTTTTGTGCTCATGGCATCGTGGCCTTTGAAAATGTCGGCAAGGTCGGCGGCATCGGCTGGCTTGGGCCCGGCAAGCAGGGCTATCGCCAACACAACCATGCCGGTGACGAGGGTGAAAGCTCTCCCCATATACGGGGCCTCATGCATCATGGATGGAGCGGGCATCGGGTTTGATCCTTCGCGGAGGTGTGCAAAGCATAGGGGGTATGCGTGTCGCGCCCTAACTGGCCCATGTAACCGGTCTGTAAAACCCCGCATCGCGCGCTTGTGAACGGGCGTTCCCTAAAGTGAAGTACGTATGCAGTCTTTGCGCGTCCATGGCTGCGAAACCAGCAGCCATTGGTGGCCGACTGATTGACAAGCCCCTGCAGCTTCCTTAAAACCCGCCGCTTACAGCGGTTGGGCATGTGTCCAACGCCCGCTGGCCTGCGCGCGGCGCTTAATCTGCTCGCGTGCGGCAAAAATTGGCGGTTGTGCCCGCCCATCGTGAATTTTCCCCGATTTTCGGGGCTAAGACCGGAGTTTTATGCCGTGAAACGCACATTTCAGCCAAGCCGCCTCGTGCGTAAGCGCCGTCACGGCTTTCGCGCCCGCCTTGCCACCAAGAATGGCCGCAAGGTGCTGCAGCGCCGCCGCGCCAAGGGCCGCAAGGTGCTTTCTGCCTAAAGGCAAAGCCCTTTTTGGCTGATACCGGCCAATTTTGGCATAACGTCGGATCAAAAAATGATTGAGCGCCTGACGCGCCGGGCGGATTTTCTCAAGGCCGCCCGCGCCAGACGTGTGGCCATGCCTGGTCTGGTGATGCAAATGCGCGCCCGGCCCGAAGCGCCTGAAGCCCCTTTTCGCATCGGCTTTACCGTCACAAAAAAGGTTGGCAATGCGGTTGTCCGCAACCGCGCCAAGCGTCGGCTGCGCGCGGCAGCGGATGCGACACTGCCACGCTATGGCCTTCCGGGCCGTGATTATGTAGTTATCGGGCGTGCTGGCACGCTCACCCGGCCGTTCGCCCTGCTGCTCACCGATTATGAGCGGGCACTGGCAAAGCTGCATGGGGGCGCCAAGGCCCCGACTGCACACATATCGCCTGTCTGAAAACTGTCTGATGACCCGTCATCCCCTCATAATGCACGAGACGCACAACGCCGATGACCGACGAAAATCGTAATTTTATCCTCGCCGCTATCATGTGCGTCGCCGTCCTTGTGGGCTGGCAGTACTTTTTCATTACGCCGCCTGATCCCGCAGCGGACCGCCAGACTGCCGGCCAGAGCGTCGATCCCGCATCCGGCGAAAGCGTTTCGGCAGGCACTGCGGGCACAGCCCCCGTCCCCACAAATGACATGGCCGGTGTTGCAGGCTCGGCCCCAGTTGTTGATGAGCCCGCCGCATTGCCCGGCGGTGCTGCTGCCCGTGCCGTGCTGCCGCGCGCACTTGCCCTTGAGCAGTCACCGCGCATCATTCTGGACAGCCCGCGCGTTGACGGGTCGATCTCACTTGTAGGTGCGCGCATTGATGATCTGCAGCTCAAGCAGTATCGCCAGACGGTTGACCCCACGAGCCCGGAAATTGTGCTGCTGTCGCCGCGTGGCTCCGAGAGACCGTACTACGCCGAGTTTGGCTGGACAGCGCCTGCATCTGCCGACGTAACGCTGCCAAAAAGCGACACGCTGTGGACGGCTGAAACATCCAGCACACTGACGCCGCAAACGCCGGTCACGCTTGCCTACAACAACGGCGAAGGCGTCATCTTCCGCAAGACCATCTCGCTCGATGACAAATACATGTTCACCATCGAACAGACGGTGGAAAACAACACCGGCGAAGCTCTCACGCTTTTCCCCTATGGCCTGGTTGCCCGCACAGGCACGCCGGAAACCGAAGGCATCTGGATTTTGCATGAAGGCCTCATTGGCTATTTTCCGGATGCGGACGGTTTGCAGGAGCTTGATTACGACGACCTGCAGGACACAGGCGCCCTGCGCTCCCGCACGTCCGGCGGCTGGCTCGGCATCACCGACAAATACTGGATGACGGCACTGGTGCCAGACCAGTCCACGGAAAGTCGCGTGTCGTTCTCAGACACACCGGTGCGGGGCCAGGATGTGTATCAGGCTGATTTCCTGCGTGACCCGTTGGTGGTACCCGCAGGCGGCACGGTGACGGCCACTGACCGGCTCTTTGCCGGCGCTAAAGTAGTCGAGATCGTGGACGGCTACGAGGCGCAGTACGGCATCACCAACTTTGAACTCGCCATCGACTGGGGCTGGTTCTACTTCATTACCAAGCCGCTGTTTCTGGCGCTGCTTTATATTCAGGGCATGGTCGGCAACTTCGGTGTGGCCATCCTTGTGCTGACGGTTCTCATCAAGCTCGTTTTCTTCCCCCTTGCCAACACGTCCTACGTGGCCATGAGCAAGATGAAAAAAGTGCAGCCGGACATGATGAAAATCCGCGAGCGCTTTGCCGACGACAAGCAAAAGCAGCAACAGGAACTGATGGAGCTGTACAAGCGCGAGAAGGTAAATCCGCTTGCAGGCTGCCTGCCCATCCTGATCCAGATTCCGGTGTTCTTCGCGCTCTACAAGGTGCTGTTTGTTACCATCGAAATGCGCCATGCGCCGTTCTTCGGCTGGATCAACGATCTGTCGGCACAGGACCCCACATCGGTTTTCAACCTGTTCGGCTTGATCCCGTGGGATACGCCTGCCTTCCTCACCATCGGCATCTGGCCGGTGCTGATGGGTGTCACGATGTATCTTCAGATGAAGATGAACCCGGCACCGACGGATGAAATCCAGCAGCAGATTTTCCGCTGGATGCCGATCATCTTTACCTTCGTTCTGGCAACATTCCCTGCCGGTCTGGTCATCTACTGGACGTGGAACAACGCCCTGTCGATTTTGCAGCAATACATCATCATGCGCCGTCAGGGTGTGTCGCCTGAATGGGGTCAGGACTTTGAGTGGCTGACCAAGCGCATCAAGGCGCGTACCGGCGGCGGCAAAGACGCCTCCTGAGGAAAGCGGTTTGATGGCGAACAGCGACGAGGCAGAAGCCGCCCGGCTGACTGAAGCAGGCCGCCTGCTGTTTGCTCAGCCCGTTGCGTTCGTCAAAGGCGTGGTCAACGTGGATGGCTTGCCCCCCGGCGACCGGCCTGAGTTTGCCTTTGCCGGACGCTCCAACGTGGGAAAATCAAGCCTCATCAACGCGTTGACCAACCGCAAGGACCTGGCACGCACATCCAACACACCCGGCCGCACCCAGGAAATCAATTTCTTTGCACTTCCCGCTCAGGATCCTGACAGCGTCTATCTGGTGGATTTGCCGGGCTATGGGTATGCCCGCGAAAGCAAATCGAAAGTCCGCACCTGGACATCGCTCATCACCCGCTATCTGGCGGGGCGCGCATCCCTGCGTCGGGTCTTTGTGCTGATCGACAGCCGCCACGGCGTCAAAGCCAATGATGAGGAGATTTTCACGTTGATGGACACCGCCGCCGTGTCCTACCAGGTGGTGCTTACCAAGGCCGACAAGCCAAAACGCGACGAGCTTGAAGCCGTAATTGCAAAGACCGAAGAAATCATCCGTAAACATGTGGCCGCATTTCCCCAGGTGCTGGTGACAGCGTCGCGCACGGGTGCGGGGCTGGAAGACGTCCGCTCTGCGGTCGCGCAGCTACGCGAGCATTAACGTCCTTTAAGCATCGCCTGTTGGCCGAACGCGGTGTGTTTCGCTATAGAAAGACAGCGGTCGTCCAGAAAACCGCCCGAAACGAACAAACCAACCCGGACCCAGATGGCGGACATCCGCGCAATGACAGACAAAACCGCTGAGGAATGGCTTGAAAAAGCCCACATCCTTTCAGAAGCGCTACCCTATATGCAGCGCTACGAGAACGAAGTGGTGGTCGTGAAATACGGTGGCCACGCGATGGGCGACGCCCTTTTGGCGGCGCAGTTTGCCCGCGACATTGTGCTGCTCAAACAGGTCGGCATCGACGTGATCGTTGTGCATGGCGGTGGCCCGCAGATAGGGTCCATGCTTGAGCGACTGGCCATTGAAAGCGAGTTCAAGGGCGGCCTGCGTGTGACCGATGAAGCCACCGTTGAAGTGGTTGAAATGGTCCTGTCCGGCAAGATCAATGGCGAGGTCGTGACCGCCATCAATCAGGCGGGCGGCAAGGCTGTGGGTCTGTCCGGCAAGGATGGACGGTTGATCGTCGCCAGCAAGGTCACGAAAACCGTGCGCGATACCGACAGCAACATCGAAAATGTTCTCGATCTTGGCTTCGTCGGTGAACCGGCGCAGATCAATCCGGATGTGCTCAAGGTTCTGCTCGGCTCCGACCTTATTCCGGTGATTGCGCCCATAGGTGTGTCCATTGAGGGTGACACATACAACATCAACGCAGATACAGCCGCCGGGGCCATCGCTGGCGCACTCAACGCCAAGCGCTTGCTGATGCTGACAGATGTGCGCGGTGTGCTGGACAAAGACGGCAATCTCCTCACCAACATCACGCCCGCAGACGCGCAGCGGTTCATCGAGGATGGGACAATATCGGGCGGCATGATCCCCAAGATCGAAACCTGCCTTGCGGCGCGCGCGGCGGGAACCGAGGCGGCCGTTATTCTTGATGGGCGCGTCCCTCATGCGGTGTTGCTGGAGCTGTTCACCGAACACGGTGCGGGGTCACTCATTGGCTAGGGCTCTCCATATTGGCGCTGCTGCTCTGGCATTTTTCCTCTGTGCACTGATGATATCTGCCCCTGCACACGCTGCGCTGGAGTTCTGCAATCGCTCCAGCTATCTGCTCGACGCGGCAAGCGCGCAGGAGGTGGAGGGCGGCTGGCGGGTCAGGGGCTGGGTCAAGCTTAATCCCGGCCAGTGCAGGGAGGTGGTGTCCGGCGCGCTTGGTGAGGGCGAGTATTTTGCCTTCGCCCGCACCCGGCAGGCTCATGGGGCAAGCCGCCGACTCACATCCGGTGACCGGATGCTGTGTATTGATACCGGTGATTTTGATTTTGTCAGCGCTAACGGCTGCACGCAGCGCGGTCTTCAAAAAGTAGAGTTTGCGCGGATAGACACCCAGGGCAGGGCCGAGTGGACGGCAACATTTGCGGAAAGTGGCAACTTTGATAACAAGCGCGCCCGTATTGCCGGCGCCCAGCGTTTGTTGCGCGAACTGGGCTATGAAGCCGGCGCGGTAGATGGTTTCTCAGGCGGCCGCACCACGCGCGCTATCAAGGAGTTTCAGGCCGCAAACGGCCTCGCGGCATCAGGTGAGGTGAACGCCACGCTTTTTGCAGCGCTTGAGGCGGCGGGCGAACGTCGCCAGCGCCGCAGCGGCTTTCACTTTTGCAACGACACCCAGCTTCTTGTTTGGGCGGCCATCGGCTACCGCCAGTCTGACGAATGGCGCTCGTCGGGCTGGATACGTGTGCCTGCAGGCAACTGCGCACCCGCCATGACAAGCGCGCTGGATCAGCCGGTATATTATGCGTATGCGGAAGCTGTGGGCGAAAATGGCGAGATAGCAACCCGCAACAGCGTACCGCTGGTGTGGGGTGGCGACAGAACATTCTGCACCAAGCCCACGCGATTTTTCATCGGCGGACGTACCAACTGCGCGGCCCGCGGCTATGATGAAGTGCCGTTTCAGGAAGTGGATGTGTCGGGCGCTGAAACCTACACCATGCGCCTTCGCTAGCCTTGCGTGCTAACACAGGCTTTATGCAGCAAGCCCGAAATAGTCGAGCAGCCGCGTCATCTCTTCGTCACTCATGGGAAAGTCACTGCCCCCGCGCGCAGGCAACAACGCCGGCGGCGTGAGATGCATCACATGTGTCTGGATCAGAACCGAAACCCGCATCGGCAAACGCGCACGCCACACCAGCGACGTCACAGCCTTGCCGTTGCCCGACGCCAGCACCCGGCGCACATCGGCAAGACCAAGCCCTGACAACATCGTCAGTGCCAGCGCCACCTGCTCGCCTAGTCCGGCTTCAGCTGCCTCTGAAACAAAGCCTGCATCGAGGCGGCCCTGCTCGCGGGCGCGCTGAACAATCTTTGCCGCTGTGGCCTGCGTCTGCGATTCAGGTGTTTTCTCCAGCCGGTCATGCAGGCGACCTGAGAGCAACCGCCTTGTTTCGTCATCAAGACCCAGCCTGTCTGCCAGCCCAAAAAGCAGATCCCGGCCCACAAACTGTGCAATGCGGCGCACGGCGCGGATCGAGAGATCAGGACGCATGGTGATCGGCGCGTGCCACTGCGCCACTTGTTCGGCGTTTCGCACAATCTCTTCCATTGTGCTGGCTCGTATCTGTGCGCTTGGGTTGGCAAGCAGGGTGGCCACGGCGGGAATATCCAGTGACGCCACCACCTCGTCGGAAACATCAGCGCTCAGGGTATCGCGCCCGGCAATCGCTTCGATCACGCCGGTGATCTGTGTTGTGGCAATCAACTCAATAAGGTCCGCATCGCTTAGCAGTGGCGAATAGCGCAAAACAGGTCCGCATACGGATAGCTTATTGTCATGAGCGAGCAGCCGCACAACATCGCGCGGCACGAAAGTGGACGACTTTATCTCTTCTGCGAGAATGGCCCGCACACGCGGTTCCTGGTCGCGGGCAAGCTTTTCAATCAGATCTATCGTCTGGTCGCGTAGCTGCTCTGTGGCATGTTTTGAAAGATCAGGAAGCAGCCGCGCAATCTTGCCTGCGAGTTCAGCGCGCACGCTTTCTTCGTCGTCGTCGGCAAGGTTCTGGTTGGCCTGATGCGGTGTTGTGGGATTTGCAGCCACAAGCGCACGGGTAGGCGTGTCGTCGTCGGATGCCAGAAAATACAGCATCTCCGGCTCAAGGTCATCGCGTGCCGCAAGCGCCCTGCGTGCCCTCGTGTCTTTTGACTCCAGCAACGTGCGGGCTTCCTCATAGGCCAGCGCCTCGCGCGACTGCGCGTTAGGGCCGGTAAGCCGCTTGAGAAAGTCCAGCATCTGGTCGTGCCTCTGAGTAAACCCACGGTCTTCTGCAAGACTAGCGGGACGTGCCTAATGGGAAATTAACCTCCCCGCCGCCGTCAGAATCCGCATGAAACGCCTCGACACCAGTTGCCAAGTGGCAGGGCGCGCGCCACATTCGTGTGCATGACAGACACACTCACATCCTTGGCGGCAACCATCAGCCACCCTGAGTTCGACCATGTGGACGCGTGGATTTTCGATCTCGACAACACGCTCTACCCTGCGCATTGCAACCTGTTTGCCCAGATTGATGAGCGCATGGGGTCGTTCATTGCCAAAGAGCTGCAGGTTGACCGGGTCGAGGCGCGCCGTATCCAGAAGAAGTTTTATGTTGAACACGGCACGACGCTGGCAGGCCTGATGGCCGAACACGGCATGAAGCCCGGCCCGTTTCTCGATTACGTTCACGACATTGATCTTGCCGTTGTGGAGGAAAGCAAAGCGCTGGACGAGGCTCTTGCCCGGCTGCCGGGAAAACGTTTCATCTTTACCAACGGCTCGCGTCGACACGCGGAAAATGTTGCAGGTAAGTTGGGCGTGCTGAACAGGTTTGACGCCATCATCGACATTGCGGCGTGCGATTTTGTGCCGAAACCTCATGCGGATGCATTTGGTCGTTTTCTCGGCCACTCAAGCGCCAACGCTCGAAAAGCCGCCATGTTTGAAGATATTGCCCGTAATCTGGAAGTGCCCCATCAGCTTGGTATGCGCACCGTATGGGTGCATACCGGCGAGGAATGGGCCACGGAGAAAGCTCATCATGGCAGCGATGGCGAACACGTCCACCATGTTACAGACAATCTTATCGGCTTTCTCGAAGCGCTTTAGGCTGTTGCCGCCCGCCACGGCTTGACTGGAAACGGGCGGCGGCTATCGTGCCCGCGCATCCCTTGAATCTGCCCAAAAATGAGACCTCACCCATGAGCCTGGACCTCGCCGCCACCATCAACGCAGCCTTTGACGCCCGCGACACCATCAACACGTCGACCCGTGGCGAGGTGCGCGACGCTGTGGATCACGCGTTGCTGGCGCTCGATAGCGGCAAACAGCGCGTGGCTGAAAAACAGGGTGACACATGGGTGGTGCATGAGTGGCTGAAAAAGGCCGTGCTCCTGTCATTCCGCCTCAACGACATGGCCCCCATCGAAGGCGGCCCCGGCGAGGGCACCACCTGGTGGGATAAAGTACCCAGCAAGTTTGAAGGCTGGGGCGACAACCAGTGGCGCGCAGCAGGTTTCCGCGCCGTGCCCAACTGCACCGTGCGCCGCTCGGCCTATATTGCGCCCGGCGTAGTGCTCATGCCTTCGTTCGTCAATCTGGGTGCCTATGTGGACTCGGGCACCATGGTGGACACCTGGGCCACCGTCGGCTCCTGCGCTCAGATTGGCAAAGATGTCCACATCTCGGGGGGCGCCGGCATCGGCGGCGTGCTGGAGCCGTTGCAGGCAAGCCCTGTGGTCATCGAGGACAACTGCTTTATCGGGGCCCGCTCCGAAGTGGCCGAAGGCGTGATCGTGCGAGAGGGTTCCGTTCTGTCCATGGGCGTGTTCCTCGGCCAATCGACAAAAATCATTGACCGCGCCACGGGTGAAATCTTCATGGGCGAGGTGCCTGCCTATTCAGTTGTGGTGCCCGGCTCATTGCCCGGCAAGCCACTTCCTGACGGCACGCCAGGCCCAAGCCTCTATTGTGCTGTCATCGTCAAGCGCGTGGATGCACAAACGCGCTCCAAGACCTCCATTAACGAGCTGTTGCGCGATTGACCGGCAACCCCACCAGCATCAACCCTGTCGAGTTGGCGGCCGCGCTTATCCGCTGTCCCAGCGTCACGCCCGCGGAAGGCGGCGCGCTCGATCTGCTTGAAAAGACACTCAGTAACCTGGGCTTTGTTTGCCATCGCTTGCCGTTTGAAGAGGCGGGCGAGGACCGGGTGGATAACCTCTACGCCCGCATTGGCACGTCAGCGCCCAACCTCTGCTTTGCAGGGCACACGGACGTTGTGCCCGTGGGTAGCTCTGCTGACTGGCAGGTTGGCCCGTTCGATGGACGCGTCGAGAACGGCATCGTGTGGGGCAGGGGGGCCGCCGACATGAAAGGCGCCATCGCAGCCTTTGCATCCGCCGCATCACAATATGTGAACGCCAACAGCAGCAATGGTGGCAGCAACGCGGGTTCCATCAGCTTCCTCATTACCGGCGACGAAGAGGGCCCCGCCGTCAATGGCACCATCAAGATGCTGGACTGGCTGGAACGCCACAATGAGAAAATTGACCATTGCGTTGTCGGCGAGCCCACCAATCCGCACGCGCTGGGCGACATGATAAAGATCGGCCGCCGCGGCAGCGTCAATTTTGTCATTACCGCCACCGGCAAACAGGGCCACGTCGCCTATCCACACCTGGCGGACAACCCGGTGCCGCATCTGATTGCCGCCCTTGGCGCGCTGAACGCTCTGGAACTCGATCAGGGTACAGATCACTTCCAGCCGTCAAACCTTGAAGTGACCACGGTTGATGTTGGCAACGAAGCAACAAACGTTATTCCGGCATCCGCTCGTGCGCGCGTAAATATCCGCTTCAACGATCAGCATACGGGTGCAAGTCTGGTAGCGCTGATTGAGAAAACCGTGGCTGTTGCGGCCCGTGAGCGCAACGCGACCCTTAAGGTGACAAGCACAATTTCAGGCGAAAGTTTTGTAACGCAGCCCGGCCCCTTTGTGGAACTTGTTGCAAGGTCCGTTGAAACCATCACGGGCCGCACTCCCGATCTGTCCACGACCGGCGGCACCTCTGACGCGCGTTTCATCAAGAACCACTGCCCGGTGCTGGAGTTCGGCCTTGTGGGCGAGACCATGCACAAGGTGGATGAGCGCGTTCCCGCCGCCGATATTGAAAAACTGGCCGCAGTTTATCACGCTGTCATTGAAGGCTATTTTGCCAACGCGGCGGAGTTTGCCGCCGAACGCGCACAGCGAGGCTAGCCATGCCGACATTCGCCGAAGCCCGCAGCACGCTTGAAGGGTCCATCGCCATTGCCCGGCGAGACCCCAAAGCAGACCGGTTTTTTGATCTGTCGGCGGACGCGTTCTGGCGCTCATTCGGGGCGATCATGTTCATCGCGCCGGTCTATCTCATTTTCGTGCTTGCAGAAGCGCGCATGGCGGCTGAACTCGTCACCGAGCCGGCAGCACCGCTCCCCGGCATGGGCGTGCTTCTGGTGTCAGAAATGGTGACACTTGGCCTCGACTGGATAGCGTATCCGTTGGCAATGTACTTCATTACACGGCAGTTCGGGCTGGGTGCACGGTTTGTTGCCTACATCATTGTGTACAACTGGTCGTCGCTTCTGGTGGCGCTCGTCATGGCACCGCCCTTCCTGCTTTATGCGGCAGGGTTCTTGCCTGCCGAGTTGACGGTTCTTCTCAACCTCATGACGGTCATTGCCGTGCTGTGGTATCGCTGGCTGCTGGCGACCGAGATTCTGGGTGCGCCGGGAATGACAGCAGCAGGTTTTGTGGCCCTCGATGTTGTGTTGAGCCTGTTCATCAATTTGAGCATTGCCGCCGCGCTCGTCAGCCCGGCCTGACCATGCCAGACCCGCGCCCGATCGGCGTTTTCGATAGCGGCGTCGGCGGTATCACCGTGCTGCGCGCGATCAAGGACCTTCTTCCTGCCGAAAACCTGATTTATCTGGGCGACACAGCCCGCCTTCCCTATGGCACCAAGAGTGCGGACACGGTTGTGCGTTATGCGTCGCAGGCCGCCCGAAAGCTGATCGCGCAGGACGTCAAGTTGCTGGTGATTGCGTGCAACACCGCAAGTGCGGTGGCGACATCCGCCCTTGCTGGCCAGTTCGCGCCCGTGCCGGTTATTGGCGTGGTGGAGCCAGGGGCGGAAGCAGCTGTTGCCGCCAGCCAAACCGGCAATATCGCGGTGATCGCCACGGAAGGCACCGTGCGCGGCGAGGCATACCCGCGCGCCATCAACGCCCGCGCCCCAACCGCAAAAATTGTGCAGGCATCGGCAACCGTGTTCGTGGCACTCGCAGAGGAAGGCTGGACATCAACTGCCGTCACACGTGAGGTCGCCCGTGCCTATCTCGCGCCGTTGTTCTCAGGGCCTGAAAAGCCAGACACGCTGGTGCTCGGCTGCACGCATTTTCCAGTATTGCTGGACGCCATCCGCGCCGAACTTCCCGCCGGCGTGGCGATTGTCGATTCAGCCAGCACGACAGCGCAGGCTGTGGCTGCTGCACTCAAAGATGGTTCCGCCGCCCCGGCAAACCAGAAAGGCGCTGTAAGGTTTATTGCAACTGATGGACGGGAGCGCTTTGCCCGCGTCGGCCGCATCTTTTTCGGCAATGAAATAGACGCCGACGCGGTCGAGTTAACGGACCTTTAGCGGCGCGGGTCAGTCATAATCAACCCGCATCAGATAAAGCCCGTCAGCGGGTGCAACTGCGGCACAGCGTGACCTGTCTCGCGCCTCAAGCGCCCGCTGCACATCACGCGGCGTCATCTTCCCTTCACCCACTGCCTTGAGCGTTCCTGCAAAAGACCGCACCTGACTGTGCAGGAATGAGCGCGCCCGCGCGGTGATGACAATCGCGTCCGCCTCACGGCGCACATCCAGGGCATCCAGCGTCTTGACCGGTGACGCTGCCTGGCACTGGGCGGCGCGAAAAGTCGTAAAATCGTGTTGGCCAACCAGAAGCTGCGCTGCCTCGTCCATCGGTGTCACGTCCAGCGGCACGGCAACCTGCCATGCGCGATGCCGGTCAACTGTCAGCGGCGCGCGCCGGTTGATGATGCGGTAGAGATAATGCCGCCGCGTGGCAGAGAACCGTGCGTCAAACCCGTTGTCCACAGCCTGCACAGCAATGATTGCGACCGGCTCAGGCTTGAGATGAAAGTTCAGCGCATCCCGTACTGTATTGGCATCAGTGTCGCGGGCAATATCTATGTGCGCCACCTGTCCAAGCGCATGAACACCTGTGTCCGTACGCCCGGCCCCGGCCACGGTCACCCGTTCGCCGCAAAACCTGTGGACGGCATCGGCAATCGCATCCTGCACACCGCGCCCGTTGTCCTGCTTCTGCCAGCCCACAAAGGGTGTGCCATCATACTCAATGGTAAGTTTATAGCGCTGCATCAGACAAGCTTCGTACCAGCAGGCACAGAAAACCCACGCAAAAACTCGTCCGTCTGCTGAACACCTTTGCCCGCACGCTGAACCTGCACAAGCTGCAACGCGTCTGTACCGCAAGCGATGGTCAGCCTGTCGTCAAGGGCTGT
Source organism: Pyruvatibacter sp. (assembly GCF_040219635.1). Classification (NCBI taxonomy): domain Bacteria; kingdom Pseudomonadati; phylum Pseudomonadota; class Alphaproteobacteria; order Hyphomicrobiales; family Parvibaculaceae; genus Pyruvatibacter; species Pyruvatibacter sp. The sequence goes on from NZ_JAVJSC010000003.1 coordinate 828,143, forward strand.
ACCTGCACCGCCTGATCCTGAAACGGGCGTTGCCCGCAGCACTTTCACACGCGTCGGTTTGCCGTCCTTTACAATCTCGCACCACGCACCGGGAAAGGGTGACAGGCCGCGAATGTGGCAATCAAGGGCGCTCGCCGACAAAGACCAGTCAATGCGCGCCTCGGCCTTGTCTATCTTGTGGGCGTAGGTCACGCCCTGCGCAGGTTGTGCGGTCGCTTCCAGCGACCCACGCTCAAGTGCTGCCAGTGCCCGCACCATGAGGCCGCCACCGATGAGCGACAGCCGGTCGTGCAGCTCGGCGGCGGTGTCCGTGGGCCCAATCTCCACGCGCTCCACCAGCAGCATGTCGCCGGTATCAAGTCCCGCATCCATCTGCATGATGGTGACACCTGTCTGCGTGTCACCCGCCATGATGGCACGCTGAATGGGGGCGGCTCCCCGCCAGCGTGGCAGCAGGGACGCATGAATGTTGAGGCATCCAAGCCGGGGCGCATCCAGTATCGCCTGCGGCAAAATCAACCCGTAGGCCGCAACCACGGCGCAATCCAGATCGAGCGCTGCAAAGGCTTGCTGCGGGTCTGTTTTTTTCAGTGAAAGGGGCGTGCGCACGTCAATGCCGTGCGATTGAGCAAACGCATGTACCGGCGACGGTGTTTGCGCCATGCCGCGCCCGGCCTTGCGCGGGGGCTGGGTATAGACGGCCACCACGTCGTGCCCTGCCGCAAGCAGCTCGGCCAACGCAGGCACAGAAAAATCCGGGGTGCCCATAAAGGCAAGGCGCAGGGTCATTGGCCCCTCACGCGGGTTCAGCGAGCTTCTTCGCCTTGGCCAGTTTTTTAAGCACCATGGAGCGCTTCACCCGCGACAGGTGATCGACAAACAGGATGCCTTCCAGATGGTCCATCTCGTGCTGAATGCAGGTGGCCAGAAGCCCGTCACACTCAATTTCGCGCAGCTCGTTTTGATAATCCAGAAACTTGACGCGGCACGTGGCGGGTCGCTCCACGTCCTCATAAAACTCCGGCACCGACAGGCAGCCTTCTTCATAGGTCACCATTTCATCAGTGGTGGGAGTGATTTCAGGGTTAGCAAAGTACATCGGCTGCGGCTCTTCTCCGTCCCGCGCCAGATCAATGACAATCACCCGCTTGGGCACGCCAATCTGGATCGCCGCAAGCCCGATGCCTGGTGCCGCATACATCGTCTCCAGCATGTCATCCATCAACGCGCGAACGCTGTCGTCCACCTTCTCAATGGGCGCTGAAACCTGCTTTAGCCGGGCGTCCGGCGCAGTAATGATCTTACGAATGGCCATGAGCGGTGAGATAAGCGAGCCTGCGGGAGCCGTCAACCTGAACGCCCGCGCTATACTGTAAATGTGTACCGCCGATTCTCCCGCCGTTTTGAAGGGTTTTCCTGCCGATGGATATGGTTCTGGTCATTGCTGCAAGCGTGGTTGCCGTCCTGCTTTTGGCAATTCTGGGCGTATTGGTGCTGCGCCGCCCTTCCACAAGCAGCGCGGATGAAGCGGCGGCGCGGGCTGCTGAAATCCAGCAAAAAGCTTTCGCCAGCCTGATGGAGACCCAGTCACATCTTTCCGGTCGGCTGGCCGCCATGGCGGATGCACAGGCCAAGCGCGAAGCCGAACTGACCCGCACACTGAACGAGCGTCTGGATGCCGTTTCCAAACGGCTGGGGGACGGACTTGAAGACAACACCAAGAAAACCAGCGAGACCCTCGGCACCCTGAACACCCGCCTTGCGCTGATCGACGAAGCCCAAAAGAAGCTCGGCGAACTGTCCGGCCAGATGGTGGGCCTGCAGGATATTCTGGCCAACAAGCAGGCACGCGGTGCGTTTGGTGAAATCCAGTTGCAGGATCTGGTAAGCGCCGCCCTGCCGCCATCGGCCTATGCGTTTCAGGCCACGCTCTCCAACAAGGCGCGTGCCGATTGCCTGATAAAACTGCCCAACCCGCCCGGCTCCATCGCGGTTGATTCAAAGTTTCCGCTGGAAAGCTACCGCGCGCTGGTGGACGCCAAGACCGAAGACGAAAGCACCAGGGCCAAGCGGTTTTTTCGCGACAGCATGCTCAAGCACGTCAACGACATTGCAGCCAAATACATTGTGCCCGGCGAAACCGCCGATTCAGCCCTGATGTTTTTGCCGTCAGAAGCGGTCTATGCCGAGCTGCATGCCAACTTCCCCGCAACCGTAGAAGCCAGTTTCAAATCCAAGGTGTGGATCGTGTCGCCGACAACACTCATGGCCACGCTCAACACCGTGCGCGCCATTTTGAAAGATGCCCAGATGCGCGAGCAGGCCGGCGTCATTCAGGCGGAAGTCGGGAAGATGCTGGAAGATGTGGGTCGGCTTGATGGCCGGGTCTCAAAACTCAAGACACACTTCTCGCAGGCTGAAGATGATTTACGTCAGATCGGCATCTCCACCGATAAGATCACTCGCCGTGGAGACCGCATTACGGAGCTTGAGCTTGGAGATGACGACGAGGCGGAAGTGCTTGAGCCCACGCCGCCGCAGTTGAAGTTGTCAGGCGGATAGGGCCTGCCGCATATCCATCCAAACGCCCCTTAAAAAGGCCGCCGGGCTTTCATGGCGGCCGCCAGCGTGCCGTCATCCAGATAGTCCATCTCGCCGCCCACAGGCACGCCGTGTGCCACCTGGCTGATGCTGGCCCCGTAGCTTTGCACCTGATCCGTAATGTAATGTGCCGTCGCCTGGCCATCCACGGTTGCGTTGAGTGCCAGCACAATCTCGCGCACGTCTCCGCCTGATATGCGGTCAACCAGTCCGGCAATGTTCAGATCATCGGGGCCAATACCATCAAGCGCAGACAGCGTGCCGCCTAACACATGATACTGACCGGAGTTGGCGCCCGCACGTTCAAGCGCCCACAGGTCCGCAACGTGTTCGACCACGCAGATGACGCCCGCATCGCGCCGCGTATCGGTGCAGATGGAGCAGGGGTCTTTCGTATCCATGTTGCCGCAGGTGCTGCATGTCAGCACATGGTCGGCCGCCTGGCTGATGGCATCCGCGAGCGGGCGCATCAGTGTTTCTTTCTTGCCGAGCATTTGCAGGGCCGCCCGCCGTGCCGAGCGCGGCCCAAGCCCGGGCAGTCGCGCCAGAAGCTGGATCAGCCGCTCAATCTCAGCGCCTGCGCTGTGTCCTGACATGTCCGGTGCCTAAAGTGAGAAGCCGGGCGGCAGGGCAATGCCGCCGGTGACCGCTTTCATCTCGTCCTGCAGCTTTGCGTCCAGTTTTGCCTTTGCATCCGTGTGGGCTGCCACCAGCAGGTCTTCCAGAATCTCGGCTTCGTCAGGTACCATCAGGCTGGGGTCGATTTTGACGCCGCGCAGTTCACCCTTGCCCGCCAGCGTGACTGTGACCAGTCCACCGCCGGATGACCCTTCCACTTCAAGTGCTGCGACTTTTTCCTGCATTTCGGCCATGCGGGCCTGCATTTCCTGAGCCTGCTTCATCAGGCCGCCAAGGTTTTTCATCAGATCAAATCCTCTGTATCCGGATTATCATCACCGTCAGTCGGCGCGGGTGACGTGGCTGCTTCAGCCGCAGCATCCGCGGCAAGGTCACGTACCTCAATGATTTTCGCCCCGGGAAATGTCTCCAGCGCTGCCTTGACAAGTGGCTCCGCGCTTATGGATGCCATCAGCGCATCTTGCGCATCGCGCCTAGCTTCAGCGATGGTGGGTTGGGCGACCGGGGCATCCTGCCTGGCCTGCGTCACGAACCAGCGCTCGTTTGTCCAGCTTTGCAGCTTGGCGGAGAGTTGCTGGATAACGCTGCTGTCGCCCTTGAGCACAGCAAGTTCAATACGTCCCGGAGCAAAGGCTACAAGCCGAACATCATGCTCAAGGGCATTTTGCAGCATCACGTCACGCTTGTTCTCGGCAAGCGCCACGACGTCTTCAAACCGCTTGAGTTGAATACGTGGAGGCAACTCCTCCTGGGGTGCCGTTTGGACGCCCGTCTGCGCCATTCTGGAAGCCGACTGCGGTGCTGACGAGCCGACGCTGGCGGTTGGTCTGGCTCCTGTCGGCATCATTGCAGATGTGCGGCCGCCATCTGCAGCCTGCGTACCCGCAGAACCGCCCGCGCCAGCGGACGTTGGCGCATTCTGCAGCTTCTTTATCAGTTCGTCCGGGGTTGGAAGGTCAGCCGCATAGGCAAGCCGCACAAGCACCATTTCAGCCGCTGCCAAAGGCCACGGCGCGCGCTCCACTTCACCCAGACCCTTGAGCAGCATTTGCCATGTGCGCGCCAGCGACTTGACCGACAGCGTGGCCACCATGTCGGTGCCGCGCTTGCGGTCCATGTCCGAAACGGTTTTGTCGTCGGCGGCAGCATCAACCAGTTTCAGCCGGGTCAGCCAGTGCGTCAGTTCCGCCATGTCAGATATGACCACGGCCGGGTCAGCACCATCCTGGTATTGCGCGGTCAGTTCGCCAAGGGCTGACGCCACATCACCCTTCATGACGTGCTCATACAGGTCGAACACCCGGCCTCTGTCCGCCAGCCCCAGCATGGCCCGCACGCTGTCGGCTGAAATTGTCTCGCCTTGTGTGCCGTGTGCAATGGCCTGATCCAGCAACGACAGGCCGTCACGTACAGAGCCTTCAGCAGCGCGCCCAATCAGCGCCAGTGCCCCGTCATCGACACTCACGCCTTCCTTGCCCGCAATGTTTGCCAGATGCTGGCTCATGGCTTCCGTATCAAGCCGGCGCAGATCAAACCGCTGGCACCGCGAGAGCACCGTCACTGGCACCTTGCGGATTTCTGTGGTGGCAAAAATAAACTTCACATGTGCGGGCGGTTCTTCAAGCGTCTTCAGCAGCCCGTTGAAGGCCGCGTTCGACAGCATGTGAACTTCGTCGATGATATAAACCTTGTAGCGCGCTGACGTGGGCGCATAGCGCACACTTTCAATGATCTCGCGAATGTCGCCGATGCCGGTGCGCGAGGCCGCATCCATTTCCAGCACATCCTGATGGCGTGATTCCATGATGGCCTGGCAGTTGATTCCAGGCCCCGGCATGTCGATGGTCGGCCCGTCAAACCCATCGGCTTCATAGTTGAGGGCGCGCGCCAGAATGCGTGCAGTGGTTGTTTTGCCAATACCGCGCACGCCGGTGAGAATAAACGCGTGCGCAATGCGGTTGGTGGCAAACGCATTGTGCAGGGTGCGCACCATGGCGTCCTGGCCAACAAGATCGTCAAATGTCTGAGGGCGGTACTTGCGCGCAAGCACCTGATATTCGACAGGTGCCGCTGGCGCTTTGGCCTCACCGCCCAGCAGGTCGAAGCCGCCATCCTCCGCTGTCATGCCCAGATTGGGCTCGCCCTCCTCAGGCCCTTTATCGTCAACGGATGTATCGGACGGGGGCGTCATGAGAAGGGGCGGCACTCCGGAGCAAACGGCGGTAAAAGAGGTGGGAGGCTGGACAAACGACCCAGGCCGAATTCGTTACGGCTGCTTCCTTCCGGATCTGACCGGGTTGGCGACTTGGCCTGTCCATCGCCAACCTCCCAACGGCACTATATCAGACGCGGGGGTGGCAAGTGCAACCCGCCAGCGGTCTAATTCGGCCCGGCTGGGGCGTTAAAGTGAGGCTGTTTGCGCCAATTCCCGGCGCGTGGCAGGTTTCGGCCCGAAACCAACACATTACATGACAAACAAGAGGCCGCACGCCCATGGCGCTGGAAGCAAACCCCAACATTTTCGCCAACAATCCGCTTGATCGCGTGAGCGACAAACGCACGGATGATGATTGGCTGGCTGAAAAAATGGCGGACCCCGAAAGCCGCTATGTGCCTTTTTACAAGCTGATGCCGTTTGTGTTGCCCGAAGCCGCCCCCAGCGAAGGCAAGGACATTGCGTGGATGCCACCAGACATGGTGAAGCCGCTGATGAACCCGGCGTCCGTCACCGTGCTGCTGGGCATCAACAAGCGCGGACGCGCGCTGTTTGCCACCGACGTCACCTTTGGTGAAAACCCGGAAAACGGTGCTCTCAAGGGCATGGGGGAGTTTGAAGACCTGCGCGGCCTTGCCATGAAAGGCGAGATTACCTCCGGTGAACTGGCCATCATGGCGCAGGGCAAGAGCATGATCGACTGGCACCTGCGCCACGGCTATTGCTCCGCCTGCGGGCATCCCAGTCGCCTGGCCGAAGCCGGGTACAAGCGCGTATGCCCGGAATGCAAAGCCGAGCATTTCCCGCGCACAGACCCGGTGGTCATCATGCTGGCCACACGTGGCGACAAGGCGTTGCTGGGGCGACAGCCGATGTTCCCGCGTGGCATGTTTTCCTCGCTCGCGGGCTTCATCGAGCCGGGCGAATCCATCGAAGAAGCCGTTGCCCGCGAAATGATGGAAGAGGCAGGCGTTGCGGTGCGCAATGTGCGCTACCACTCAACACAGCCCTGGCCCTACCCGTCGCAACTGATGATCGGCTGCCACGCCGAAGCTGAAACCGAGGAAATCACCGTGGACGGCGTCGAGATAGCAGAGGCCCGCTGGTTCTCCCGCGACGACCTGCGCGCTGTTTTGGCTGGTGAAGACAAAGGCTTCTGGGTGCCCCCTCCTTTCGCCATTGCCCATCAGCTCATTAAAAGTTGGGTGGAGGAAGGCTAGGGGCCTGCGATCTCCGCGCGATATTTGTTGGCGGGATAAATGCCGAGAATCTTCAGTTCGCTGCAAAAGAACTGCAGTTCCTCTAGCGCCAGCCGCACATTGCGCCGGTCCGGGTGGCCTTCGATGTCGGCATAAAACTGCGTCGCGTTGAACGAGCCTGACACCTGATAGCTTTCAAGCTTGGTCATGTTCACGCCATTGGTCGCAAACCCGCCCATGGCTTTGTAAAGTGCCGCAGGCACGTTCCGTACACGGAACACAAAACTGGTAATCACCGGCTCTTCTTCCGGCGTTGCGTCGTCTGGTTCAGCGGCCATGATGAGAAAGCGCGTTGTGTTGTGGTCCGCGTCTTCCATGTCGGTTCGCAGAATATCAAGGCCGTACATTTCGGCCGCCGCCGGCGCGGCCAGGGCTGCGTGCGTAATGTCGCCGCGCTCGGCTACCTGGCGTGCAGAGCCGGCCGTGTCCGCGGCCACTTCGGAAAACAAGCCCAGTGCCTGCAGCGTCTTGCGGCACTGCCCAAGCGCCATCACGTGGCTCTGCACGGATTTGACGGTCTCCAGCGTTGCGCCTTTGGGCGCCATCAACGCAAAACGGATACGCAAAAAATGTTCGCCGATAATGTAGAGGCCTGAATCCGGCAGCAGATGATGAATGTCCGCCACCCGCCCCGCCAGCGAGTTTTCAATCGGGATCATGCCAAGACGTGCGTCACCGTCGGCAATGGCGGCGAATGCTTCCTCGAAGGTGGCGCAGGCCCGCGCCTGCATGTCCGGATAGACCTCGCTGCAGGCAATCTGCGAATTGGCACCCGGTTCGCCCTGATAAACGATGGTGTTGTCTGCGCTCATGCGCCTGCTTCGCTCCCGGCTTTATCGTGGTCAAAATAGGCCCGTGCACGCGCCAGATCATCCGGTCCGTCCACACCAATGCGCGTACCGGTTGGAATGATCGCCGCATCTATACGCATATCATGTTCAAGAGCACGCAACTGCTCCAGCTTTTCGCGGATTTCCAGCGGTGACGGCGCAAGCCTGACAAATCGCTCAAGGGCTGCGCGCCTGAACGCATAGATGCCCACATGATGATAGAGCGGCCCGTCACCGGTGGGGGCAACAGCGCGGGTGAAGTAAAGCGCGCGTGCCAGCGGCACATCCGGGTTGGGAAAGCTGGGCACCAGTTTCACCACGTTGGGGTTGGTGCGTTCGTTGCTGTCGCGAATGACCGACGCCAGCGTCGCGATGTCAACCCGCGCATCTGTGAGGGGCGTCAAAACCGCGCTCAGACTGTCCGCGTCAAATACCGGCTGGTCGCCCTGAAGGTTCACTACCACGTCGAAGGCACCATCAGGGTCGAGTACTTGCGCCGCAGCGTAACATCTGTCCGTGCCTGAAGGCAGGTCAGGGTCGGTCAGCACGGCCTTGCCACCCGCATTTGTCACGACATCGACAATTTCCGGGTCACCAGCGGCTACCACAACCTCAGCGCCGGGCATTTTCTGCGCCCACGCAGCGGCAATTTCCCACACGCGCACAATCATCGGTTTGCCGGCGATATCCAGCAGCGGTTTCCCCGGCAGGCGCGTGGCGGCCATGCGCGCAGGAATGGCAACAAGGGGACGGATACCGGAAGGCGGGGAAGGAAGCGCCAAGACGTCAGGCTCCTGAAGACAAATGGGAGTCGGTAAAACCCGCATGGAGGGCGGGCCACACCCGTTGAAACGGCTGATGCGACGCTTCGCCGCGCCTGTCAGCTTGCTTCAGCCCCAAAAGATGAGCGAAAGGTGAGATGACCATATGATTGCAGGGCTTATACGGCTTGCCCGCCAAAACCGGAAGCGGGTAGTGTGCCACCGCTACTGCACAGCGCTGCTTTGCCCGGTTCGCCGGGCTGGGTGGTGCGGCAACCCGCCTCTTGGCGCGCCGGACAAAATGACCTTTGTTCTGGTGCGTTGCCTTAAATGACATCCACACCCTATTTGACACCTGCAAACGAAACACCGGACACCGAGCATTATGGACAGTTTTGAATTCAATAAAATTGCAGGCGCCGTTCTGGCGTCGCTTCTGGTGCTTCTGGGCGTCGGCATGTTCCTCGTACCGGCGCTCTATGATGCAGCCGAACCTGAACAGCAGGCCTATGTCGTGGAAGGTCTTGAGGAAGAAGGCGGCGAGGCTGCCGGTGGCGGCGAACCTGTTGCCGACGTACCCATTGAGGCGCTTATCGCCATGGCAACCGCTGACCGCGGCGAGCGTGTGGCTCGCAGATGTGTGGCCTGCCACTCTTTTGATGATGGCGGTGCCAACAAGATTGGTCCCAATCTGTGGAACATCATGGGCGGAAAGAAAGCCCATCTGGATAATTTCAATTATTCATCTGCCATGGCCACATTCCCCGGGGAGTGGAACTGGGAGACCATGAATGCGTTTCTGGAAAAGCCCAGCGAATATATTCCCGGCACCATCATGTCGTTTGCCGGCCTCAGCAAGCCTGAAGACCGTGCCGCTGTGATGGTTTATCTGGCGGCCCAGGCACCAACGCCATATGCCAAGCCCGCTGTGCCGGAAATGGAAGCGGCCCCGGAAGCGGAAGCGACACCCGAAGAAGCGGCTCCGGCGGCAGAAACAGCTGGTGGCGGTTCAGACAATGAGCGCGACGGCACACCAGGTACCGAAACAAACGCGCCGTAGCACCAACACACCCACAACACGGTTTTTTGAAGAGGCGGGCGCTCCAAAGGCGTCCGCCTCTCGCATATGCGGCGCACTTTCGTCACAATAGGCAAGTCATCTGGTTCACCCCGCAATGATTTGTCAGGCATCTTTCATGTTCATGTGGCCCCGCGCGGCAGTTTGTTTCACGCCCCTCATCCTGGTTGCGGCCACGCTTGGCCTTGCTTCCGCACCTGAACCTGTCAAAGCGCAAGAGGTATCCTCCCGGACCACCCACGCCCTGTCGCTCATCGGTGAGCCCAAATATCCGGCCGACTACGCCCATTTTGACTATGTGAACCCCGCCGCCCCCAAAGGCGGCCGCCTGCGTCAGGCGGTGCCCGGCTCGTTTGACAGCCTCAACCCCTTCGTCGTGAAGGGTGTGCCCGGTGCCATCACCCCGATCTACGAAACGCTGATGTCCAATTCCATGGACGAGCCGGGCGCTGAATACGGCCTGATCGCCAAAACCGTGACGTATCCGGAGGATTACAGTTGGGTTGAATTCGATCTGCACCCTCAGGCCCGCTGGCACGACGGTGAGCCGCTCACGGCGGCAGATGTTATTTTCAGCTTTGAAGCGCTGACCAAAAATCACCCGCATTTTGCAGGCTACTACGCCAACGTCACAAAAGCTGAGGCGCTGAATGACCACCGCGTGCGCTTCGAGTTTGATGAAACCGGCAATCGTGAACTGCCGCAGATCATGGGCCAGCTTTATGTGCTGCCCGAACACTATTGGGACGGGTCCGACGGTCGGGATATCGCGTCGTCAACGCTCGTGCCGCCGCTTGGCTCCGGCCCCTACCGGCTGGTGACGGTGGATGCAGGCCGCCGTCTGGTCTTTGAGCGTGTGGAGGACTATTGGGCCAGAGACCTGCCGGTGAATGTGGGCAAACACAATTTTGATCGGCTGATCTACGACTATTATCTTGAAGAAACAGCGATGGTCGAAGCCTTCAAAGGCGATAACTATGACTTCCGTATTGAAAACAGCGCCAAGCGCTGGGCCACAGAGTATGATTTTGATGCGGTGAAAGATGGCCGCGTGGTGTTGCAAACCTTCACCACGCAAAGTGCCGCCCCCATGCAGGCGTTCATCTTCAACCTGCGCCGCGACAAGTTTTCAGACCCCCGCGTGCGGCAGGCGTTCAACCTGGCGTTTGACTATGAGTGGATGAACAAGAACATCTTCTTCAGCCAATACGCCCGTACCGATTCATTCTTTGAAGGCTCCGAACTTGAAGCCACGGGCCTGCCCGGACCCATAGAACTGGAACTTCTGGAGCCATTGCGCGACCAGGTGCCGCCGGAGGTTTTTACCACCGACTACGAAAACCCCGTCAACGGCGATCCCGCTGCCGTGCGTGCAAATCTGCGAACGGCCACGGCCCTGCTTCAGGAAGCAGGTTGGGGCATTACAGATGGCAAACTCACGAAGAACGACACCGGCGAGAAGCTCACTGTCGAGTTCCTGCTGGTATCGCCTACCTTCGAGCGCGTCGTACTGCCCTACAAGCAAAGCCTTGAGCGGCTGGGAATCGATTCGACCATTCGCGTTGTGGACACGTCGCAATATCAGGCCCGCGTCGATACGTTTGATTACGACATCATTGTCAATTCGTTTGCCCAGTCCCTGTCACCCGGTAATGAGCAGCGCGATTTCTGGGGCTCTGCGTCTGCGGACCGTGAAGGCAGCCGCAACCGCATCGGCATCAAGAACCCGGCTGTGGATGCGCTGATCGAAAAAATCATTTTTGCTCCTGACCGCGAAACGCTTATAGCGGCATCGCGCGCGCTGGATCGTGTGCTGCTGTGGAACCATTATGTCGTGCCGCAATGGTGGAGCCCGCTGCGCACCGCGCGGTGGGACAGATTCGGTCTGCCTGAAACACTACCCGCTCATGCAGCCGCAGGCGGCTTTCCGGACATCTGGTGGTACGAAGAAGGCGCTGCGGCCACAGCCGCCGCCAACACGCAGGCAAGCGAATGAGGCCCGCACGCTGGGCGCTTGCCGCCAGCCTCTTCGTGTCGCTCGCTATTCCTGCCGCTGCACAGGACTGGATGTCTGACCCCGCGCCCAACGGCGGCGACTGGCGCCACGGCATATCGATTTTCGGCGACCTCAAATATCCCGCCGACTTCACGCATTTTGACTACGCCAACCCGGATGCACCAAAGGGCGGCACGCTGCGCCTCACGCCCTCAGAAGCCTATCTCAATCAGGGTTTTACCACGTTCGATACGCTCAACGTGTTTGTTCTCAAGGGCACCGGCGGGCACGGCATTCGCCTCAACTTTGATACGTTGATGACCCGCGCCCATGATGAACCAGACGCGATGTATGGTCTTGCCGCTGAAGCCGCCGCCATTGCGCCCGACGGCATGTCAGTGGCCTTTCGGCTGCGCGACACCATCACCTTTCACGACGGCACCAGGGCAACGGCAGACGATGTGGTGTTCACATTTGATCTGCTGAAAGAGCATGGACACCCCCACATCACCACCGCTATTCGCGATGTGATATCAGCCAAGGCGCTGGACGAACTGACAGTACTTTATACGTTTGAGGGTGATTTCGTACGCGACCTGCCTTTTACCGTGGCGGACCTGCCTGTTCTCTCAAAGGCTTACTACACTGCCAATGACTTTAAAGCCTCCACACTTGAGCCGCCATTGATGTCCGGACCCTATCAGGTGAGCGATGTGCAGCAGGGCCGCAGCATCACTCATCGTCTGGACCCGGACTATTGGGGCCGCGATCTGCCGGTCAACGCAGGGCGCTTCAACTTTGGCGAAATCCGCTACGAATATTTCCGTGAGCGTACTGCGGGCTTTGAGGCGTTCAAGTCTGGCGAATATGATTTCCACGAAGAGTTTACATCCCGCTTCTGGGCCACAAAATATGATTTTCCCGCGGTGCTGGATGGGCGTGTCCTCAAGCTGACCATGCCCGATAACCGCCCGTCGGGCACGCAAGGCTGGTTCATCAACACCCGCCGCGCCCATCTGTCAGACCCCAAAGTGCGCGAGGCCCTGAACCACGCCTTTGATTTTGAGTGGACCAACCGGTTTCATTTCCACGACCTCTACAAACGCACCCACAGCTACTTTGAAAACTCCGACATGAAGGCAATGGGGGTGCCAGATGGCGCGGAACTGGCGCTGCTTGAACCGTTCCGCGATCAACTGCCTGAAAGCGTTTTTGGCGAAGCTTACGTACCGCCGGTGTCTGATGGTTCCGGTCAGGACCGCCGGCAACTCAAGATCGCCCGCGACATGCTGGCTGACGCAGGATGGGAAGTGCGCGATGGCGTGCTGAAGAACGCCGCCGACGAGGTGCTTGAGATCGAGTTCTTGACCGACGCGCCTACGTTTGAGCGGGTTATCCAGCCCGTCGTCAAGAACCTCGCGCTGCTGGGGATAGATGCCAAAATGCGGCTGGTGGACCCCGCACAATATGAGGAGCGCCTCAAGGATTTTGATTTTGACATTACCACCCGCCGCTTCTCCATGCAGGAAACGCCGGGCGTCGAGCTTCGGGCCTTTATGGGGTCGCGAGCGGCCGCGGAACCTGGCAGCCGCAACCTTGCGGGCATTTCAAGTCCGGTGGTGGATGCCCTCATTGACCGCGCCATCAGCGCCACATCGCGCGAGGAACTGACAACTGCCGCCCGCGCGCTGGACCGTGTGCTGCGGGCCGGGCACTACTGGATACCCCAATGGTACAAGGCCGAGCACAATCTGGCGGTCTGGAACAAGTTCGGCTGGCCTGACACCAAACCGAAATACCATCGCGGCGTTGTTCACCTGTGGTGGATAGACCCGGAAAAAGAAGCCGCCCTTAACCGGTAGGCTGTATGTTGCGCTTACTGTTTGAGACATCTGCCGATTAGGGCACACTGCGATTCGGCGTCTTCGTGCCGCCCCTCATCTTCTGACGACGGATACAGTTTCCCGCCCGATGGCTGCTTACATCATCAGACGCCTGCTGCTCATGATACCGACTATTCTCGGTATTCTTCTGGTTGCGTTCGCCATTGTGCAGTTTGCGCCCGGCGGCCCGATTGAGCGTATCATCGCGCAGCTTTCAGGAAATGACGTGTCGGCCACCGCCCGCATCGGTGGCTCTCCCGGTGGCGACATGGGTGCCGGCAACCAGGCGGCAGCCGGGGACGCAGGCGCAACCGCCAAATATCGCGGTGCCCAGGGTCTGGACCCAGAGTTCATCGCCGACCTTGAGCGCCAGTTCGGGTTCGACAAACCAGTGTATGAGCGTTTCGCCGACATGGTGTGGAATTATGTGCGCTTCGATTTTGGTGAAAGCTACTTCCGCGACGTGAAAGTGATTGACCTGATTGCGGAAAAACTCCCGGTCTCCATTTCACTTGGCCTGTGGACCATGCTGATTGCCTATGGCGTGTCCATCCCGCTGGGCGTCATGAAGGCCGTGCGTGACGGTGCGCCCTTTGACGTGTGGACCTCCGCTGTCATCGTTGTCGGATACGCTATCCCTGGCTTCCTGTTTGCCGTCCTGCTCATCGTGTTGTTTGCCGGCGGCAGTTACTGGGATTTGTTCCCGTTACGCGGGCTTACCTCCGACAACTTCGACGAATTGTCCGTATTCGGAAAAATACTCGATTATCTCTGGCACATCGTTTTGCCGGTGGCCTCACTGGTCATCTCAGCCTTTGCCACAACAACCCTGCTGACAAAAAACTCGTTCCTCGACGAAATAAAAAAGCACTACGTGGTCACAGCCCGCGCCAAGGGTTTGAGCGAGCAGCAGGTTCTGTACGGCCACGTGTTCCGCAACGCGATGCTGATTGTGATTGCCGGTTTCCCCGGTGCTTTTGTCGGCGCGTTCTTCACCGGCTCGCTACTGATCGAAACCGTTTTCTCGCTGGACGGGCTGGGGTTGCTTGGCTTTGAATCCATCGTCAACCGCGACTACGCGGTGGTTTTCGCCACGCTGTACATCTTCGGACTGATCGGCCTCATCGTCACTCTCATCTCGGACCTGACCTACACGCTGGTCGATCCGCGCATCGATTTTGAGGCGCGCTGACCATGGCGCTGCTTGCAAAAACACCCCTCGCGCGCGTCAACTGGGAAGCGACCTGGTTTGGTCGGGTCAACAAGGCCCGCACGTCGCCCATCAATCAACGGCGCTGGCGCAACTTCAAGGCCAACAAACGCGGCTACTGGGCCATGTGGCTGTTCGGCACGCTGTTTGTGGTGAGCCTGTTTGCGGAGTTCATTGCCAATGACAAACCGCTGCTCATCACGTTCGACGGCGCCATCTACGCGCCGGTGTTTTTCGCCTATGCGGAAACAGAGTTTGGCGGTGACTTCGCAACCGAGGCTGACTATCGCGACCCGTTTGTTCAGGAACTCATAGAGGACAAGGGCGGCAGCATCATCTGGCCGTTGATCCCCTACAGCTACGACACCATCAACCTCGACCTGCCGGTGCCCGCCCCTGCACCGCCAAGCACTGAAAACTGGCTGGGCACCGACGATCAGGGTCGCGACGTGCTCGCGCGCGTCATCTATGGCTTTCGCATTTCCGTTCTGTTCGGCCTGATCCTGACACTGTTTTCCTCCATCGTCGGCGTTGCGGCCGGGGCTGTGCAGGGGTTCTTTGGCGGCTGGACGGACCTGATTTTCCAGCGCTTCATAGAAATATGGACATCCATACCCGCGCTCTATCTCATCATCATTATTGCGGCCGTCATCGAACCCACCTTCTGGATATTGCTCGGCACGCTTTTGCTGTTCTCATGGGTGGCGCTGGTGGGCGTTGTGCGTGCCGAGTTCCTGCGCGGCCGCAATCTTGAATATGTGGCTGCTGCGCGTGCGCTTGGGCTGCGCAACCTCACCATCATGTTCAAGCACGTGTTGCCCAACGCCATGGTAGCAACACTCACCTTCCTGCCGTTCATTCTCAACGCCTCCATCACCACCCTCACAGCGCTGGATTTTTTGGGCTTTGGCCTGCCGCCCGGCTCCCCGTCACTGGGCGAATTGTTGGCGCAGGGCAAAAACAATCTCCAGGCGCCGTGGCTCGGCTTCACCGGCTTTTTTGTGATCGCCATCATGCTTAGCCTGCTGGTGTTTGTCGGCGAAGCCGTGCGGGATGCATTTGACCCCAGAAAGACGCTGCAGTAATGGCGTATACGGATCAAAAGCTCGTTGAGGTCAAAGATCTGTCCGTTGCGTTTACGCAGGACGGCGAACAAACCCTTGCTGTCAACAAAGTGTCTTTCGACATGGCGGAAGGCGAAACGCTGGCATTGGTAGGCGAAAGTGGTTCCGGTAAGTCTGTGACGGCATTGTCGTTGATGCAGCTTCTGCCCTATCCAGCGGCGTCCCATCCGTCAGGCACCATCCACTATCGCGGGCAATCCGTGGTGGGTGCCAGCGAACGCACACTGATGGGCATTCGCGGCAACGAGATTTCGATGATCTTTCAGGAGCCGATGACATCCCTCAACCCGCTGCATACCATTGAGCGGCAGGTGGGGGAGGTGCTGGAAGTGCATCGGGGTATGAGGCCCGAAGCCGCGCGTGTGCGCGTGCTCGAATTGCTCAACAAGGTGGGCCTGCAAAATCCTGAAAAACGCTTGGGCGCCTATCCTCATGAACTGTCCGGTGGACAGCGCCAGCGCGTAATGATTGCCATGGCACTGGCCAACGAGCCGCGCCTGTTGATCGCCGACGAGCCGACCACCGCGCTTGATGTCACCGTACAGGCGCAAATCCTCAAGCTGTTGAAGCAACTGAGCAGCGACATGGGCATGGGGATGCTGCTCATCACCCACGACCTGGGCATCGTGCGCAAGATGGCAGATCGGGTCTGCGTCATGAAGCAAGGCCAGATCGTGGAGAGTGGTGAAACGAAGAGCCTGTTCGCCAATCCGCAGCACGAATATACGCAGCACCTGCTTAGCAGCGAGCCAAAGGGCAAACCGCTGACCGCGCGCGCAGATGCGCCGGAAATCATGTCCACCGAAAACCTCAAGGTCTGGTTCCCGATCAAGAAGGGCGTGCTGAAGCGCACTGTCGATCACGTCAAAGCGGTTGACGGCATTTCACTCACCGTGCGGCGTGGTCATACGGTGGGCGTGGTCGGTGAAAGCGGCTCCGGCAAAACCACGCTGGGTCTTGGTCTCCTGCGACTGATAGATAGTGAAGGCCCGATCGTCTTCATGGGTCAGAACATCGAAGCTGATAGCTGGTCAGACCTCCGGGCACGCCGCGCAGACATGCAGATTGTTTTTCAGGACCCATTTGGTTCATTGAGCCCGCGGCTGTCAGTGGCGCAGATCGTGGAAGAGGGCTTGCTGGTTCATGGCACGGACCTCAACTATGAAGGCCGCCGCCAGCGCGTCGCCGAGGCCCTGACGGAAGTGGGCCTTGATCCGGCGACAATGGATCGCTATCCGCACGAATTTTCAGGCGGCCAGCGCCAGCGCATCGCAATCGCCCGCGCCATGGCGCTGAAACCTGACTTTGTTGTGTTGGATGAACCCACCAGCGCGCTTGATATGTCGGTGCAGGCACAGATTGTTGACCTCCTGCGCGACCTGCAACAGCGCCACGACCTGGCTTATCTGTTTATCAGCCATGATTTGAAGGTAGTCCGTGCACTTGCCGACGAAGTGATTGTCATGCGCAACGGCAAGGTGGTGGAGCAAGGGGCATCAGACCAGATTTTTGACGCTCCGCAGACGGACTATACCAAGGCGCTGATGGCCGCGGCCTTCGACCTTGAAGCAGCTCCCGAGGGCGTGGTGGCGTCTTAGCGCTTGCCAGTGGATGGCAAACGCCGGACCGACGTGACCGGCCCGTCTGTTTCAGCAATACGCCTGATGGCCAGCTCCACAGGTTCCAGAACAGTTTTCATATGGGTGGCGTTGGCATGAAGCAGGGTTCTTGCATCCCGCATGATGCCTACATGCCCTTTCCAGAAAACAAGGTCACCGCGCTGCATTGGTTCTGTCTCAGCCAAGGCAATCCCAACAGCCGACTCCTGCATATCCGTGTCCCTCGGGCATTCGATGCCTGCCGCTTCAAGGGCGCATTGCACCAGTGCTGAGCAATCAAGCCCCAGGCTTGACCGGCCCCCCCACAGATACGGCGTTTCAAGAAACCCCTCAGCCACCCCCACGAAATCTGGCGCGGTCTCGTTCGTGGCGTGCAGATGGTCCGTGAACACGCAACCTCCGCCTGAAAGCAGGCTGAAACGGTCCTGCTGGGAAATAACCTGAACCGGTGAGTTCAGTGACATCCACCCAAGCACCGGCGATTTCAGGTTAGCAGCCGCATAGATGAAGGTGCGCAGTGCCGCAACACGATGCGTGGGTGTCTGTTCATGACGGGCCAGCGTATCACCTGCTACATACCCCACATAGCGATCGCGATCTGCCTGCACCCATGCCCACCCCTGTGCCTCATCAAGGACGACCACGCTTTCACCAAACAAAAGCTCTGTGTCCCGCGGTCCATCTGGCGCAGGCGTGCGGCGCAGGGCGGTCACTGGTACGGTTACGCAGGCGGGCGTTCCCGTAACAAAGCGCGGCGCCGCCACTCTGCCTTCCAGCGTCGCCCGTGCAAGGTCAGGTCTGAATGCATTGACGCGCGGATCCAACGTCTCCTGCATCGTCTGGGGTGGGTCGGGTTGAGGCATTACAGTTCTTTGGCGCGCCTTGAGATCAGGTCTGCGAAGTCTGAAAGATAGACCGAGCCCTTTACCGTTCGCTGAACAAGCACGTTGCGGCGATCTGTTTCATCACGTTTGCGTTTCAACAGTTCAAGGCGGCCAAGCGCGTCCAGCGCGCGCGTAATGGCGGGTTTGGAAATGTTCAGACCCTCCGCCAGACCCCGCACCGTATGGGGTGGGGGCGACAGATAGATCGTGAGCAAAATAGCCATCTGCCGCGACGACAAATCGGGCCCGTCATCACGCACGGTCGTAGCAACAACATCATGCCACAGCTTCAAAGCCTCAACCGGCTTCAGCTCCATTTCGATGTGCCCCCAAGCCCCGACTATCCCATGCCGTTTTGCACGGTTGCCGACCTTCCCCCCAAGGTAAGGTCCGGCGCGTCCTGTTTATGGTTAATGGTAGCGGTCACCGGTAACGAAGTGCAACCGCCTGCGAAATGAAAGTGCGCGGCCGATTCAGCCGTAGCGCGTGCACAAAAGGTGATAGATCGCGCGCACGGCCTGCAATTCACCGCCTACGGGTCGTCCTGGTCGCGGTTTCGCATTCCACCCGTAAATATCAAAATGAGCGTATGAGCGTGTTTGTGTAACAAAACGGTTGAGAAACAGCGCGGCCGTTATGGAGCCCGCAAATGGTCCGTCGGAAATGTGGTTCAGGTCGGCAATTTTGCTGTCGAGCCATGCGTCATAGGGCTCCCAAAGCGGTAGCCGCCACATCGGGTCGGCGGCATGGTCACCGGCCTGCGAAAGCTCGGCTGCCAGTGCGTCGTCCTTTGTGTAAAAGGGCGGCAGTTCCGGTCCAAGCGCCACGCGGGCAGCCCCTGTGAGGGTGGCAAAATCAAGCAGCAGGTCAGGTGCTTGCGTGTCAGCTTCTGCCAGCGCGTCCGCCAGTATCAACCGGCCTTCAGCATCTGTATTCCCAATTTCGACGCTCAGGCCCTTACGACTTGCCAGAACATCGCTGGGACGAAAGGCGTTGCCGGAAACCGAGTTCTCAACAGCGGCCACGAGCAGCCGCAGCCGCACATCCAGCCCGCGCTCCATAATCATCTGCGCCAGCGCCATGGCGGCAGCAGCACCCCCCATATCCTTTTTCATCAGCGCCATGGAATTGCCGGGCTTGAGATTGAGCCCGCCGGTATCAAAGCAAACGCCCTTGCCCACCAGCGTAATGGCAGGCGCATCAGCACGCCCCCATGTGAGATCAATCAGCCGTGGAGCCCGGTCACTCGCGCGACCCACGGCATGGATCATCGGGTAATTGTCACGCAGAAGCTCATCGCCGGTGGTGACCGTAAGGTGCGTGTCAAAGCGCCGCCGAAGCGTGTCGGCGGCGGCCTCAAGCTCCGCCGGTCCCATGTCGCTGGCGGGTGTATTGATGAGGTCTCGCGCCAGAAATACGCCGCGCGCAATGAGTGATGCCTCGTCGCATCCTGAACCATCCGGCACGACCAGGCGCACATTTGCCTGTGTGGTTCTGGACTTGTAGCGATCAAAACCATAGGTGCCCAAGGCAAAGCCCAGCAGCGCGCGGGGCATGTCTGCCGGGGCCGGGTCAAACCTATAGTCGCCGGGCTGAAGCTGTGCAGCCAGCGCGCCATACACAAACGGGTCAGTTTCGTTTCCCAGGCCGAACAATACGCGGGCGAACCCGCCAGCGCTGTCGGGCAGCATCAGCGTTTCGCCAGCCTGCGCCTTGAACCCATGCGCCCGTACCCATGCGGCATGGTGCGGCTCGGCAGCATCCAGCCATGCATCCACGGCCTCGCTTGCCAATGGTGTAACGGGGATGGCGGGGCCGTTGTCGAGAAACACATCAAGCATCAAAATACACTTATCCGGGGTGTCGGGCGCAGGTGCCGGTGGCGGGGTTCAAATCTATATGGCACGGTCTTGCAGCGTTTTGGAATACGCAACGGCCTGAGGCAGGAGAACCCCATGAAAATGCCGCCGCTCACTTTGGTCATCGGAGATAAAAACTGGTCGTCGTGGAGCCTGCGGCCCTGGCTCGCCATGAAGCGCGCGGGTCTTGCCTTTGAAGAGGCGCACGTAACCTTGCGCCAGGGGGACGACACAAAGGCGCAATGTCTGGCTTATTCCCCTGCGGGCAAGGTGCCGGTGCTCAAATGGGGTGACGAAACCATCTGGGATTCGCTGGCCATTCTCGAAACGCTGAACGAGCGTGTGCCGGGGGCGCATCTTTGGCCTGCCGACGGTGTCGCCCGCGCCCATGGCCGCGCCATCAGCGCTGAAATGCATTCGGGCTTCACAGCCCTGCGCCGCGACATGCCCATGGACTGCACCCATCACCGTCCCGGCGAAGGCATGAATGATGCTGTTGCCCACAACATCAGCCGCATCATTGCCATCTGGACGGAAGCGCGCGGACGTTTTGGCGTCACGGGCGGCGGCCCCTATTTGCTGGGTCCATTTTCCATTGCCGACGCGATGTATGCTCCTGTGGTCTCGCGGTTTGATACCTATGCGCCGGATCTTGTGGCTCTGGGCGACCGCGACAGCGTGGCCCGCGCCTATATGGAGACGATTAACGCCATGCCTGAAATGCGTGAGTGGGTAATGGACGCACGGGCGCAGATGATGGCTGCGTCCTGAAGGTGGCCCGCTGCCGCACAACACGCTTAAACGCCTGCCGACAATCCGGCTTTCATGTTTAACAGTTTCTTGACCGCTGCCTGCCACCATAGCGCCATATGATTTTGGCCCACCCTGTCTTTGGGCAGCAACTGGTGGAACACGCCCGGTGAAAACACGGTCACATTCTGTTTCGAGTACTCCTCCGAATGCGCGCACCGTCCGCCGCATGGCGGTCGCCTGTGCGCTTGCAGCGCTGCTGGCCGGGTGCCAGACGGTAGGCGCGGGATCGCCATCAGGCCCTGACCTTGATACACGCCTTCACGATGCAGACGTGATGTCCGAGGTGAACGGAAATGTTGTGGCCAAGGCTGCCTATTGGGGCGGTCTTTATGAACAAGACCCCCGAGATGCAGAAGCGGCTGCGGAATATGCATCAGCCCTGCGGGCTGTAGGTTCAACCGCCGCGGCAATTGACGTGCTGCGCCGGGCAGAAAGCCTCAACCCGGATGACCCGCGGATTCTGGCTGAATATGGCAAGACACTGACATCATCCGGTCGTGCAGCAGAGGCCCTGCCCGTATTCGACAAAGCCTTGGCGGTTGATCCGGATAACTGGCGCACGTTGAGTGCGCAGGGTGTGGCGCTGGATCAGGTTGGCCAGCACGACGCGGCTCGCGCTGTTTATCGCGCTGCTATTGCAGCGGCACCTGGCGAACCCACGCCGTGGAATAATCTGGGCATGTCGTATGCCCTTACAAACGATCTCAAAGACGCTGAACTGGCTATGCGAAAAGCCGTATCTACGCCCAGGGCGACGGGAAAAATGCGCCAGAACCTTGCTTTGGTGCTGGGCCTGCGTGGCGATTACACCGACGCTGAACGCCTTGCCAGTGCCCCGACTGCACCTGCGGCAATCAGCGGTGACGCTGAAAAACTCCGCGCCATTGTCACCCAGCCCGCGTTGTGGGCTCGCGAGGCAAACGCCGACAACAACCCCGTCATCATCGAGTAGCTCACCAACGCTCTCACTTTTCCATGCGTCGTCCCGGACTTGATCCGGGATCGGGCTAGTGACGTGTGTGGCGTACCGCGCGCGATCCGAGGTCAAGTCCGGGATGACAGACTATCTTTGACGAGCGGAAGTCTTGCGCCTGCATGGTGGCGCGGGCCTGCGGCTGATAGACCACCCCAAACCTAGTTCATGGTAAAGCGGATAACTGCTGGACCAAGAATGACGACGAACAGCACCGGCAGAAAGAACGCAATCATCGGTACCGTCAGTTTCGGCGGCAGGCCTGCTGCTTTTTTCTCGGCGGCCGCCATGCGTATGTCACGGTTTTCCTGCGCCATGACCCGTAGGGCAGAACCAAGCGGCGTGCCATAGCGCTCTGCCTGAATGAGCGATGTGGTGACGGCCTTCACGCCTGGTAAGCCCGTGCGTTTGCCAAGGTTCTCATAGGCCACGCGCCGGTCCTGCAGGTAGGAAAGCTCAGCCGTCGTCAGTCCCAGTTCCTCGGCCAGTTCAACAGACTGGACGCCAATCTCTGCGGCTACCTTGTTGAAGGCAGCCTCCACCGACATGCCAGCCTCAACACAGATCAACAGCAGGTCCAGTGCATCGGGAAAAGCCTGCTGAATCGCCTGCTGGCGGCGCGTGATGATGTTCTGCAGAAACACATTTGGCAGATAGAACCCGGCCAGTCCTGCCAGCCCCGCCATGCCCAGCTTCGCCATTGGCGGCTGGCTCAAATCAAGCACAAAAAAGACGTAGAACGCAGCTATCGCAAACACGATGGGGGGCATGGCGATGCGGAAAAACAAGAACGTGTAGATCGGCCCCTGACCCCGAAATCCGGCCATCTTCATTTTAAGTTGCGTGTCTTCGCTCTCCAGCATGGTGCGCAGGTTGAGACTATCCACCAGCTTCTTGGCAAAGCCCTTGGGTGTGGACCGCAGCGTGCCGCGTTTGCTGCCTGCGCGGTCTTCCATCTCGGCGCGCAGCTTGGCCCGCAAGGCCTCGCGTTCGCTCGCCACATATTTCATCCGCGTGGCAAGCGTGTCTTGGCTGAGATAGGGCATACCGAGCGTTATGATTGTGGCAAACGCAGCGCCGCCTGCAAGCAGCATCACCATGAGCTGCGGGTTGGTCACAAAATCTACGAATGCCATCATCGAAAACCAATGCCCCCCGGGAGCTGTCATTAGCCAGACCAGTCTAGTAGTCGAAGCTGATCATCTTCTTCATAACCAGCACGCCGAGCAGCATCCAGAATGCGCCACCAATCAGCATTGCGTTGCCCATCCGCTCTTCAAACAGCAGGTTTATGTAGTCGGGCGTAGTGATGTAAACCAGCACCATCACGCCAGGTGGCAGCGCGCCAATTATGGCGGCAGACGACTTGGCCTCCTGGCTCATTGCCTGGATCTTGCCCTGCAACACCTTGCGCTCACGCAACACCTTCGACAGGTTGCCAAGCGCTTCCGACAGGTTGCCGCCTGTCTTTTGCTGGATTGAAATAACAATCTGGAAAAACCTGAGTTCTGCCGTTGGCACGCGGTGGGTCATCTTCTCAAGACCCTGCTCAAGCGTGATGCCAACCCGCTGACCTTCAACCAGTTCCCTGAATTCTTCGCGAACAGGCCCCTGGGCTTCTGATGCAATAATCATGATGCAGTCATGCAGTGGCAGCCCGGCTTTGAGCCCGCGGACAATCACATCCACAGCGTTTGCAAACTCCTCGGTAAACTGCTTGAGGCGTCGTTTGGTCAAAAAAGACAGCGTCCAGCGCGGCAGGCCAAAGCCCGCTGCAAAGCCCGTTAGAAAACCAACAAATGGTGTCTGACCAGCCAGCATCACACACCCCGCCGTCACAAGACCCACTATGGCGCTGATGATGGTGAAGGTTCGCACAGGCATTTCAAGGCCGGCCTGCTCGATACGTTCGCGCATTGACACCTTCTTCTTGCGCGCGGCCTGAGCCTCGTCCAACTCCTTCAGGGTTTCCTGAACCTGTTTGCGCCGTTGCGCGTTCTGGTCCACTTCCGCGCCGCCGCGCCGCGCGCTGCGTGCGCGCTTGCCACCGGTAGCCACATTCATGCGTTTGTTGTTCTGCTGGCGCTTTTGAAGCGCCGGCGCAATGGCTGCATAGGCCAAACCGCCGACACCAAGTACGCCCATAAAAACTGTGGCAATAAAGACAAGTTGCGCATCAAGCATAGCTTTGCACCCCTAAATCTCAGCGGCTTCAAGCGCTGCAACCAGCTCACGTTCCAGGCCATAGTAGCGTGCGCGATCCCAGAAAGCCGGGCGGGCGATGCCGGTCGATTTGTGGCGCCCTGTGATCTTGCCCTGGGCGTCTTCGCCGTCCATGTCATAGACGAAAAGATCCTGCGTAATAATCACGTCGCCTTCCATGCCCGTCACTTCAGTGATGTGGGTGATGCGGCGCGAACCGTCGCGCAGGCGTGCCGCCTGAATGATGACATCAATCGATCCCGAAATCATTTCGCGGATCGTTTTGGACGGCAGCGAGAAACCGCCCATGGTAATCATGCTTTCAAGACGTGACATGGCTTCGCGCGGGGTGTTGGCGTGCAGCGTGCCCATTGAGCCGTCATGGCCGGTGTTCATGGCCTGCAGCAAGTCAAACGCTTCTGGTCCACGCACCTCGCCCACAATAATGCGTTCAGGACGCATACGCAGACAGTTGCGCACAAGCTCGCGCATGGTGATCTCGCCTGACCCTTCAAGGTTCGGCGGGCGCGTTTCAAGACGCACCACGTGGGGCTGTTGCAACTGAAGCTCAGCGGCGTCCTCACACGTGATCACGCGCTCATCCTCTTCGATGAACGCCGTCATGGTGTTGAGCAAAGTGGTTTTCCCGGAGCCCGTGCCCCCGGAAATCAAAACATTGCAGCGGCACTTTCCGATGATGCTGAGAACCTTTGCGCCTTCTGGCGAGATAGACCCGAACTTCACGAGGTCATCCATCCGCAGTTTGTCTTTTTTGAACTTGCGAATAGTCAGTGTGGGGCCATCAATCGCCAGCGGCGGCGCAATGACGTTGACGCGGCTGCCGTCAGGCAGGCGGGCATCACATATGGGGCTTGATTCATCAACGCGGCGGCCAACCTGGCTTACAATGCGCTGGCAGATATTCATCAGCTGCGAGTTGTCGCGGAACTTGATGCCGGTTGCCTGCGTCTTGCCAGACACTTCAATGAACACGTGTGCCGCCCCATTGACCATGATGTCGGCAATGTCATCACGCGCCAGCAGGGGTTCAAGCGGACCATAGCCCAGCACGTCGTTGCAGATATCCTGCAGCAGCTCTTCCTGCTCGGAAATCGACATGACAACGTTTTTGATCGAGATGATCTCGTTGACGATATCGCGAATCTCTTCGCGTGCGCTCACGGCATCAAGCTGGGCAAGCTGTGTGAGGTCAATCGTATCGATCAACGCATTAAAGATCGTGGTCTTGATGCGG
This sequence comes from Pyruvatibacter sp., assembly GCF_040219635.1. Taxonomy (NCBI): domain Bacteria; kingdom Pseudomonadati; phylum Pseudomonadota; class Alphaproteobacteria; order Hyphomicrobiales; family Parvibaculaceae; genus Pyruvatibacter; species Pyruvatibacter sp. The sequence continues at coordinate 853,344 of NZ_JAVJSC010000003.1, forward strand.
TAATAGTCTGATGAGCGTTCGGGCGCGCGCGCCGGTGCAGCCGCGACAGGCGCTGGCGCTGAAACCTTTACGGTCGCGGACGCCGACGGCATTGCACTGGTCTTGGGAGCAGCCTGCCTGGGCGCTGAGGTCTTTTGGGCTGCGGGGCGTGGGGCGGCAGGCGGTGCAGCCGGTCCCTCCGTATCGCGACGACCAAACATGTCAGATTATCCCTTCCTGCCCAGCAGCCGCGAGAGCAATGACCCTCCCACAGCAGCCCTGGCTGAGATGGGCCGACCCGAAACCACAGATGCCAGATGGCGCATTCCCTGCGCAGTTTTGCTGCGCGCATCAATCTCTTCAATCATCTGGCCGTTGTTGGCAGCTTCACCAAACAATGCCGCATCAAAAGGCAAAACAAGCGCCGGATCGCTGCCAAGCGCCTCGGCAAAATCCTTGATGGGAATCTCTGGCCGCTTGGCAACGCCCACCTGATTGATAACAAGATGCGGCGTTACGTCGTTGGGGCGCGCTGCCGATAACATGTCCAGCAGGTTTTTTGTGTTGCGCAGGCTTGCCAGATCAGGCGTTGCCGTTATGACGATCTCGTCGGCTTCCAGAAGCAGCTTGCGAGTCCACGGACCCCACACATGCGGCAGGTCCAGCACAACGCAGGGCACCGAATGGCGCACCACATCAAGCACCACTTCAAACGTATCGTTATCAATCGCGTAATCGCGATCAAGTGTGGCGGGCGCTGCAAACAGGCTTAAATGCTCCGTACACCGCACAAGAAGTCGTTCAAGCAGCACATCATCAAGCCGCTCAGGCGCATACAGGGCGTCCGCAACGCCTTGTGCGGGATCCTGGTTGAAATCCAGGCCACCGGTGCCAAACGCGAGATCAAGATCAACAATCGTCACGTCTTCGTTCATGTGCTCCGAAATGCACCAGCCTGCGTTGTGCGCAATGGTGCTGGAGCCGGTGCCGCCGCGTGCGCCGGTGAACGCGATGGTGCGTCCTAGCGGTGGAGCTTCCGGGTCTGCATACAGCGTTGAAATGCTTTCAACGATTGAAATCGGGTGGAGCGGAGCAACCAGATAGTCATTCACACCTTTGCGGATAAGTTCGCGGTAGAGCGAAATATCGTTGGCGTGACCGACCACGACAATGCGTGTGCCCGCGTCACACACTTCCGCGAGGCGATCCAGTGAATCAAGCAACTGCTGACCACCCAAAGCACTTTCGACAATAATAAGGCCGGGCGTTGGTGTGTCGGAATAGTGTGAAATAGCAGAGAGAATGCCGCCCATATGGACAGTCAAATGCGCCTTGGCCAGTCGCCGGTCCTGTGCCGCCCGCTGCAATGAGACGCCCACATCAGGCGTTTCGCAAAATGCCTGAATGGTGACGCGCGGCACCGGCCGAATGACCGTGCCGTCGCTCGTGTGCGGGGCTTCGTGTACACGCCCAGGCTCACCTTGCGCTTCATTTGGAAACGGTGGCATCTGCGGGTCTATCTGATGGGCTTCGCTCATCTTCTTTACGCTCAGTTCTGATTGACCTGGCTGACCGCGCCGGATTCTTCTTCCGAGCGTTCAGACTGGGTTGTTTCACCGGCGCGATAGCGCTCAAGAATGTCGTCGCGGCGTTGTGCATCCGCAGGGTCCATGCCGCGTGGCGCAACAAGATCTCCGGGATCAGCCACCATCACCGCGAGGTTATTGCGTGCTGCGCAGCCAAAATTGGGTGACGCCGTATTGCGTGGGTTAAATGCATAATCCTGTGACCAGTTTCCACATGGGCTTGGCGTTGCCACATGCTGAGTGAACGACAGAATGAGGGGCGCATTAGAGGCTGCGCCGGACGCGCGGTAATGGCTCAGGCGTACATCGCGCGCACCCAGTGCAAGTGCATCGAGACGTGTTTCAACTTCTGCAGCTGCCCGCGACGCAGCACCTCGGTTGGGTGCGCCGGTGGGAATGGACATGACCATTGGCCCGTCACCACGTGCTTTGTATCGCGCGGCAAAGCCGTCAATGCGCGCAATATCATCATCGCTAAGCGACACGCTGTCTGGCGCAACATCAATCATCAGCGTTGCTGCCTGTGTATCCACCGTAATCGGATGACGTTCGGAAATGTTCGTCGCCTGCAACGGACCATTCTGACCAAGATTGGCGCAAGCGGTGAGGCCCAATGCCAGTATGGCAAAGCCGACCGTACGAAGATTGAAAAACACATCCATCGCCGCACTACTCCATGATGAAGCCAACAGGGCCCTGAAGTGTCTTCTTCAGGTCGCTCTTGCTGGCGCTCTCGGTGCCGTTCAGGCGGCCGAGCAGAATGGTTTCAAGGTCGCTGGCTGGGATGCTGTCGTCAGTTGGCAACACGAACTCGCTTTCGTGTTTGGGGTCCACCAGATAAGGCGTCACGATCACAACAAGTTCGGTTTCAGCATTCAGATAGTCGCGTGACCTGAACAGGGAGCCGAGAATGGGAATGTCCTTTGCGCCGGGAACACCATCAATGTTCTGGCGCGTTGTTTCCTGAAGCAGGCCGGCAAGCGCCAGCGAGCCACCGGATGGCAGCTCGACCGCTGTTTCAGCGCGCCGTACCCGCAAGGCTGGAATGGTCACGCCGTTGACCTGCACAAGATTACCGTCAGAGTTGGTGAATGTGCCGCCCTGCGCTACGAACGCACCGTCTGACGACAGTTCACTGACTTCAGTTGAAATCTTGAGGCTGATCCGCCCCTCGGAAAGCACAACGGGCGTGAAAGCAAGGCCCACACCAAAGGGTTTGAACTCAATGCGCACATTGCCGTTGGTATCGCGGTCAGACGGCACCGGAAACTCGCCACCCACAAGGAAGTTAGCGCTTTCACCGGAGATCGCAGTCAGGTTGGGTTCCGCCAGCGTACGCAGCAGGCCTGAACGTTCAAGCGCACGAATGGCGCCATCCACATAAGACCCGCCATTGGCATCGCTGAAGTTGGCCCCGCTTGACTGCGGAAACACAGAGCCGCCCGCCGTGGGCGCACGCTGGCTTGTGGGAGCCGTCGTCAGCCCGCCAAGCGACTGCCCCTGAAGCGAAAAATTGTTGCTGGTGGCAAGCCGAAGTGCCAGATCACCGATTGATGTGACGGAAGAAAGGTCGATGCCGAGTTGTTTAATCAGGGTACGTTGCATTTCAGCAATCGTAACTTTGAGCAGCACCTGCTCCTTGCCTTCAATCGACAGCATGTTGAGGACTTTGGCTTCGTCCCCCACAAACCGGGCAGCGATGTCGCGTGCCTTGCTGGCAGCCGCTGCATTGGGGACGGCACCCGTCAGCATGATGTTGTCGTTGATTGCTTCAACCTCAATGCGCGCTGTCGGCAAATGCCGCCCAAGCACGCTGAGGAGTGAATCAAGGTCGCGTTCGACCCGGATTTCCAGGTTCAATACCTGTCGTCCGGCGGCGTCGAAGAAAAATGCATTTGTCTCGCCAACTTCCATACCCAGAAGGTACGTGCGGCGTGCGCTGCGCACGATGGCGTCAGCAATCTCAGGATTGGATATCAGCACATCGGCGGCATCAACCGGAAGTTCCACAACGGCCGCCTTGTTGAGACCAAGCGACATGATCTGGCTTTTGGCGCTCTCTCCGCCCGGATCAATCCGAACAACGGGCGTGCCCTCTTCCCCGCCCAGGAGCTGAGCGGCGTTTGTCGGGGCCGCTGCAGGGCCCGCGACGAAAACGAAGGCTGCAAATGCCGCAAAACTGACATGCCGGGACAGAAACCCGGCGCGCTGTGCAAGGCAGCTCAAATGATGTGCATAAAGGCTCATCGGCTACTCCTTGGCTGCTCAAGCGACCGCACGCCATAGCGCACGACGGTTACAGTATCGCCGTGCGATGTGTTTGCGGGTTTGTTTGCTGAAAGGGCGCCTGTGTCCTGCGGCCCACCCGTGGACATGTCGGCCAGGCTGCGAAGCGACAGCCAGATGTCGCCAACAGCCTGCGAGCGTGCCAGCGTTTCAGCCTGCATGGGTGTCAGCTCCAGCGTTGCGGTTTTACCCACCACAACTTTTTCGCCGGTTTCGTCCGTTGCTTCGGCAAAGGCCTGGTCGATCGCCAGCACCCGCACATTGGTCAGCACGGTATCGCTGCGCACTTCAGGCTCGCGGCTGCCGTCGCTGCGTCCTTCGCGGGTTACAATCACATCCACCCGGTCGCCGGGCAGAATGAACCCGCCGGCACCGGTTTCAGGTGATATGCCCACAGAGACGGCGCGCATTCCCTCGCCCAGCCGTGCTGCCATGAACCCCGTGGCATCTCCGCTGATGACTTTGGCATCGGTAACGGGTTCGCCTTTGAGCATTGGCGCACGCACAAGCGCCCCCTGCATGGTGGTGGTGATTTCAGGCGAGCGGGCCTTGACGATGAACCCTGGTGCCAGTGCCTCGCTGGGCCAGGTCTGCCACCGCAGATCGCCCGGCGCGATGCGTGAGCCGACCGGCAGATCATTTGCAGCCACCAACACCTGATCTGTAACCATCTGCGGTTCAGGTGCCTGGGCTATCTGCTGATCGCTGCCGACAAACGACGAGGCAAGCCATGCTGCTGCAGCCGCAGCGAGCACGGCTAGAATAAGAACGGCGATGCGGGCAACAGACATAAGCCAGGCTTTCGCGATGAGGTGGGATGCAGGGCCTGCCTGATCCGCACGGAAGGGTTCAGGCGGTATCAGACCGGGAATTCGTCAATTCCCGGTTAACCGTGTTGGTCAGAATTTCGGTCAAATGAGATGTGATTGCGCAGCGTCGGGTCATGCCGCACCTGCCAGCCACCCGCTTTGGGCAAATGCGATGAGGCCGCCGGCAGCGAGCGCAATGCCATATGGCACGCCTTCTTTAGGGTCGTGCAGGCGCATGATCCAGCCTTGTGCTGCCAATGGCCCGGGCATGGGCAGTTTGCGGAATGACAACAAGAACAGCGTCAACAGGCCGCCCAGAACAGTGGAAATCAGGGTGAAGGCCAACACCTGGTCCGGCCCCAGCCATAGGACCGTGGCGGCAAAAAACTTGGCGTCCCCACCACCAATCCAGCCGGTTGCAAACAGCCCCATGCCTACCAGCAGCGCCGCAAAGCCCACAAGCCCATGCCAGCCCAGCGCTTCAAGTGGCATGGCTGTGCCCGCAGCCGCAATCGGGAATGCCAATGCCAAAGTGCCGGTCAACCAGTTGGGGATGCGCATTGAGGCCGCATCACTTGCAGCGGCTGCAAGCATGAAAACGGGGAATGTGCTGATGACGAGCCATTGCAGCAGCGTGTAGTCGGGCAGGGTGGCAAGGTTGAGCATAAGGACCATCGCAAAAGGCGGCGGAGGAACGTTGGCCCATTAGGCGCTGCAAGCTGTAAAGGGTGGGTAAACCTTAAAATGCGACGCACCGTCTAAACGGTCGGGTATCAGCGGGCACCACATGAAAAAGGCCGCCGGATTGCTCCGGCAGCCTTCATCTGTTCAGACGGCAAGAGCCGTCCGATCATGCCTTGCGGCTTACTGCATTTCGTCAGAAACGCTACCGAACGTCGTGCCGATGTTCGTGCCGAGCGTGTTGACGGCCGTGATGATCGCAACAGCGATGCCGGCAGCAATAAGACCATATTCGATGGCAGTGGCGCCGGACTCATCACCGGCAAAGCGCTTGATAAAATGGCTCATGAAAGCCTCCTCTGGATCAATCCAAGTTCGCGAACTGCATAGTCAACAGTCCCAGTTCAGTGCTGACGGTCGGGACAGGCCGCCTTCGCACCTGTGCAGACCTTAGCGCTGACGGCTTACCTGCTCCTTAATTTCAAAGTTAAAATCAGATATCTCAAGCGAAAATGTCAGGGTATGAGAAAACGAATATGTATAGACATAATAAAAATAAATATAGAATAGGTCGAAGAGTGAATGGCGATTTATATATGCTGACTCTGATACGTAGTTTGGTTAACAATATGTTATTCGCTCAGATAAAGACGAGTTATTCAAGGCTGTGTTGTGGGAAGGTGAGCATGGATGTAGAGATTTAGGGCCGGGAAGCGGTATCTTCAGTGTTCGTTTCCTGACCAACGGCCAGAACGCGCAGTCTGTCGGCGTCCAGTATGCCCAGTCCTGGGTATCGGCGCGCGGCACAGCCCGTTTTGACCAATGCGGCAAGCGCTGCAGCCACGTCGTCTTCGTGCAAATCCGTCCATTGGGCCAGTTCACGATGCCGGGGCAAGCGGGCAATGGTGAGTTCGCCGGGCATGTTCGGGTCTGGTTCCGCCATTCGCAGAAGTTCAGCATAAAGCTTGTGGGCGCCTGCGTTTGCGACACCCAGCGTACGGGGTGCCGCATTCACCGTCTCGTGCGCCTGTATGCGCAACAATGCCAGCGCCACCTTGGGGCTGTCTTCGAGAAGGCCAACAAAGGCTGATGCGGGCACCAGCACGACACGCGTTGCTGTCAGGCAGACAGCGGAAAGATTGGGCGTGTGGTTCGCCAGCGCCTCAATATGCCCAAACAAGCCACCCGTTGGCACGTCATGGAATGCGACTTCACCATGCCTGTCGGGCGGGTAGGAGACCCTGACTGAACCCTCGCAGAGCATGGCAACACTCGCCAGTCCGGATGCGGGTCCTCCCACAATATCGCCTGCTGCATATGAAACAGCGCGCCCCTGAGCAGCAAATGCCGCAAGAGACACATCATCCAGATGGGCAAGGCACGCAATGCTGCGAAGCGCCTGCGCTACATCGTCGGCAAATCCAGGGGCGTCTTTGGCCTGAACCGTCTGTGTCATGGCTGTGTGCGGCTCGCGTGAATGAGGAGTGGAATGATGTTCAGGCTAGCCTGCCAGCGAATAAGCGGCGTTTAAGCCCATTGCCAAATCCTTAAACAAAGCTGATCCCCCGCCTTTGGTGTTTCTTCACCATTTCCGGCGACGCTGCTCCCACGCTTTTCAGCCAGCGCCACCTGACACCGTCATACGCTGGCCATGACCCCGGGAGCAGGCTAATGCGCCGCACGACCAATTCACCGTTCAACGCCAAGGTGATTACAGCCCTTGCTGCTGCTTTGCCGTTTGCTGCCATAGGTGCATCAACGGCACCATCACATGCCGGCGGTATGTATGAAATGGTATCTCACGACTACAAGGTGGGCATTGATCAGGCAAAGGTGCTGCGCATTGAAGGCGCAGCCTCCATCGTTGCCGTAGGCAATCCATCAATCGCAGATGCGATCATTCAAGGGTCCGACATGCTGCTGCTCATTGGTCGCTCCTACGGCGCCACCAATATTCTGGTGTTTGACCATGATGGAAATGAAACAGCATCGCTGATTGTAAACGTGGTGGACATGGCGCCTCGCCTGCTGACGGTCAATCGCGGTGGCGCCCAGGCCAGCTACAACTGCGCACCGGACTGCAAGCCTATACTGCGTATCGGTGATGCGCCTGAATACAACGAGACAATTGGCAAGCAGACCGGCGTGAAAATGGGTCTTGCTGCTGATGGTGCATCAGCAACTGCTGAGGGTGCCTCTGAGGAATAGAACCAAACTGACGACGAACGAAAAAGCCCCGGCACGCATCTGCGCGCCGGGGCTTTTGTTTGGTGGAAAAACCCTAACGGGCAATGCGCAGGTTACTGAGGTCAAAAGCGATAGACTGAAAGACACGCCGCAGCTCCTCGTTGCTTGGCGAATCGAAATACAACTCAGGCTCAGTGGCGCAGTTGCGGAAGATCTCGGCCAGGCTCGACGAGTTCAGCTGGAATGTAATTGTGTAGATACGCACGCCGTCAGCCTTCACGCGCGTGCACATTTCAGCAACCTTCTGGTCAATGATATTGCGGGCAGTGCCGCGGTTTGTCGTGCCCAGGCGGCCCGTGCCGACATATCCAAAGCTTGTGTAATCGGAATCGTTGTGGGTGCTCTGACTGACGATCTCATTGTTGCCGTCAGTCAGCAGGATCAGCGCCTTTTGAACATCCGGGTTGCCAAAACTCGCGCCTTCACTGAACGGAGCCCCCGGCGATAGCACACGCCACCCCCAGGCAAGACCCTCGGCAATGTTGGTGCCTGAATTATACCAGGGTTCCATCGCGCGCACTTCGTTGATGAGTGTGCTCTTGGAGTTTGTCAGTGGCACCAACGGGCGCGCGCAGGCCTTGTTTGGGCCTTCTGTGCTGGACGGTGTCTCATCAACCGAGACGTTGCGGTTCATGTATTTTCCGCCATTGCTTTGGCGCTTATTCTTGTTCCCGCCGATGCGGTCATTGGCGTAATTGTTGTTGTAGCCGCTGCCGTTGTCGGGTTCATCGGGCCAGAAATAAGGAACAAACAAAGTATCCGCGTTACCCAATGTAGGCGCAGTATCCAGGGTGTCATATGGCTCAGGCCGCATCTCAACGCAGCCCTTCCACGAAGCATTGTTGATGCCGTCAAAAAGTTCAAAGTGGTTTGTCGGTCCCCGGTTGGGGTCAAAGTTCTCACCGTGAAACTCCGAGTTGCCGTCCACATCCATCCAGTTCATGTCAAAGCCGGGTGTTTTGATGTTGACGGCAGTAACGAACGGCACCAGCGACATTGTCAAAAGATCGGGCGTGTCCTGATCGCCGAACAGAATACTTACCAGGTCTTCGGCTGCCGTGCGCAACGCTCCAATCTTGCCGTTCCACGCCATCGATCCGGTGTTGTCCAGAACCATCGCGACTTCCAGAGCCTTGGATTCACGCACGACCTCAATTTCACTGCCGACAGTCAGTTTGTCATAACCGATGATCTTCATGATCGTTGTGGGCAGTTCGGCTGTGGCTGAAAGCGTAACGCGCCCGTTAGCCGCTGCCAGCACCAGTTCCCCTGGTACGCCCATTTCTTCGTCATTGTAGTTGGCGTCAAAGAAGCTCTGCGCCATTGCCTTCATCTCAGCGTCGCTTGCCGCGGGGGCTGACCCCACGGCAAGTCCTGCCGCGTCAAGCGCGCGCTCAAGCCTTTGCTGCACAATGAAAGCCCGGTTGAGGTCAATGGCCGCGCCTGCCGCTGCTGAAAGCGGCATCAGCGACAATGCGAATATGATCGCCAGGTTGCCGCGTTTGTTGCGGAAAAATCGGGTGAGGAACGTATTGTCCGTTTGTTGTGTGCACGGAGGTTTACAGTCGCATGGCCGTTCGCCAGGGAGTGCCGCGCAGGCCGCCGCCTTACCGCGACTATGACGGTCTGAGAATATACGCATCTGTTTCTACCGATGCTCCTTGTACCGACATAATGTCGGACATGATCCGCCCCGGACCTCTTGTGATCACAAAAATAGCGCCGGGATCATGAAGCAGGACTTAAGAAAGCTGGTTAGCAAAAGGTGAAGCCGCGACGGACAATTCACGATTGTCCGTATGCCTTGCGGTAACGCATCAGCGCTAAAACTGGCGTCATGAAACAGGCCCGCACCATCACTCCTGGCAAGCTGCTAAGCCGTCGCGTACGTGGCGGTGTGCTGCGTAGGTTCCGACGCTCAAGCGAAGGCTCCTCAGCGGTAGAGTTTGCTTTGCTGGCAATGCCGTTCTTCGGAATCCTGTTTGCGACGCTTGAAGCAACGGCTGTTTTTTTCGCCTCAGTCAGTCTTGAAACAGGTGCTGCTGAAGCGTCACGTATGGTGCGTACAGGTCAGGTGCAGTTGCAGGGCCTGTCGCGTGAAGATATTCGCAACACCATTTGCGATGCAATGTTCATGGGCTGCGATAACCGGATGCAGATTGACGTGCGCCGGTTTGATAATTTTTCGGCGATTGATTTCACCGACCCGCTGACCGAGGACGGTGATCTGCGTACGGATCTTATGTTCCAGCCTGGCAACCCGGGTGACATCGTGCTTGTGCGCGTTTTTTACGTCTGGGAAATAGCAACGCCGTTTCTGGGTGCGGCCATGTCAAACATGTCATCAGGGTCACGCCTCATCATCTCAAGCGCAGCGTTCCGGAACGAACCGTTTGGCAACGCACAGGCGGCGGGAGGCTAACTGCTCATGACTTGCTTCAGTTATCCATTGCGGCGCATACAAAAAGATGACCGGGGTATGTCTTCGGTCGAGTTTGCGCTTTTGCTCCCGGTGATGACTGCCATGTATTTTGGCGCGGTTGAACTGTCCGCTGCGTTGATAGCCGATCGCAAGGCAACCGCCGTCGCCAGCACCGCTGCTGACCTTGCCGCGCAATCAATGGTGCTCAACAATGCACAGATTGCGGATATTTTTGGTGCATCGACGGCCATCCTTGAACCATTTGATGGAACCGGCACGAGGATAATTCTCAGCAGCGTGTCAGATCATGGTGGCGGCAATTACCGCGTGGATTGGAGCGACGCGCTCAATGCCACCGCGTATGCCAGGGGCGCGTCATATGCAGTGCCGGATGATCTCATCATCGGTAACGGCAGCGTTATTGTTGCGGAAGTGACCTACACGTACTCGTCCACGATGGGGCAGTACCTGACCGGCGATCTGGTGATGGAGGATGTTTTTTATGCCCGTCCACGCCGCACCCTTGTGGTTGCCCGCGTAAACTAGCACCCCTCCCGTTAAGGTGCCTGTGGCGCCCGCTGCATACCCCCGATCATGCGTTAACCAACATTCATCGCGGTGTGTCACATCAATACCGCACGCTGTCGCGGCCCTGGTGGTGCGTGAAAAATGCTTTTGGTGCCAAGGGGTATCAGGCGTATCAGCGCTGGCGTCTGGCGGTAAAAACCAGGCAGCTTTGTGCCGTTCCGCCGATCTGACATGCAGTGTCGCGATGCCGGGTTAACCAGAATAAATGGCGGAGAGAGAGGGATTCGAACCCTCGAGACGGTTACCCGCCTACACACTTTCCAGGCGTGCGCCTTCGACCACTCGGCCACCTCTCCGCGAAGTTCCCTTAAGTCTGCAAGACCGGGGAGGGGCGGGAATAGCCCATCAGATGGTCCGCATCAAGCGGCATCGGTAAAGGTGAGGCGCATATCTGCCTTAAATCCGGGCATTCTTTAGGCTTGCGTCATGCAGGCTAGTTCGGGTTGACTATAGGCAGCGACGTTGCAGCCGCATCGCGATGCGATTGCCATGGTCATGTGCGTGTTTGTTCGGGGGCATGGGGATGCCCGAAACACGGTTTTGCAGGACAAGTTTGAGTTGGTTCGGCCGCTGGGGGGCCTGAGAGACAATGGTTATTTTCCGACTGATCGGTTTGATTTTTATCGCCGGCGCTTTGATGGTATTTGGCGCTGATGTGTTGCGTTCGCTTGAAACCGGCGAAGTGGGCATCAACTCGTTTGCGCAGGTATGGGCGCTTCTTGATGAGCGCATTGGCCTGACAACACTCGAAGGCTTCAGGGCATGGGCAGAAGCAACCCTGCCACCCGCAGCCTGGGATCCCGGAGTGGTCTCCGTTCTCAGCTATCCTGCATGGGCGGTGCTGGGTGTGTTTGGTATCATCATCGCGTTGATCTTCCGCCCCCGAAACGGTTAGTCGATCCCAACCCCGCGTTAACCTCGGTACTGGACTGTAGAGCCCATGATCCTGCGTGTGCTCACAGTTTTGTTTCTGGCGGCCACCATTGCATCGGCCGCAAACGATCTCCTATCCCGGCAGGGATTGGCATCGTTGGGCGAGCTGTGGTTCGCGGTGCATTCAGGCTCGCTCAATCTGAGCCAGGCTGTTGTTCAACGCTATATCTCACCTGATCTGTGGGACCCTACGATCATCTGGTTTTTGGGTCAGCCGGCGACGATCATCTTCGGGCTTCTGGCACTGGTGTTTTTTATCGGTGCCTGGCTACGCAGCCGTAACAGCTAGTTGTCGTCCATCTTGAGGGCGGAGATAAACGCTTCCTGCGGTATCTCGACACGGCCGAACTGACGCATCTTCTTTTTGCCCTCCTTCTGCTTGTCCAGAAGTTTGCGCTTTCGGGTTGCGTCCCCGCCGTAGCACTTCGCGGTCACGTCCTTGCGCATGGCAGCAATGGTCTCGCGCGCAATCACCCGTCCGCCAATGGCCGCCTGCACAGGTATTTTGAACAGATGCCGGGGGATCAGATCCTTGAGCTTTTCGCACATCGAACGGCCCCGCGCCTCGGCGCGGGCGCGATGCACAATCATTGCCAGCGCGTCCACCGGCTCCGCGTTGACCAGCACCGACATACGAACAAGATCGCCAGGCTGATAATCTTCGATATGATAATCAAAGCTCGCATAACCGCGCGTGACGGATTTCAGTCGGTCGTAAAAGTCGAACACAACCTCGTTTAGCGGAATGCGATAGACCGCCATCGCCCGTCCGCCCACATAGGTGAGGTTCTGCTGCACGCCGCGCCGGTCTTCACACAATTTGAGAACAGCTCCCAGATATTCGTCGGGCACCAGAATTGTCGCGTTGATCCACGGCTCATCAATGGTGTCGATCTTCATCGGGTCAGGCATGTCGGCCGGGTTGTGCATGTCGATGGTGGTGCCATCGGTCATGTGCAGATGGTAGATCACGCTGGGCGCGGTTGTGATGAGATCAATGTTGAACTCACGCTCAATCCGTTCACGGACAATTTCAAGGTGCAGCAAACCCAAAAAGCCACAGCGGAAGCCAAAGCCAAGTGCTGCTGACGTTTCCATCTCATATTCAAAGCTTGCATCGTTGAGCCGCAGTCGGCCCAGCGCCTCACGCAAATCCTCAAACTGGGCCGCGTCCACCGGGAACAGGCCACAGAACACTACGGGCTGCGCGGGTTTAAAGCCCGGCAGCGGTTTTTCGGTGCGGCGCTTGTCATCGGTAATCGTGTCGCCGACGGCGGTATCGGCCACCTGTTTGATGGATGCTGTGAGATACCCGATCTCGCCGGGGCCAAGGGTTTGAACCTTTTCTTTTTTGGGCCGCATTACGCCCACCTCATCCACCTGGTAAGTGGCGTCGGTGCGCATCATGTGAATGCGCTGACCCTTCTTAAGCTCGCCATCGATGATGCGCACCAGCACAACGACCCCAAGATAGGAATCATACCAACTGTCCACCAGCATCGCCTTCAGGGGCGCTGTGCGATCGCCGACGGGCGGTGGCAGCTTGTGCACGATGGCTTCAAGCACCTTGTCGATGCCAAGACCAGTCTTTGCCGAAATCTCGATGGCGTCGGACGCATCCAGCCCGATCACATCCTCAATCTGTTGTTTGACCCGGTCTGGTTCTGCCGCAGGCAGGTCAATCTTGTTGAGGACGGGCACAATTTCGTGGTTCACCTCAATGGCCTGATAGACATTGGCCAGCGTCTGCGCTTCCACGCCCTGGCTTGCATCCACCACCAGCAGCGAGCCTTCGCAGGCCGCAAGCGAACGGTTCACTTCATAGGCAAAGTCCACATGGCCCGGCGTGTCGATGAGGTTCAGCACATAGGCCTCGCCGTTCTGGGCAGTGTATTCCAGCCGTACGGTCTGCGCCTTGATGGTGATGCCGCGTTCGCGCTCGATATCCATCGAATCGAGCACCTGCTCTTTCATCTCGCGCTGGGTCAGCCCGCCGGTGAACTGAATCAGCCGGTCGGCCAGTGTTGATTTACCGTGGTCAATGTGGGCCACGATGGAGAAGTTGCGGATGTGTGAAAGATCGGTCATTTGCAGCGGCATATAGCACCCGCAAACCCTTGCGCCTAGCGGAATTGACGACAGCAGGCATGGCGGGCTGATTACATGCCCGGCCGTGGCCGTGCTTCCTCTTCGGCTTCAGCTTGTTCGCGCTCGCGGCGCTGGCGCAATTCATCCTGAAAGGCGCCCGCAATAATGCCGGAGGGAAGGCTCACAAGGCCGATGGCACCCAAAATGAGCAGGCCTGCTGCCACTCTGCCACCAAGCGTCGCCGGCACCACATCGCCATAACCAACCGTCGAGAGCGTGACCACGCTCCACCACATGGCCTTGGGTATGGACCCAAAAGCCTCCGGCATGGTGTCGCGCTCAAACAGATACATGATGACGGCGGCGGAATAGATCACCAGCGAGGCAATGACGGCTGCGACCAGAAGTTGTCGCCATGTAGAGCGCAATACCCGCACCACTACCCTCGCGGGCTCAAAATATTTTGCCAGCTTGAACAAACGGGCCAGTCGGAACGCCCGAAGCCAGGCAAGGTCGGCTCCCGTAAAACCTGTAATAATCAGCATGATCAGTTCCGGCCCGAATGCCAGAAAATCAATTGTTAGCCAAAACCGTCCTGCGTACTGCGCGCGGTTGCGCAGGCCACTGACGCCCCGTGTTTCGCCTGCACACCAAAGCCGCAGGCAGAACTCGACAGCAAACACCAATAAAATGGCATCGTTGGCCAGATCCAGCAAAAATGCAGTGCCCGGAGCGAGCCCTTCGATGGTCTCGACCGTGAACAGCACCACACTGAGAATAATCAGAACAAGGATGACCCAGTTGAGTGGTGAAAGGCCCGGACCATCCCACGATTCAAGGAGCAATTGACGGTCAAACCAGTTCCGCGCGTCACTGGCACCTTGCTCGTAGGCGGGTTCATCAGATGGTGGCATGTTGCCGTTTGGAGCGGTCATTGGGTCTTTATCCGCAATATGGGCCGTTCGCGAATCACGGAACGGCCAATGGGCAAGGTTACCCTCGCAACGTGCCTCCCGTCGCCTTGTTCACGGCTGCGATGACTTTATCTGACACAGCATCAATATCTTTGTCGGTCAGTGTCTGGCCGGTAGGTTGCAATGTTACCTCGATAGCCATCGACTTGCTGTCGGTGTCGATACCGGCCCCCTGATAGATGTCAAACACCTGTGCATCTGTAATCAGCTTCTTGTCGGCGCCCCTGGCAGCGCGCAAAAGCGCATCTGCCGCAACATCACTGGCAACAACAAAGGCAAAGTCGCGGCGCACCGGCATCAGGTCTGCCGCCTCAAGCGGCGGCTTGGCGCGTGTGGGCTTCTTGCGCGGTGCGGGTATGGCATCAAGATACACCTCAAAGGCTGCGACGCGGCCAGACAGCCCCATCGCCTCAACGACGCGCGGATGCAACTCGCCGAACTGGGCAAGGATTGTCTTCGGCCCAAGGGTCAGCAGGCCCGAGCGACCCGGATGATACCAGTGAGCGGCACCCGTCGAGACCTGAACACTTTCAGCCGGACCACCCGCAGCGGCCAAAGCCGCCAGTGCATCTTCTTTAGCAGTAAACACGTCCGGTGCCGCCGACCCGCGCCAGTCGCGGGTTGTATTGCCCGCACGCAGACCTGCCGCAGATATGCGTTGCCCCTCGGGCGTTTCGTCTGCGTAGTGTGCGCCCACTTCAAACAGCGCCACGTCACGAATGCCGCGGTCAACATTGCGCTGGGCTGCCGCTGTCAGCGTTGCCAGAATGCTCGGGCGCATGTCTGACAATTCAGACGAAATGGGGTTGGCAAGTTCCAGCGTTTTTTCACCGCCGCCAAACAACTCAGCTTGCTGCTTTGAGCAAAACGCCCATGTCACGGCTTCTGATAGTCCGCGCGCCGCCAACGCCCTCCGCGCCTGCCGGACCCGACTTTGCATCGGTGTCAGAATAGCCGTCGCCACCGCGTGGCGGCGCGTAAGCGGCACAGGCTTCACTTCATTGATGCCATGCACGCGCACAGCCTCTTCCACCAGATCAGCCGACCCATGCACATCAGGCCGCCACGAAGGCGGTGTAACGCGTGCCGGGGAGGATGCGCGGTCGCTTTCAAACCCCAGCGCATCAAGGATTGTAAAAATACGGTCATCCGAGAGCTCAAGGCCGGTCAGCTTGCGCACGCGCGACGTATCGAAGGCAATGTCGCGTCGCCACGCAGGAACACTGCCCGTACTTTCAACCTTGCTGGCCTCACCGCCGCACATATCAAGAATTAGCTGCGTGGCCATTTCCATGCCGTCAGCCGCAAACGCAGGGTCCACACCGCGCTCAAAGCGAAAGCGGGCATCGGAGGTAATGCCTGTCTTGCGTCCGGCAGTAGCAATGGTGATCGGGTCAAACAGGGCGCATTCCACAAACACATTTACGGTGTTCTCGGTGCAACCGGTTGCCTCGCCGCCCATCACGCCACCCAAACCCAGCATCCCGCTATCATCGGCAATGACACACATGCTTTCGTCGGCGGAATATTCTTTACCGTCGAGCGCCAGGAACTTCTCCCCCGGCTTCCCCATGCGCGCATGAACCGTTCCCTTGAGCTTGTCAGCATCAAACACGTGTAGCGGTCGTGCCCGGTCAAACGACATGTAATTGGTAACATCCACCAGCGCATTTATCGGGCGCAGACCGATTGCGCGTAGTTTCTGCTGCAGCCAGTCAGGGGAGGGGCCGTTCCTTACGCCCCGTATCATCCGTCCAAGGAACAAGTGGCAGGCGGGATCACCCGCAAACTCAAGCCCCACCTTCGTGGCGCTTTCAAATGTTCCCGCTACACGCTTGATCGCATCCGGCCTAAGCGTGCCAATACCCATAGCCGCCAGATCGCGGGCGATGCCACGCACACCTGTGCAGTCAGGTCGGTTGGGTGTGATGGCAATTTCAATCACCGGGTCATTGATGCCGAGCGCATCAGCTGCAGGCGTCCCCACCTCAAAGTCACCTTCAAGGTCGATGATGCCGTTATGCTCATCTGAAAGTTCAAGCTCACGCTCGGAACACAACATGCCGTTGGACTGAACGCCGCGTATTTCTGTAGGCTTCAGCGTCATGTCGATGCCCGGCACATAGGCGCCTTCGGGGGCAAAAATACCTGTCAGGCCTGCGCGCGCGTTGGCAGCACCGCACACCACCTGCATTTCACCGCGAGCCGTAGCAACCTTGCAGAGTTTCAGCTTGTCTGCGTTAGGGTGCGGCTCGGCTGAAATAACTTTGGCAACCGTAAAAGCAGACAGCGCCTTCGCCGGATCGTGGATGTCTTCCACCTCCAGCCCCAGCATGGTCAGGGCATCGGAAATCTCGTCCAGCGTGGCTGTGGTCTCAAGGTGGTTCTTGAGCCAGGAGAGGGAGAACTTCATCGGCTCAATCCTCCGTACAGGGAGGGTATGTCGAGCGCAGCAAATCCATAATGCCTGAGCCAGCGAAGATCGCCGTCAAAAAACGCCCGCAGGTCCGGGGCGCCATATTTGAGCATCGCCAGCCGGTCGATGCCGATGCCGAACGCAAATCCCTGATACACATCAGGGTTCAGCCCCGACGCACTCAGTACATTCGGGTTCACCATGCCGCAGCCCAGAATCTCCATCCAGTCGTCGCCCTGGCCAATCTTGATATCCTTGCCGGAACGATCACAGCGGATGTCCACTTCCATGGACGGTTCGGTGAACGGGAAATAGCTGGGGCGGAACCGCATCTCGACGGTGTCCACCTCAAAATACGCGCGCGCAAACTCTTCAAGCGTCCAGCGCAAGTGCCCCATATGGGTTTCTTCATCAATGACCATGCCCTCCACCTGATGGAACATCGGCGTGTGGGTCTGGTCACTGTCGCAGCGGAATGTGCGGCCCGGCGCAATGAAGCGATGCGGCGGCTTTTCGCTGCGCATCGTGCGCACCTGCACGGGGCTTGTATGCGTGCGCAGCAGCAGCCGCGAGCCATCCTCGTGCTCATGGAAATAGAACGTGTCATGCATCTGCCGGGCAGGGTGCTCAGGCGGAATGTTGAGGGCTGTAAAGTTATGCTCGTCCGTCTCGATGTCCGGGCCTTCTTTTACGTCAAAGCCCATATCCGCAAAAATCGCGATGATTTCGTCCATCACCTGGCTGTTGGGGTGAATGCGGCCCTGCTCGGCAGGCGGCAGCGCCACGGGCAGCGTTACGTCTACACGTTCCTGTTCCAGCTTCACCTCGAGGGCTGCGTCATGCAGCATGGCTTGGCGCGCGGTGATGGCATCCGCAATGCGCGTCTTGAGGCCGTTGAGCAGGGGGCCGGCATCCTTGCGCTCCTCCGGGCTCATCTTGCCCAGACCCTTCATCAGCTCCGAGACGCGCCCTTTTTTGCCAAGAGCCGCCACGCGCACCTGCTCCAGCGCATCGAGGCTCTCAGCATCTGCGATGGCAGATGTGAACTGGTCTTCGAGGGTTTTGGCTTCGGCTTGAAGGTCGCTCATCTGGTCTAATTCCCGGCCTGTTGGCCACCTGCTTGATGCAGGCCTTGTTGCATAAAAAAATCGCTGTTGCACGCGCGTGACTGCTGATGCGGTTCTGGTCAGAACCGGCAGCAGCCCGCGCGGGCAAACAGCGATGTGTATCGTGTGGTAAGTCCGGGAGGACTACTTCAGCGCGGCGGCCGCCTGATCGACCAGAGCCTTGAAGGCCTCAGGTTCGCGGATCGCGATGTCGGACAGCACTTTGCGGTCCACTTCGATGCCCGCAACACTAAGGCCGTTGATAAATCGGCCATAGGTCATGCCATGCTCGCGCGTGGCGGCGTTGATGCGTTGAATCCACAGCGAACGGAACGTCCGCTTGCGGACCTTGCGGTCGCGATACTGGTACTGGCCAGCCTTGTCCACGGCCTGGGTGGCGACGCGGAAAGTGTTTTTGCGGGCGCCGTAGTAGCCCTTGGCGGCCTTGATAACTTTGCGGTGACGGGCGTGAGTTGTGACGCCCCGTTTGACACGTGCCATGTCGGGTTCTCCTCAAACGAGATTTCTAAAGGTGGGGCGCTCAGCCGTAAGGCAGGAACTTTTTGACAATCTTTGCATCCTGCGGTGACAGGATGGTTGTGCCGCGCAGATTGCGGATCTGCGTCTGCGTGCGCTTTATCATGCCGTGACGCTTGCCGGCCTGGCCCGCGCGCACTTTCCCTTTAGCCGTAAGAGAGAAACGCTTCTTGGCGCCGCTCTTTGTCTTCAGTTTGGGCATTTCGCATCTTCCTTCACATCAAAGCGCCGGACCAAAAATCCGACGCTGGAACAGCAACCAAGCCGCCATGGCATGCCCTACAGGCCAGGCGGCACTAAGACGCGGGGTTATAGAGGGGGTTTGAGGGTGGTGCAAGGGGTGTTGGCGGCTGCAAATAAGGTGCGAGACCCTCCGGTCAAGCCATTGAGTTTATGAGGGATGTGAGAAAAGGGGGTGAAACCCAACGACTGAACGCGGCGCGGTTTGCCTCAAAGGTAATATCTGGAAATATTCCTCCGGCTCACCTTCCGGGCAAAACTCAGGATATAGTTTGAAGCCAAAGCGACTGTAATAAGCCGGATCCCCGACCAACACACAGCCCGCAGCATCGCGTTCGCGCAGCATGGCCAGCCCCCTCTCAATCAGACGAGCGCCAATGCGCCGTTTTTGAAGGCCGGGTTCAACGGCCACTGGCCCCAAGGCGTACCAGTTGGCTGATCCATCCGCTGCAAATGCCGGTGTGTAGGCAATGTGTCCTGCAACTGTGCCTTCGTATTCGGCCACAAGCGAGATGGCCAACACGCCGGCATCTCGCAACTTGCCGATCAGCTCATGCTCGTCGCCGTCTGAGAACGGCATTGGGGCAAATGCACGTTCGGTAATGCTCGCAATAACGGCATAGTCATCAGCCATTTCTTCCCGGATTATCAGGTCCATCCGTAGCTTCCAAGCATGTGCCGTTACTCCGCCGCCGTCTGGTTGACCTGCGGTTTGGAAACAGCCGCGGGAATAACCGGAATGTCCTTGTCGGCGATTGGCGGCATCGTCTGTTTGCGGGCCAGTGCCGCCTCAACGTAAGGCGCAAGTTCCTCAGCCTTTTCAGCCTCGCGGTTTGCCACGTCAGCCTTGAAGTCCGGCATCACATCGGAGGCAAACAGCTCCAGACTTTCACAGATATGCTGATGCGAGTTGTTGCCCGCCTGCTGCATGAAGATCACCTGGTCCACGCCTGCGCTCTGCATGGCCTTGAGATGCGCGCGCATGTCGTCCGGCGTGCCGATGCCGCCAAGCCCGCCCGGCGCCTGCGACGCCGCCTCCTTGATGACATCTTCCGTGCGGTCGCCCCGGCGCTCGATGTATTCGGCCCACATGTCCGTGCGGCCGGGCACAAAGTCCTGCGTTACCATGCGGCCAAGCGCGTAGCCGAAAAATTCAAAACCCTCATGGCCCCGGCGGATCGCCTCCTCACGGTCATGATGGATAGAGAACGACGACACCATGGCGATGTTGGCATTCACCCGGTGGCCCAGCGGCACGCACTGGTCGGACTTGATGATACCGTAATAGATGTCCGCCCACGCGCGGGCTTCATCAGGGTCAACAAACGAAAACGCCAGCGCGCCAAGGCCAAGAGATGCCGCCACCTTAATGGTGTCGCGGTTGGTGCACGCCATCCACATCGGCGGATGCGGCTTTTGCAACGGCTTGGGAATGACATTGCGGCATGGCATGGAGAACGTCTTGCCTTCAAACCCCGGATACGGGTCCATCACCATCATGTTGGCAATCTGTTCGGCGGCCTCCAGTGACATGGCGCGTTTTTCGCGGGCGGGGATGTCGAAGCCGCCAAGCTCAAGCCGGGTCGCGCCTTCGCCAATGCCAAAATCAACGCGGCCATCGGAAATGAGGTCCAGCGTGCCGATGCACTCAGCCGTGCGGGCAGGGTGATTGTAGTTGGCGATTACCTGACGGATGCCGTGGCCAAGGCGGATGTTTTGGGTTTGTCCGGCGGCGGCGGCGAGAAAAACCTCAGGCGCTGCGGAGTGTGAATACTCTTCAAGGAAGTGATGCTCCACCTCCCATGCGTAATCATAGCCGAGTTTGTCAGCCAGAACGATCTGCTCCAGCGCCTCTTTGAAAAGACGATGTTCCCCGTCCTCGCCCCACGGGCGCGGCAGTTGAAGCTCGTAAAAGACCCCAAAACGCATGGGTTCAGTCCTCCCGGTTTTTGTTTCGGGAAGTATGACGCTGAATGGCACGAATGCAAAAGGCCGACATGCGTCCACGCGTCGGCCTTTTGAACTCTGTGATGGACATAGCCCTTTAGCGCGGTGCGAGCACCATAATCATCTGCCGGCCTTCGAGCTTGGGGTGCAACTCCACCTTGGCAATCTCGTCCACCTGATCGCGGACCCGGTGCAGCAGCTTCATGCCCAGATCCTGGTGCGCCATTTCGCGGCCCCGGAAACGAAGCGTGACCTTCACTTTGTCCCCTTCTTCAAAGAATCGCAGCATGTTGCGCATCTTCACGTCGTAATCGTGCGTGTCGATGTTGGGACGCATCTTGATTTCCTTGACGTCCACCGTCTTCTGGTTCTTGCGCGCTTCGGCGGCTTTTTTCTGGGCCTGATACTTGTATTTGCCAAGGTCCATGATTTTGGCGACGGGCGGTGCGGCGTTGGGAGACACCTCCACCAGATCAAGGCCTGCTGCATCGGCCATTTCCTGGGCGCGTTGTGTGGCGACAACGCCTACGTTTTCGCCTTCAGCGTCGATAAGTCGAACGTCAGGGGTGTTGATCTGTTCATTGGCGCGCGGGCCCTCCTGCTTTTGAGGGGGCGCCATATTGGGGCGGCGTGCGATGTTGGTTCTCTCCCGTCAAGACGGCGCGGGAGTTCGTCCAATTCAAGTGTCCCGCAAGCCCCGTCCAGTTAAAACAAAGGTGTGTAGCCGTTATATTTCGTGAATCCGCGCATTTTTCAAGTTTTTAAGGTGGAGGCCTCTAACGCTTCCATAACGCGGGCGGGCGAATGCGCTGAAATATCAGGGGCTTCCAGCACACAGACTTGTGGGCCGCGCGGAGCACAAAGGGCGGGGTCACTGTCCGCGCCGAACAGAGCCACGCTTGGCGTGCCGGCCAGTGACACCAGATGCATGGGCCCGGTATCGTTGCCCACAGCGTACTTTGCCCCCAGCGCCAGCGTCACGATGTCGTTCAGGCTGGTGGAGCCGGTCAGGTCCACCGCAGTGGGTTCATGGGCGCAAATCCACGCTGCAAGCGGCGTTTCGGCCTGCGTGCCCAGCACCAGCGGGCGAACGCCGTTTGTGGCCCAGATCGAAGCCACTTCGGCAAACCGCTCAACCGGCCAGCGCTTGGCAGGGCGGTGGGGAGCCGCGCCGGGGATCAGCAGCCCATAAGGGCCCTCGTGCCCCATGATTTCCCCGGCGCTTCGCACTCCGGCGAGCGGGGCGACATTTGCCAACGGGGTGCGGGCAATGCCTGCATCGCGCAACTGCTCAGCCTGCCGCTCGACGGTATGCATGAAGTCACGTTGCGGGTTTGTGTGTGGATGGGAGCAGCCGCGCGCAATGCCTGACCACTGCGTGCGCGGCCACAGCAGATGAAAGTAAAGCGACGAGCGCGACGAGGTTTGCAGATCATATACCCGCGTGAACTGTGCCCAGCTCATGCGCCGCACAAGCGACAGCAGCGCGCCAAATCCTTTGGCCCGGCCATCTTCCCACACGTCGTCAAAAAAACCTGAGTCGCGGGCAAGCCCGGCAAACGGCGGCGTGGTCAGCAGCGTGATGTGGGCGTGGTCCGTATCGTCCAGCGCATTGTGATGTGCCCTTATGGCCTCAAACGGTCCCAGCGCCTGAACAAAGTCTCCAAGCGCACCCAGCTTGATAACCAAAATCCGCTGCGCCGTCATAAGCCCAGTACATCCCGATAGACTTTGAGTGTAGCCGCACACATGGCGTCAGACGTGAAGGCGCTGACGGCATGGTGACGTGCCCGCGTGCCCATCGCTGTTGCTTCTTCCGGTGTCAATGCCAGCGCATCGTCCAGCGCGCCGGCCAGTGCGTCTGCATCTCCTGGCTCAAACAGCCATCCGGTACGGTGGTGAGCGGGTTCGGTTATCAACTGTTCGCGCGCACCGCCATGGTCGGGCGCAATCATCAGCTTTGCCATCGCCTGGGCTTCAACACCAATGCGCCCGAACGGTTCAGGGTCAAGCGATGCGGACACCACAATGTCTGCAGCCTTGTACGCGGCAGGCATGTCGTCCACATGGTCTGCAAGCGTCACCTGTCCAGTCAGGCCAAGCTCGGCGATGCGGGCACGCACTTCTGCCTGAAAATCATCACGGCCCTGGGCATCCCCGGCAATCACGTAGCGTGCGGGCATACCCACCTTTGCGGCGGCATCGAGAAGCAGCAACGGGCCTTTCCAGCGCGTGAGCCGCGCGGGCAATAAAACCAGCGGCCTGGTGTCACCCTCAATGCCCCATCGGGCGCGCAATGCCGCTACACGGTCAGCATCCACAGCGGCGGGATCAAACTGTGCAAGGTCAAAGCCGCGCGGTATCGGGTGAACGCGCTTCGCCGGCGTGCCGTGCACCTTCATGATGCGGTCTGCCGTAAACTGCGAATTGGCAATCACCGCCTGACCTGCCGCCATCACCGAATTGTAGCCGACCTTCCAGCGCGGGCGCTCATGCACCTTGCTGTGATAGGTGGTCACGAAATACCGGTTCTCCGCCCGCGCGGCCGCATATGCACTCCATGCTGGCGCGCGGCTGCGGGCATGAATAATGAAAATATCGCGCGCACGGATGATGCGGCGCAGCTTGCCTACATTTTCAAGCATCACCAGCGGGTTTTTGGACGCGGCCTGCATATGAAAAACAGTCACGCCTGCGCGCAGCAGATCGCTTTCAAGTCGCCCGCCCTGCGTTGCCACGAACGACCGCCACCCGGCGCGCGCCACAGCACTTGCCACCTCAACGCAGGAGCGCTCAGCACCTCCCGCGTCAAGCTGCGGGATTACCTGCAGCACACCAGGTACGCTAGGCTCGTGTTGAGTGTCGTCGCTCACCGGTTTTTCGCTATTCACCAAAGGCCCCCATGACCATTGTTCAAAACCTTACCCGCCCTGACGGACAAACGCTCGCTTTTCAAAAACGCGAGGCCGTCGCTGGCACCGCCGCGTCGCCCACAGTCGTCTGGTTCGGCGGCTTTAAGTCCGACATGACGGGCACAAAAGCAACCGCCGTGGACGACTGGGCCAAAGCTCATGGCCGCGCTTTTGTGCGGTTTGACTATTTTGGCCACGGCGCATCTTCCGGTGCTTTTGAAGATGGCACGATCAGTCGCTGGCTGGACGATGGTCTGCATGTGCTGCGGGAGCTTGCACCCGGTCCGGTCGTGCTTGTTGGGTCCAGCATGGGCGGCTGGCTGTCGTTGCTTGTCGCCCGCGCGCTTTCAGCGTCGGGCGAGGCACAAAGGCTCAGAGCCATGGTGCTGATTGCGCCGGCTCCGGACTTTACGGAGGCATTGATGTGGGAGGGGTTCTCAGACGAAGTCAAAAACCAGATCATGACTGCAGGGGCTTATCGTCAGCCTTCGGATTATGACGACGAGCCATATGTCATTACGCGCAACCTAATTGAAGATGGGCGCGCGCACCTGCTGATGGACAGGCCCGTGGCTGTTTCGTGCCCGGTGCGCATTCTGCAGGGTATGCGGGACGAAGATGTGCCCTGGCAACATGCCCTGAAGCTGGTTGATCTGCTGGAGGCCGACGATGTGATCTACACGCTGATCAAATCCGGTGATCACCGGCTCTCAACGCCCTCCGATATTGCCCGGTTGCACACTGTGCTGGATGAAGTGGCGCGGTGTAAATAAGGGGTGAGCCGCCCGCCAGCTCCCTCATTTTACCCGTGCCCTTCACCGGCATCCAACAGCGCTTTCAGCCCCTCACGGTAGGTTGGGTGCTTCAGCCGAACGCCCAATACGTCCTTTATACGGTCATTCTTTACCCGCTTGGATTCGCTGTAGAAGCTGCGGCCCATAGGCGACATATCCGCCTCGTCATATGGCACCAGTGGTGGCGGGTCCAACCCCAAAAGGGTTGCGGCGTGGGCCACCACCTCCTGTGGAGGGGATGCTTCGTCATCGCACACGTTAAACGCCTGCGATGGAGCATCGCTGATGGCTGCAGCCACCAGCACCTGCGCAATGTCATCCACATGAATGCGCGAGAAAACCTGCCCCTGCTTGTCAATACGCTTTGCCGTGCCTTTGCGCAGGCTTTCAAGCTGGTTGCGACCCGGCCCGTAAATGCCCGCCAGTCTGAACACGTGCAGCGCAACACCCGCCTCGACAGCAAGGTCGCCCCATCCAAGCTCGGCGGTCACGCGCCGCTTGCCGCGATCTGTCGAGGGTACCAGCATACTGGTCTCGTTGACCCAACCACCTTGCCTGTCGCCATAGACGCCAGTCGTCGAGAGATAGCCAATCCACTGCAGGGTCGAAATCGCGGCAATATCGGCTGAATGCATCTGCAATACCGGGTCGCCTGTCTGGCCGGGCGGCACCGAGGCCAGCAGGTGTGTTGTACCAGCCAGCGCTGTTTGGGCATCGTCAAGCGGCGCATCGCCAAAAACAAATGCTTCAATGCCCTGTGCTTTTAGTGCGTCAGCTTTTTCAGCGGTGCGGCAGGTGCCCGCAACATGCCAGCCCTGCGCCTGAACGCGCCGGGCAAAGGCCAATGCTGAAAAGCCAAGACCAAAACAAAACAGTCGGTATGAGGACACGTCAATGCCTGCTTTCTTTTTAGTGTCGGGTTGTTGCCCGCCCAGCGCCTTGAAAACGCCACGCGTGTTGGCGACGTTACCCGCCATGAAAGACATCATAAATGCCATAAGACTGTTTTTTATCTGGGTGTGCGTGCTAATAGCAGGCGGCCTTGGCCTTCTGTTTTTCATCAGTCCGGCACCGGCATTGGCGCAGGGCACGGCGCCAAACCTCGACAGCGCCGCGCGCTACGCACAATGCATACAGCTCGTCTCGCGCGATCCCGACCAGGCGTTTGATCGCGCTCAGGCATGGCGCACAGATGGGGGTGGAGCTGCTGCCCGCCACTGCGAAGCACTGGCGCTGGTTGAACTCAAGCTTTATGGCGAGGCTGCAGTCCGGTTGGGCGATCTGGCTGATGCGCCCGATGCCGGCGGGCCGGGTGATCGCGCGGCCCTGCTTGCGCAGGCAGGGAATGCCTGGCTTCTTGCAGGCTCCGGCGAAAACGCAGTTGTCGCGCTTAGCGCCGCGCTGACCCTTACCCCCGGCGACGTTGATATGCTGATTGACCGTGCCCGTGGTCATGCAGCAGTCCAAAACTATGCTGCCGCTGATGCTGATCTGACGCAGGCCCTTGCCCAACGCCCTGACGCTACGAATGTGCTGGTCCTGCGCGCTGCCGCCCGTCGCGTGGACAACAATCTTGATGCTGCAAGCGCAGATATTAGCCAGGCACTGTCCCTCACACCCAACGATCCGTTTGCTCTGGTTGAGCGTGGCTCAATCAGATTGGCGCGCGGCGATACGCAAGGTGCTCGCGCCGACTGGGTGGCTGTTGCGCGCATCGTTGGCGAGGTGGACCCGGATGATCCACACGCAACGGCCCTGCGCGATGCACAGCGCAACCTTGAAGCGCTGGACGTTGAGCAGTAGCTAGAAATCCAGGTTGGCGTAGTGCTGCGCGGCGGGCATGCCTGGCACATGGTCTGCCAGCAACGGCCTGAAGGATGGGCGCGACTTGATGCGCGCATACCATTCCTTCGCCTGGGGAAAATCCGTCCACGGAACATTTCCCAGATAATCAACAGCTGAAAAATGCGCCGCTGCGGCAAGGTCAGCGATGGTCAGGGAATCACCGGCCAGCCAGTTGCGCCGTTCCACCAGAAATGAAACATAGTCCAGGTGGTAACTCACATTGTGCATACCGATGCGCACAATTTCTGTGTCAGGCGGCCCGCCACCCAGATCGCGCGGCAAAAAGCGCTTGACGATTTTTTCGTCCACCAGATTGCGGGTCACTTCGTCAGCAAACTTATCATCGAACCAGTCTGCAATGCGCCGGGCTTCTGCGCGATCCACAGGCCCGCCGGGCAACAGCACCATGCCGCCATCGGGGTCCTGGTAAATCTCGTCCAGATATTCCTGGATCACCCGGTCGCCGGCTACAGTGGTGCCATCCGGTTCCACAAGCACAGGCAGCATACCGGCAGGGTTGAGCACCAAAAGCTCTTCGCGCCGGTCCCATGGCCGTTCGGTTTCCATCTCGAAGGCAAGTTTCTTTTCGGCCAGCGCCAGACGGATCTTGCGGCATTTGGGGTCAAGCGGCTGGTGAAGGAGACGTCTCATGAGGCGCGCACTCTAACTGAATCGGCCATTTACAGCTGCCTCAAATGTATCTTTGCAACGGCCTCTTTGTAACGGGGCCATCATTGCGTAATGGTTTGGCGCTAGTCTGATTTGCAGCGCCCGCTTTCAGCCCACCTTACACCGAGACGCAAATGCCCCTCACCCAACTTATCGTCCTGGCCATCATTCAGGGGCTGACCGAGTTTTTGCCCATCAGTTCGTCCGGCCATCTGGCGCTTGTCGATGAATTGACCGGCTGGGCAGATCAGGGCGTGCTCATTGATGTGGCGATCCATGTGGGCTCGCTGTTTGCTGTACTCATCTATTTTCGCAGGGACGTGGCGGAACTGGTCGCCGGATCATTTTCTCTGCTTCGGGGCGAGATGACACAGGCCGGGCGGCTGGCGCTTTATCTCGTTGCTGCGAGCATTCCGATTTTTGTCATCGGCTTTGCCGTTGTGAACGCCGGGCTGGTGGATGGTCTGCGGGCCGCTGCCACAATCGCCTGGGCCAACATGATTTTCGCGCTGCTGCTTTACTGGAGCGATAAAGCGGGTGGCACAACACGTAAACTCGAAGACATGACATGGGGTCAGGCGATGCTCATCGGCATCGTGCAAATTGCTGCCATTGTACCCGGTGCCAGCCGGTCCGGTGTCACCATGATGATGGCGCGTTTTCTGGACTTTGACCGCCGCGAGGCAGCGCGTTTTTCCATGTTGCTCGCGATCCCAACTATTTTGGGTGCCGGCGCTGCTGCAACGCTGGAACTGGCGCAGACCGCAGATGTAACGTTGCAGGGCGACGCCGTTCTGGCTGCGGTGCTGTCGTTTGTTGCAGCACTGGCATCCATTGCCATTTTTATGCGACTGCTGGAAAAAATCTCGCTGACGCCATTCGTAATTTACCGCGTCGTACTCGGCGCGGCTTTGCTCGGGTGGCTCTATCTGGCCTAGGCGTTTTCGCGGTTGATATCGTGCTGGTACTGGCCCTGTCGGCGGTACATCCACAAATAGCCCGGCACAATCGCTTCCACTGATTTGGGCGTTATGCCCAGCGCCTCGATTGTGCGGTTCTCAGCCTTGGCCGTATCACTCACCACATTGTCGCTTTGCAGCATCTTGACCTGGTCAAGCGTCAGCAGCGGTGCGGGCAACAGTCCCAGAATACGTCCCTGCAATTTGGCGATGCCCCAGGGCACCGGTGCCAACAGGCGCTTGCGCTGGGTTTCACGCAGCACGATCTGCATCAGTTCCTTGAATGTGTAGGCCTCAGGGCCGCCCAACTCGTAGATTTTGCCGGACGTTGATGTGTCCGCCAGAGCCGTGCAAACAGCATCCGCCACATCATCCACGTAAACCGGCTGCATGCGGGTGTGCCCGCCGCCCAGCAGTGGAAGTGCAGGCAGGTATTTGGCCATTGCCGCAAACCGGTTGAAAAAACCGTCGCCGCTGCCAAACACGATCGAAGGCCGCAAAATCACAGCGTTAGGCAAGGCATCCAATACGGCCTGTTCGCCTTCGCCCTTTGAGCTTGCGTAGTCAGCAGCGCTTTCTTCATCTGCGCCAATGGCAGATACATGCACCAGCCGCTTGATGCCCTTTGTCTTGGCCGTCCACGCCACGCGCCCCGCGCCTTCCGTCTGCAGCGCGTCAAATGTCTGTTTGCCGGTCTCATACAAAATGCCGACCAGGTTGACGGCCATCTGCGCGCCGGAAAGAGCGCGCGCGACAGAATCGTCATCGCTGATGTCGGCATAAACAGCCTCGACCTGACCCGGAAGCCCCATGGTGCGCAAAAATCCGGCCCGCGAGGGGTGCCGCACGGCAGCGCGCACCCGATAGCCGCGCTTGGCCAGTTCGCGCACGACATGCCGCCCGATAAATCCCGATCCGCCGAAAACCGTTACGATTGTAGCGCTCACGCTGGTTATATCCTCAATCCAAGAAACCCCATCTACCGCCGGTTCGCGCACCGAACGGCATACCGTGTAGATAGCCCAGCACAACCTCCACGCCTAGGGGCGCACGGCACCATCATGAAATCGTCCTCAGAATCTCCTCAACCGCATCGACCGGCGCCATTGCAGATGACGCAATGGCTTGCTCGATAGAATCAACCCGAAGATAGAGCGCGCCCAATCGACCGGCCAAAGGGCGCGACGCGGTTGTCTTGCCGGTGCCGGGCAGGCCGCACATCACGATCAATCGGGGCAAGGAGCGTTCCTGAGGTCAAAGCGCAAAAGCAGTTCAACGTATTCTACTCTTGATCCGCTGTCAGCGCAGCGCTATGTCTCGCCCCCCGCACACACGGTTGGTGCGGGATTAAGGCCCAGGTGGCGGAATTGGTAGACGCGCTAGCTTCAGGTGCTAGTGTCCGAAAGGACGTGGAAGTTCGAGTCTTCTCCTGGGCACCACTCTTCTTTGACTTATGGTATGGCAGCAGTTTTTGGGAGCATGGTCGATAGATGACAACCACGCTCCACAAGTCTGATCTGCCGGATGGCCTCGACCTTGGGGCTGTTGTCGCCGTTGATACGGAGACAATGGGCCTTAACCCGCACCGCGATGAATTGTGCGTTGTGCAGTTGTCGTCCGGTGATGGCACCGCTCACGTGGTGCAGATGGATCGGGCGACCTACAACTGCCCCAATCTCAAGGCGCTGTTTTCCGACCCCGATTCCGTGAAGTTGTTCCACTTCGCGCGCTTTGACGTGGGTATGATCCGCAAATATCTGGGGGTTGAGTGTGCCCCTGTGTACTGCACAAAAATTGCCTCCAGACTGGTGCGCACCTATACGGATCGCCATGGGTTGAAGGACCTGAGCCGCGAGTTGCTGGGCCTTGATATGTCCAAGCAACAACAAAGCTCTGATTGGGGCGCGGATACGCTGACCGACGCGCAACTGGCCTATGCAGCGTCTGATGTGCTGCATCTGCATGAGTTGAAGGCGACGCTGGACATGATGCTGGCCCGCGAGGGCCGAAGTGAACTGGCTCAGGCGTGCTTCGATTTCCTGCCGACCCGTGCAGCACTTGATCTGGCTGGCTGGCCCGAAACCGACATTTTCGCGCACTAAGCGCCCAAAACTGCTTGTCGGCCAGTGCCTCTAAAGCGCCCGATTTTTGGGCAATATCATTGACCTCACGCGACTGCCGGACACATACTCCGCACCGGTAGCTTGCGTTTGGCAAGGTTTTTGCTTAAACGCGCCGCTTGCGTGCTCCGCGAGCCCCGTATTTTCCCGTGACCATCAGGACAGCGGCACTTCAACCAATGGCAAAGACGCAAAAACCGCTGCCCACATCGCCCGTTAAGGCGGCTGGTCCGGCTCTCAGCGCGCAGGACCGCGAGGCTGCGGGGCGCGTTCTGACTTTGGCGTCCCAGGCGCTTGCACACCTGCGCGACACCTTGGATGGAAGGTTTGCTCAGGCCATTGATGCCGTGTTGCAGACCCAGGGCCGCGTGATTGTGTCGGGCATGGGCAAGAGCGGTCATGTGGCCCGCAAGATTGCAGCGACGCTGGCCTCCACAGGCACGCCTGCGCAATACGTTCATCCCGGCGAGGCCAGCCATGGCGACCTTGGCATGGTGACGCGCGCGGATTGCCTGCTGGTGCTTTCCAACTCCGGTGAAAATCAGGAACTGGGTGACATTATTGCGCACGGCAAGCGCATAGCCATTCCATTGATTGCCATTACCAGCAAGCCTGCATCCACGCTGGCGCGTGCGGCCACCATATTGCTGCCGCTGCCTGCTGCTGAAGAAGCCTGCCCCATGGGCATGGCCCCCACCACGTCGTCCACCATGATGATCGCGCTGGGCGATGCGCTGGCTGTGGCCTTAATGGAGCGGCGCGGTTTCACCAAGGACAAGTATCGCGAACTGCACCCCGGCGGCAGGCTTGGCCAGATGCTGGTGCGAGTCGCTGACGTGATGCGCCCTGCTGATCGTGTGCCGCTTGTTGCACCTGATACATCCGTGCCTGACGCTGTGGCGCGCATTACCGAAGCTGGTGTCGGGTGTACCGGCGTTGCTGATGCGCAGGGCCGTCTTATTGGTGTCATCACCGATGGTGACCTGCGGCGGCATCTGGGCGCTGACCTTGTCACCAGAACGGCGCAGAGCATCATGACAAACACTCCGCGCATCATCTCGCATGACGCGCTGGCAGGCGAGGCGATTGCGCGCATGAACGATGTCAGTCCCCCCGTCATGGTGTTGTTTGTCGTACCCCAAGAAGGTGCGCAGCCGCAGGTACCGGTGGGCATTTTGCATATGCATGATCTGTTACGGGCGGGCTTTGCATGAGCGCAGCCTCACCCACATCCAAACACCGGCGCCGCGTGGCACCCTCGCGCCCGCGCAGGCAGGTCGATGCTGCGCGCACGGCAGCCTATAGCCGTTTTGTCAGTGCCATGAAAGCGGGCCTTGCCCTCACGGCCCTGTCGCTTGTCGGTGCGCTGTTGTTCTTGTCGGGTACGTTTGACGGGCCGGACGAACTGGACATTACCTTTGCCGAGGTTACGTCGCGCACGGATGATCTGCGCATGGTCAGCCCGCGCATTGCTGACGTGGATGAGTTGGGCCGCCCCTACACCATCACTGCCGCCAGCGCCGTTCAGGATGCGGACAATCCCGGTCTTATTCACCTTGATGATGTGGCCGGTGATCTTGTTGGCAATACCGGTGCCTCATGGACGGCTGTAACGTCCAGAAACGGGCAGCTCAACACTGATGAAGAATGGATCGACCTCATAACGGACGTTGAGCTGTTCACTGATGACGGCTTTCAGTTTCGCGGCGACGTTGTGCGCGTCAATCTTGGCTCCGGTGATATTTCCAGCGACACGCCTGTTTTTGCTCAGGGACCTGCGGGCACCGCTGAGGGTGGCGGGCTGCGTGTGACCGATTCAGGCGACACCATCACACTCATCAACGGGTCGCGGCTGGTGATATTTGATAGCGGCACAGGCGGCGGTTTTGCCAGCCTGTTTGAGCCGGGGGACGGCTAGGGGCCATTGAGAAGGCGCAAAATAAAGTGAACAAGCAAATGACACCTGACCTTACCCGAACTTTTGTGGCGCGTGCCGCCGCGTCATTTTTGGCGTTGGCGTTGGCGCTGACCGCCAGTGCTGTATTTGCTCAGGGTACGGATGGGTCAGGTGGCGGGTTTACGTCTGATCCCGGCGAACCCATTGAGGTTGTGTCCGACACCGCAGAGTGGAAGCGAGCTGAAAGCGTGGCGATCTTCACAGGCCGCGTGGACGCGGTGCAGGGCACCATGCGGCTGCGCGCAGACCAGGTGTTTGTGCATTATGTTCAGCACGATGATGAGTCAGAAGCCATCCCAACGCCCTCTGAAAATGTGCCTCCAGGCTTTGAAGCAGACCCGGTGCCCGCTGAACAGGGCCCCGCGCCAGGGCAGAGCATCACCAAGATTGACGCCAGGGGAAACGTCATCATCACCGATGTGGACGAGCAGACCGCTAACGGCGACTGGGCACTCTATGACGTTGCAACCCGGCGTATTTATATGGGCGACACAGTTGTGCTGACCCAGGGAGCGAGCGTTATCCGGGGTCAGAAGCTGGTGATGAATCTCGACACCGGCGAAACCGTGGTGGATGCAGGTGACGCAGGTGTTGGCGGAACCCAGGGCGGCCGTGTTCGCTCGCTGTTTGTGCCTGCTGAAAACGCCTCGGACCCCACACCCTGACCAGACATTGAGGGCAAAACACCCTGCTTGGGCGTCATAGAGGCAAAAATCGTGCCTTTTTCTCCGTAGCCTCAACATGGTTCACAGAATTTTAAGCGCAAGGCGAACTAATGAACGGTATGAACCGCACGACAACACACCCTGGCACACAAAAAGCTGACACGGCGGCAGGCTCAGGCCCGCGCCTTGTTGCGGCCTCGTCGGGTCTTGTCGTGGAGGCAATCGGCAAAACCTACAACAAACGCCCTGTCGTGCGCGGCGTTTCCATGCATGTGGAACGTGGTGAGGCTGTAGGTCTGCTCGGCCCGAACGGCGCGGGCAAAACCACTTGTTTTTATATGATTGCCGGGTTGGTGGAAGCTGATTACGGGCGCGTCGAACTCGACGGTGTGGATATTTCAAACCTGCCAATGTACCGCCGCGCCCGCATGGGCATTGGTTACCTGCCACAGGAAGCATCTATCTTCCGTGGGCTGACGGTTGAAGAGAACATTCGTGCCGTCATTGAGCTGGTGGAATCGGATCACGCGAGCCGCGAAAACATGCTGGACGAGCTTCTGGCAGAGTTTTCCATCACGCATCTGCGCCGGACTCCATCCATTGCGCTGTCAGGCGGTGAACGGCGCCGCGTCGAGATTGCCCGCGCCATGGCGGCCCAGCCTAACTACATGCTGCTCGATGAGCCGTTTGCGGGCATTGACCCCATTGCCACAGGCGACATCCACGAACTTGTCAGCCATTTGAAAGAGCGCGGCATCGGCGTGCTCATCACGGATCACAATGTGCGTGAAACCCTCGAATTGATTGACCGCGCCTACATCATTCACGATGGGCAGCTTCTTCTGGAAGGCCTGCCCTCCGAGATCGTCGGCAACGAAGACGTGCGCCGCCTTTATCTCGGCGAGCGCTTTTCGCTGTAGGCGGGAAGGCGGGGCGCGATGGCATTAGCACCACGTCTGGAGATGCGTCAGGGCCAGTCCCTTGTCATGACGCCGCAACTCCAGCAGGCCATCAAGCTCCTGCAACTCTCCAACATCGAGCTCGCGTCGTTCGTAGAGCAGGAACTCGAAAAAAACCCGCTTCTTGATCGCGACGAACGCCCCGACGTGCCGGACGCAGCTGCTGAAAGCGCCGACCGTGATACGGCAGGTGCTGAGGCCGACACGGCAATGAACGGTGATGCCTCGGCGGCAGGCGGTGATGATTTTGCTGACCCCGACCCGGCACCCATGTCGCTGGACGACGCGTCGGCAACCTCTGAAATCGACACCAGTTTCGACGATATCCATCCTGAAGATGCGGGGTCTGACCGGGCAGGAACGGACGGCGACACGCCGCCCGCAGCGTTGGGCGGTTCCGACTGGTCATCGTCGGCAGGCGGCAGTGGCGGTGGCGGCATGGACGGGTCCGACATGGACCTTGAGGGCCGCCTGACCCGCGACCTTACCTTGTGGGAAGCCCTCACCGAACAGCTTGATATGGCGATTTTTGACCCTGACAAACGGATGATCGGCCGGTTTCTGATTGATGGCGTGGATGACGCCGGGTACCTGCGTCTTGACGCAGGCGAAGATGGCGCACCCGGTACACTGGCTGACCTCGCCGAACGCCTTGGTGCCTCGTTGCAGGACGTGGAGCAGGTTCTGCAGGTTTGTCAGGGTTTTGAACCTACCGGTGTCTTCGCCCGTTCTTTGAAGGAGTGCATGGCGCTTCAACTGGCGGAAAAAAACCGCCTTGACCCGGTCATGCAGTGCTTCCTCGACAACCTTGAGCTTGTCGCGCGCCACGACCTCAACCAGCTGTGCAAGGTGTGCGGCGTGGATGAAGAAGACATCCGCGACATGATCGATGAAGTCCGCGCGCTTGATCCGCGTCCGGGCCTGGTCATGGGCGGCGAAACTGCGGCTCCTGTTGTGCCGGACGTGTTTGTGCGCGCCGCTCAGGGGGGTGGTTGGACCGTTGAGCTCAATACCGAAACCCTGCCGCGCGTGTTGGTGAACCAGCAGTATTACGCAACCGTTGCCGGGGCGACCCAAAAGAAAGACGACAAACTGTATCTGTCAGACTGTCTGCAGACAGCAAACTGGCTGGTGAAGAGCCTTGACCAGCGCGCCCGCACGATTTTGAAGGTCAGCCGGGAAATCGTCCGTCAGCAGGACGGATTCTTCGCCCATGGCATTTCGCATTTGCGCCCGCTCAATCTCAAGACGATTGCAGACGCGATCGAGATGCATGAATCAACGGTCAGCCGGGTGACCTCAAACAAGTTCATGGCCACATCGCGTGGCGTATTTGAACTGAAATATTTTTTCACGTCCGCCATTTCAGCAACCGATGGCGGCGACGCGCATTCCGCTGAAGCCGTGCGCCATCGCATCCGCGAACTGGTAGATGCAGAAAGCCCTGCAAAAATCCTGTCGGACGACAAAATTGTCGAGATTCTCAAACTGAGCGGCATTGATATTGCCCGGCGCACCGTCGCCAAGTACCGAGAGGCGCTGCATATACCATCGTCTGTTGAGCGCCGCCGCGCGAAGCGGCTAAGCGCCTGATAGGTAAGTATAATTCAGGCCAGCCTCTGTGCTCGTTGAGGCTCTTAAAGGGCGTGTTGACACCCATGGGGGAGATAACTAGGGTCCGGCGCTCAGGCGATGTGTGCAGTGTTATGCAGGCATATCCTGGACCCGGCGGGACCACCGCCAACGCGCATTGAACGACTACGCGTTATACCTACTGGCAAGCGCGCCACCGGCGCAAATGAGGCTCATGCAGGTTCAAGTCACCGGCAAACACATCGATGTGGGAGACGCACTGCGCACCCACGTTACGGACCGTCTTGCAGCGGCTGCCGAAAAATATCTCAACCGCGCAACGGATGCACATGTGGTGTTCTCGAAAGAGGGGCATGAGTACCAGGCTGACTGCACGCTGCGGTTGGGCCACGGCGTGGTGTTGCAAAGCAAGGATCGCGCAGGCGACATTTATGCAAGTTTTGACGGCGCTGCCGACAAGATGGAAAAGCGCCTGCGCCGCCACAAGCGCCGTCTGAAAGACCACCATGCAGAAGGACGGGCCGCTCCGGACGAGTTCGAGTTGCCAGCCCGCGTTCTTGCGGGCGAGAGCAGCGATGCCGATATTGATACTGAAATGAGTGATGACGGGTCAGACGGCCCGGCAGACGACCAGCCCGTCATCATCGCCGAAACAACAACCAAGTTGCAGCGCCTGTCCGTGGGTGAAGCCGTGATGCGGTTGGATTTGGCGGATAAGCCTTTCCTGCTGTTCAAGGCCGGATCGGATGAGGTCGTGAGTATGGTATATCGCCGCGACGACGGAAACATCGGCTGGGTGGAACTGGGCAAATAGCCCGACACATGAAGGCGCACAACAGACGGACACAAGCTCCGCGAGCGCGCAGTTTATAGTTTGACTTTTTGCTCGCTCTGGGCGCCCCGCAAGCGGGGCCGGGCGTGCAGCATTTAGGGACGTGATATGGATCTGTCAGATCTCGTGACGGCCGATCGTGTTTTTGCGAGCCTGCATTCAGGCAGCAAAAAACAGGTGCTTCAGGATCTCGCGAGCCGCGCCAGTGAGGCCAGCGGCATTGATACGCGTGTTATTTTTGAAGCACTGATTGAACGCGAACGGCTTGGCTCCACCGGCGTTGGTCATGGTATTGCCATACCCCATGCCCGCTTGGCGGACATGACGCAGCTTGAGGGCTTTTTTGCGCGTCTTGAAACACCCATAGAGTTTGATGCTGTGGACAGCGCGCCGGTTGATCTGGTTTTCCTGCTGCTGGTCCCCGAAGAATCAGGCGCGGACCATCTTAAGGCTCTGGCCCGCATTTCGCGCCTGCTGCGAAATGAAGCCGTGACCAACCAGCTTCGCAGTGCGAGCACGGTAGCCGAACTCTTTCAGACACTCACACGGCCCGCTGAAAGCCACGCCGCCTAGTCTGCGCCGGACTTCGTCGGCTTATGCGTACATTAGTGTACGCTGACGGGATCCAGGTCATACTGGCGCGCGCCCGCAAAGGCTGCTTCACGATCATCAACAATAGCCATACGGGTACCGTCAGCGGCGTGCACCGCAAAGAACCGGGCATCCGTTGGAATGTCGGTGTCATCGCCGATAACATCGCGCACTGCGTCCTGTCCGACTTCTCGCACATACACAATCTTGGGCGCGCCAAGCGCTGCAAAGTCCTGTGTGCTCATTGCGCTACGGACCATGGGTGAAACCTGTTCGTTATTCATGACGCATACTCCTTGTTACGCCTGCCTCTGGGTTAGACGGCAGATTTTTGCGACACGGGTTCGGGGGCGGTGTCATCAAGCTGGCGGACTTTCTGGCGCGTGTTTCCAGTTGAGGGGCCAATCTCGATACGTCGCACCGATTGAGCGGGTTCCGGCTTGACCAGATCAATGCTCAAGAGCCCATTTTCAAGGTCTGCGGCAATAACATCCAGACCATCTGCCAGCACAAAAACACGCACGAACTGCCGTGCGGCAATGCCGCGATGTAGATAGGCGCGATCTTCGTCCTCGGACTGCTTGCCGCGGATCACAAGCTCGTTACCTTCAACGCTCACGGCTAGCTCGTCGCGGGTGAAGCCGGCAACGGCAAGCGTAATGCGGAACCGGTGGAGATCACCATCTCCGGCACTGTCAGCGCTGTGCGTCTGCTCAATGTTGAAGGGAGGGTAGCCATCATTCGACAGCCTGCCGACCCGATCCAGAAGCTGCTCAAGGCCATCAAAACCCAGCAGCAACGGGTGGGTAAAAGGGGTAACCCGTGTCATGTGCAAAAGCCCTCATACAAAAGCGGCTTTATCTCAGGGCTGATGCGCGGAAAACCCGCAAAGTCAGCCCATCCAGCCCCAGTATGGGCACCAGACCCTTAATAAATGGGGGCATTGCCACCAAGATCAAGATGCCCGAGTGAGTGTGCTCTACTGCGCCTTAACCCTTGGAAACCGCAACAATGTGCCCGTCTCCGGGGACTACACCTTCAAGTAGCGAGGCATAGGTCGTCCCCATGTCGGTAAAGGCGTGGCTTCGCAGCTCAACCCAGTTTTCAGCGACGCTGCAAAACGCCAGCGACCCTTCCGCAATGCGCGCGTCATGCGCTGCAAGCCCGTCCTTCTCGCGCTGCTCAACCATGTGGGTTGGCACAAAAAAGAAGTCCGGAACGGGGCCTGGCAAGGGGGCTGCATCATTACGGGGCGCATCCCAGTGGGTGGCCCCTACGCCCGTGCTGTTTTTCAGCCTGTCACCTAAATGCGCGTGAACCTGCGCAAGCACGCTGCGATTGCCCGACATGTCCACATATATGCTTGGTTCACTTCGAGGGAGTTTCGCAACCTCGTCATAGGACAATACCGTGTCGTAGAGGCCCAGCCCCTCGACAAAGCTCTTGTTTGATTCCGACGTAAGGCCAACCACCTTTACGCCAGGTCGCTTGCCGGCGAGATAGGCCAGCCCGTACCCGGTTTTGCTGGAAGCGCTGCCGATGATGAGCGTAGATGCACCAAAAAAACCGTTGGCCGCAAAATGATCGTCCATATGCATCGACGTCACGTACAGAATACGCAGGATGCATTGCAGGTCGTCCGTCCTGCCGTCAAAACCGTTGGCGGGCGTGACTGCCAGATACTCCTGATAGATAGCAGGCAGGTCGGCGCGATGGCTTGATCCGTCATTGAAGCCCCGCGCCGACACCGCCACCGGCATCATCAACACCTCATTGGACATCGGCACATAGCCGAAAAATCTGTCACCGACGGTTATGCCGGGATGATTGCTTTTGGTTACACGGGCAATGCCCCAGGCCGGAATGCGGCCCAGTCCCTCGCTGGCCGGGAAAAAGTTCCAATAGCCCAGCATGTCGCCCGCCATGCCATAGGAAATGTTGTTGGCGGTCAGCGCGAACCGCTCAACCGCCAGCACCACCTGGCCGTTACCAGGCTTAAGAGGGGCAGCCTTGGCAAGGCGGGCATCCCGCAGGTCGGCGCGGCTGACCACAAAATCATGAGTCATCGGGTGTCCTTGTGTTGAGCTTTAGTGTTTTCCGCAAAATGGTGCCTGCAGTGTCCATGCTGATCAAGAGCTCCTTGTTGCTCAGGGCCCCGTATTGCTCAGGGCCCCGTATTGCTCAGGGAGGTGAACTGCCTATTGTGGTGCGCGAAAAAAACAACCTGAGGAAACGCCATAATGATCCCCTATCAGCCACTTGACCGGTCTATTGCCGGACGTACCGCCATCGTCACCGGAGCCGCCAGCGGCATGGGCCGGGCGACGGCGCATCTGTTTGCCCGAGAGGGCGCAAATGTGGCCGTCACCGATTTGGAGCAAGTGGGATGTGACGCCGTGGTTGCGGAGATTGAGGCCGCCGGTTTCAAGACCGCCAAAGCATGGGCACTCGATGTTGGGGATCATGACGCGATCAAGCGGGTGGTTGCGGCAACGGCTGAGACATTCGGCGGCATAGACATCATCGTCAACAACGCGGGCCTTGCGCGACCCGTACCGCTGGGCGAGGACGGATATGACGAAAGCTGGGATCTGAGCCTCAACGTGATGCTTACCTCGCACCAGCGCATGGTGCGCGCCGCTCTGCCGCATCTGCGAAAGTCTGACGCTGCGCGCATTGTTAATGTGGCCTCGACCGAGGGGCTGGGCGCGACGCCAATGAACTCAGCCTATGTTGCCGCCAAAACAGGTGTCATCGGCCTGACACGCGCGATGGCTGTTGAGTTTGGCCGCGATGGGATTACGGCCAACTGCATTTGTCCGGGGCCGATCATTACAGGCATCACGTCGGGCATCTCAGACGAACACAAAGAGATCTTTGCCAAGCGCCGTGTTCCCCTGCGCCGTTATGGCATTCCCGAAGAAGTGGCAAATGTCACGTTATCCGTTGTGCTCCCTGCTTCCAGCTTCCTCACGGGTGCAACCATTCCCGTGGATGGAGGCCTGACGATCAAGAACGCCTGACGCAAAGTCGGCAGCATCACGATTTACATATCCAGGCAAGGGAGAGAAGACTGTGACGAATTACATTGAAAACAAAGTCATTATCGTGACGGGTGCGGGCGGCGGCTTTGGCCGTCTGGTCGCGCAAAAGGCAGCTGCACTAGGCGCAAAAATCATTTGCGCCGACATTGATGAGGCCGCGCTCGCTGAAACCGTGCAGCAAGTGACGGATGCCGGTGGCACAGCATCGGGCATTGCCACCAATGTGGCCGACTTGGCGCAGATGCGCGCAATGGCAAAACATGCCGTCGATACCTATGGCGTCATTGATGTGATGGTAAATAATGCCGGCACCATGCCGCTGGCTTTCTTTGCCGATCATGAGGCCGCCGCCGACCAGTGGTCGCGGTGCATCGACGTCAACATCAAGGGCGTGCTGAACGGGATTTCATCCGTGTACGATCAAATGATGGTGCAGGGCCGTGGCCACGTCATCAACCTATCGTCGATCTACGGCAATTTTCCGGTGCTCGGCTCCGGGGTATATCAGGCTACCAAGACGGCTGTAAATTATCTGTCGGAGTCGCTGCGCGTCGAAGCGCAGGGCAAAATCAAGGTCACGGTCATCAGGCCAACAGGCGTGCCGGGCACAGCGCTTGGCACCGGCGTTGTCAACCCTGACGCGGTGGTGGGCATCCTTGGGCAAAACGCGCTCAGCTATGGCGAGATCATGGCAAAGTATGCAGAAGGCCAGCTCAGTGCCGACCAGGCCAACCCCGACAGCCCGCAATATGCCGTGCTCG
Organism: Pyruvatibacter sp.; assembly: GCF_040219635.1. Classification (NCBI taxonomy): domain Bacteria; kingdom Pseudomonadati; phylum Pseudomonadota; class Alphaproteobacteria; order Hyphomicrobiales; family Parvibaculaceae; genus Pyruvatibacter; species Pyruvatibacter sp. The sequence continues at coordinate 893,884 of NZ_JAVJSC010000003.1, forward strand.
ATCCCGGCTATATCGCAGATGCCATTATCATGGTCATTAACCAGCCATGGGGTGTGTCGCTAGGCGACGTCACCGTGCGCGCCACTGGCGATGGGTACATTCTTTAAAAATCCGTACAGGGAGCAAATAGATGCAGATAGACAGCACGACGGCCGCCGTTGTTACGGGTGGCGCATCAGGTCTTGGCAAGGCAAGCGCACAGGCGCTGGCAGATGCGGGTGTGAAGGTTGCAATCTTTGATCTGAACGAAGATGCAGGCGAAGCAATGGCCAAATCGATTGGCGGCCTCTTTTGCAGGGTGGACGTCACGGACGAGGACAGTGTGATTGCCGGTTTTGAAAAAGCTCGCGCCGCCCAAGGCCAGGAGCGCATTTGCGTCCACTGCGCCATGACCTCGCGCGGCGGCAAAAAGACAGTGGGGCGAAATCGCGATACTGGTGAGTTCATGCGCTTTCCCACCGAAGACTATGCGTATTCGATCAATGGTATTCTGGTTGCGAGCTATCGTGTCGCGTCCTTGTCGGCACTTGGCATGGCATCCCTTGAGCCAAACGAAGACGGCGAGCGCGGTGTCATCATCATGACGTCGTCAGTCGCGGCACAGGATGCCCAGATGGGGCAGGTCGGCTATGGCTCCGGCAAGGCGGGTGTGAACGGGCTGGTGCTGCCGATGGCCCGCGACATGATGGATCTTGGCATTCGCGTCAATTCCATCATGCCCGGCATCTTTGCAACGCCGCCCATGCAGGCCGCGCCGCCAAAGGTCTTGCAGGGTCTGTCGGCTTCCGTGCCGTTCCCCAAGCGCCTTGGCAACCCGCCGGAGTTTGCAAGTCTGGTGCTGGAACTGGTCCGCAACACCTACTTTAACGGTCAGGCCATTCGCCTGGACGGCGGCATCAGAATGCCACCACGCTAAACGCGCTCAAGCGGCACAAATGGCTCCGGCGGAAGTGTCACCTCAATGACATCGCCGGGGCGTACCGTTCCGCCCAGCACTACAACACCCATAATGCCCGCTTTGCGGACAAGCTTTCCGTCCGCACCTCTTTGCACAACCGCCTTCAACAGGTTTGTGCGAAAGGCCTCTATTTGCTGGCACGGGTTGCGCAGACCGGTGACTGCCACCAGTGCCGTGTCACCTATTTTCAGCATTGCGCCGGTAGGCAGGGACAACAGGTCGATGCCACGGGTGGTGATATTCTCCCCCAGATCACCTCCGTTGATGTCAAAGTCCGGCCGCAGTTCGTCGAACAGCTCTGCAGGCATCAAATGCACCTGCCGCAGATTGGGCTGCCCGGGGTCCGCCGCAACACGCGATCGATGCCTCACCTGTGCCCCCATGTGGCAATCACCCATGACCCCAAGCCCGGCTACAAGCTCGATCCCGGAAACCGGCTGTTTACTGAAACTATGCTCTGCGCTGATGTAAACACCCTGCACGCAGCTCGAGGTTTGTGTGCTCATGGCACGCATTTAATTGCACAGCGTCAAAAACGCATCAACCATGACAGCCATCAACCCGAACCGGATATAACCTGAAGATCACTTCGTCCATTACCGGCCTGCGGACTTGCCCCCCGGCACCCCAATAGGGTACCTCCCGGTCAGCAAATTGGCAGCGCTCTGGCTTTCAGCGGGCGAATGTCCTGCCGCCGCGAGCGCGTCCCACAGGTATTGAGGAAAATCCATGAACTATCTCGACAAGGCTGACATCAAGGTCGCAGCTCCTCTGGTGGAGTTTGTTGAAACCAAATGCCTGCCCGGAACGGGTCTCGATGCCGATGCCTTTTGGGCCGGTGCATCTGCTATCTTCACTCGGTTTTCTGCCCAAAATGATGCTCTGCTCGCCGAGCGCGAAGATCTTCAGGCGAAGATTGATGCCTGGCACACGGCCAACCCCGGCCCAATCACCGATCACGCAGCTTACGAAGCATTCCTGCGCGAGATTGGCTATCTGGTCGATGAGCCTGCACCGTTTGAAATCACCACGGCCAATGTGGATCCCGAAATTGCAACCATGGCTGGGCCGCAGCTTGTTGTGCCATCGCTCAACGCCCGTTTTGTGCTCAACGCCGCTAACGCGCGCTGGGGCAGTCTGTATGACGCGTTCTACGGCACGGATGCGCTGCCGGGCAAAGCCAAAAGTCCCGGCTATGACGAAGACCGTGGTGCACAGGTTGTGGAGCGCGCCAAGAGTATGCTCGACGAGGTGGCACCGCTGGCTTCTGGCAGCCACAAGGACGTAAAAGGCTACACGGTAGAGGGCGGCGCGCTGGTGCCGGCGCTCAAAGACCCGTCGCTGTTCGCGGGTTTCACCGGCCTGCCCGCCGACCCGCAGTCGATATTGCTGAAGCACAACGGCCTGCACATCGAAATCCTGATCAACCGCTCCACAAATGTCGGCTCGACGGACCCCGCGGGCGTCACCGACATTCTGATGGAAGCAGCGCTTACCACCATTGTTGACCTGGAAGACTCAGTCGCCGCTGTTGATTGCGCGGATAAAGTGGACGCCTACACAAACTGGCTCGGCCTGATGAATGGCGACCTTGTGGAGAGTTTTGAAAAGGGCGGCGCAACGCTGACCCGCAAACTGGCCGCTGACAAGGACTATACAACCCCGGACGGCAAAGCCGCCACGCTGCAGGGCCGCAGCACGCTGCTGGTGCGCAACGTAGGGCATCTCATGAAAACCGAGGCCGTGCTGCTTGCCGATGGCAGTCAGGCCCCTGAGGGCGTGCTCGACGGCATTATCACCAACCTCATTTCCCTGCGCGATGTCGGCAGGAACGGTCGCCGCGTCAACAGCCCGGCAGGGTCTATTTATGTTGTGAAGCCCAAGATGCACGGGCCGAAGGAAGTTGCCTTCACCGACAGTCTGTTTGCTGCCGTTGAAGACCTGCTGGGTCTCGCCCGCAACACCATCAAGGTGGGCGTCATGGACGAGGAGCGGCGCACGTCCGCCAACCTTGCTGCCTGCATCAAGGCAGTTTCGGGGCGCATCGTGTTCATCAACACAGGTTTTCTGGATCGCACCGGCGATGAAATGCATACCAGCATGAAAGCCGGACCGATGATCCTTAAGGCCGACATGAAAACTACCGACTGGATCAAGGCCTATGAAGAGCGCAATGTCGCCATTGGCCTGGCCTGCGGTTTGTCGGGCAAGGCACAGATAGGCAAGGGCATGTGGGCCGCCCCTGACCGTATGGGCGATATGCTGGAACAGAAAATCGGCCACCCGAAAACGGGCGCCAATACCGCCTGGGTACCAAGCCCCACAGCCGCTACGCTGCACGCCATCCACTATCATCAGGTTGATGTGTTCGGCCTGCGTGCCGAAATTGCCAAACGCGAAACCCCGGCACTCAGCACGCTTTTGACAATCCCGCTGGCAAAAGACACCAACTGGCCAACAGACGTTGTGGAGCGCGAGCTGGAAAACAACGCCCAAGGCATTTTGGGCTATGTCGTGCGCTGGATCGACCAGGGCGTTGGGTGTTCAAAGGTGCCGGACGTCAACGACATCGGCCTGATGGAAGACCGCGCAACCTTGCGCATCTCGTCCCAGCATATGGCCAACTGGCTGATGCACGGTATCTGCACCCCTGCGCAGGTGGATGCAGCCTTTGAACGCATGGCCACAAAAGTTGACGGCCAGAATGCGGGCGACGCGGCCTACGAACCAATGGCACCAAAGTTTGACGGTCTGGCCTACGAAGCCGCCAAGGCTCTGGTCTATGAAGGCGCCAAACAGCCCAGCGGCTATACCGAGCCGCTGCTGCACGCCTACCGCGTCAAAAAGAAGGCGCCGTAGACCAGTCAATCTGATCCGTACAAAGACATAAACCCCGGCGGACCATCGCCGGGGTTATTGTGTTTTGCGGGGTTGCGCTGGTTCCTTAGCTAAGGGACCTCGCAAGATCACCACCCGCGGCGGATACCGCCCGTGTGAATCGGCAATGCGCGGTTCTCAGCCTTACGATCTGTTGTACCCGCTGACCTGGCAGCTGACCTGCCAGCGGGCGTGGGCCGCGCACCGCAGCGAACCTGGTAGTTCCCTCAGGCGTTGAAACGCAGGTCGAGCGTTAGCGGAAACGACGGATTGTGTTCTGGCTGTGGGACCGAAACTTTGCCAGGCGTGTGCCCCATGGCCTCGAAGCGCGACAGTCGGCGCCCCTCCGCCTCATTTTCATTGACCGGAAACGTGTCGTAATTGCGCCCGCCAGGATGGGCAACGTGGTAGGTGAAGCCGCCAATCGAGCGCGCCCGCGCTGTGTCGATCACATCAAAAACAAGCGGCGCATTGACCGGCAACTTTGGATGCAGGCTGGAGGGTTGCGCCCACGCCTTGAATCGCACACCCGCAACCTGAACACCATTCTCATGTGTTTGTTGAAGGGGCACGCGCCGACCATTGCAGGTCACAATGTGGCGGCCATCGGTGAGACCACTTGCCGTTAGCTGCAAGCGCTCAACGGTTGCATCGACAGACCGGCTGACGCCGCCGCCTGCTGGTTCCTCGCCCATAACCGGCCACGGCTCCAGCGCAGTGCACAGGGAGAGCGTTGTACTGCCAACCTGGGTGCGCCCGCATTCAGGAAACCGAAAAGTGAAAAACGGCTCAAACCATTCCTCAGAAAATGCATATCCGCCCGATTTCAACACATGCAGCACATCGCGAAAATCGTCGCGGATGTAATGCGGCAACATGAACTGGTCATGCAGCCGTGTGCCCCACCGCACGAACTGGCCGTCATAGGGACGTTTCCAGAAGTGAGCAATGCAGGCACGCAGCAACAGGGCCTGCACCAGCCCCATCTGTGAATGTGGCGGCATTTCAAAGCCCCGCATCTCAAGCAGCCCAAGTCGGCCGCGGTCGCTGTCGGGACTGTAGAGCTTGTCGATGCAGAACTCGGCACGGTGGGTGTTGCCTGTCAGATCAACCAGAAGGTTGCGCAACAACCGATCTACCAACCAGGGTGACACTTCGTTGCCCTTCTCCGGCATCTGCTGGAAGGCGATTTCCAGTTCATAGAGAGCGTCGTGGCGCGCCTCGTCTATCCGCGGCGACTGGCTGGTCGGGCCGATATACAAACCCGCAAACAGGTAGGAGAGCGAAGGGTGGTTTTGCCAGAATGTGACAAGCGACTGCAGCAGGTCGGGACGTCGCAGAAACGGGCTGTCAGCAGGCTTTGCGGCCCCCATAACAATATGGTTGCCCCCGCCGGTGCCGATCCGTCTGCCATCAAGACTGAACTTCTCAGACGACAGGCGCGTTTCGCGTGCTTCGCGATACACAGTGCTGCTGATGGTTTTAAGCTCTTCCCATGTCCCTGCCGGCTGAACGTTGACTTCGATGACACCGGGGTCTGGCGTCACACTGAAGTGCCCCAGTCGCTGATCGGCGGTCGGTGTGTAGCCTTCCAACACAACGGGTGTTTTCAGTTTTTTCGCAACGGTTTCGATGGCTGCGATCAATTCGAGAAAATGCACAGCCCACGGCACAGGCGGCAGGAACAGATGCAGCACGCCATCACGAACCTCCGCACACAGAGCAGAGTAAACCAGTCCGTTGGGATCATCACGGAAAGCCGTATCGTCGGCATCCAGGCGTGCCGAAATCCGTTTCCTGAATGAGCTGTGTGAGGGCAAAGGCTCAACAGCTTCAAAGGCACTCAGTTCGGGACTTTTCTCCTGCTCTGCCTCTTTGGGGGAGGGAAGACTTGCAAGAGGCAGTCTTAGCCCGATTGGCGAGTTGCCCGTCAACAAAACCATATGCGGACTTTTGAATGTCCAGCGATTGCTGATCCATTGGTTGCGCCGATGTGAATAGTGAAGCGGTAACGCATAGCCCACCGGTTCATTCAGGTCCTTCTCCATCAGCGTCTGCAGACGCTCACGTTCAGTTTTTTCAAAAACGTCTGCGCCCATCATGTCGTCCTGCAAAGGAAGACGGCGTTCTTTCCAAAGGTAGTACGGCGTATCCTCGCGTGCCGGAATAACGTATTCGTCGGGTATGCCAAGGGTTTGCGCCACGGCACCAAGAAAACGCTCAGCGGTTTTCAGTGTGTGTTTCAGCGGTGTGTCGGGATCAGCAAGCAAGTCCGGGTCTTGCCATATAGGCTTGCCGTCCAGACGCCAGAAGCACGGCAGTGCCCATCGCGGAAGGATTTCGCCCGGATACCATTTGCCCTGGGTGAACATATGCAACCCGCCAGGCGCAAAGCGCCCACGCAGCCGGCGCGCCATCTCCTTACCAAGTTTTTTCTTGTCGGCACCCAGGGCCGCGTAGTGCCAAGCATTGTGCTCGCGGTCATCAAGCGACACAAATGTGGGTTCACCTCCCATCGTCAGTCGGACGTCTTGCTTCTCCAGTTTTTCGTCAACCTTGCTGCCCAGCGCGTCAATATTCTGCCACATCGCGTCGCTGTAGGGCTTGGTGACACGCGGCCCCTCAGTGATCCGCGTGACCGTCATTTCATGCATGAGTGTCGCCTGAACACCGCTTTCCAGCGTGCCCGTTACCGGTGCAGCGCTCGACGGGTTGGGCGTGCAACACAGCGGGATATGCCCCTCGCCTGCAAACAGGCCGGATGTCGGATCAAGCCCCACCCAGCCCGCGCCAGGCAGATAGACCTCGGTCCATGCGTGCAAATCCGTGAAGTCCACTTCGGTTCCCGACGGACCATCAAGTGATTTTACGTCTGCGGCCAGCTGAATGAGATACCCGGACGCAAATCGTGTTGCCAGACCAAGGTGCCGAAGGGCCTGGCACAGCAGCCACGCCATATCGCGGCATGATCCGCTGCCCAGTTGCAGGGTTTCATCGCACCCCTGAATGCCTGGTTCCAGCCGCACCACGTATTTTAGGGAGCCACTCAGTTTCTGGCAGGCGGCGACCAGAAAATCGATGATGCTTTGTGGTTTGCGGTCGAGGGTATCAATCCAGGCCATCAGGGCCGGATCGCCCTCCTTGATTTCCAGATAGGGGGCCAGTTCGTCACGAAGGTCTTTCTCATACGAAAAGGGAAAGTCCTTGGCATAGTCTTCAAGAAAAAAGTCGAAAGGATTGAACACGCGTATTTCAGAAAGCAGGTCTACTTCAATCTTGAAATTACGCACCGGCTCCGGAAAGACGACGCGGGCCAGAAAGTTGCCAAAAGGGTCCTGCTGCCAGTTTATGAAATGGTCCTTTGGCGAAACTTTCAGGGAATAGGACTGGATATTGGAGCGGACATGCGGAGCTGGCCGAAGGCGGATCGTTTGCGTTCCCAGCGCTGCCGACTTGTCGTATCGATACTCGGTGACGTGGTGCAGCGCGACAAGGATGCTCATAGGCAAAGGCCTTCCGGTAAGACGAAAACGCGACTGGGCGAACCATAGTCCAATAGTGAGTGTCGGATGCCCCATTTTGTTCAGGGCAGCAGTCTCCAGATGTCCGGCGTTGTCATGCCGTCATTTGGAGAAAGGGCGAAGGGGGCAGGTTAACCCTTGAACCGGAACAAGTCTGCGACCGCAGGCAGGGCTTTGGTTGACCTCCACGCAGGAACCAAGCGACGCGGGTTTTCCGTTAGTGAGAAATGGTGGAGCCAGGCGGAATCGAACCGCCGACCTCTTGCATGCCATGCAAGCGCTCTCCCAACTGAGCTATGGCCCCTGAAGTTCAGGTTTGACCGCGCGTGGCACATTCCACGCGGCACATTCTCTGTGCGGGCGGTGTCAGGACGGCACTTGGGGGTGCGCCCTTTGAAAGAGGCGGGACATTACGTCTGCGCCCGGTTCATTTCAAGCAGCCATTTAGTGCTGCTGGATGAGCAATGTGTTGCTCATCTCGCTATCGCTAGTCGTTATCTTTCTTACCGGGGATGACGTCTGACAGGTCATCGTCGTCCTCATCATCATCGGTGAGGAAAGTGTCGTCGTCCTCGTCATCGTCATCAAGGTCGGTATCTATATCGTCGTCGCCCAGATCCGGCAGATCGTCATCGTCCTCTTCATCCTCGTCCTCATCATCGTCAAGGCTGGGTGCGCGCTTGCGCCCGGATGATGTCTTTTTCTCGCCGGTCGCCACCTCGTCGAGGCTTTCGGTGCCGTCGTCCTCAACATCGTCCTCGTCTTCCAGTTCCTCAGCCTCTTCTTCTTCGGCTTCCTTGGCTTCGGCTTCCTTGGCTTTTGCCTTGGCGCCACGACGCGGCTTTGGCGGTGCTGCCTGGGGCCATTCGTAGTCGCATTTCGGGCAATGGATGGGATCTTTCTTGAAGTCATAGAACTTCGCCCCGCATTCAGGACAAAGCTGCTTCGTTCCCCATTCGGGCTTTGGCACGGGCAAGCCTCTTTCAAGCAATTCTGGATGCGGCGGAGGTTTCCGCCTGACATAATTCGGGCTGCGGCGGACGTTTCCGCCGACAAGGGTTTTCCCATTGCCACGATCATTGGGGACTGTCAAAAGAGAAATGCGCGCTAACGCCCTTATATTTGGTAAGGGAGACAATTTGCGCACGCTGAAACCCACCACGCCAGACCTGTAAGGCCGCATGTCCCCTCACGCCCACACCCCCCAATCTCCCTGGCGCGCCGCCTGTGCAGGCCCTTTGAAAGGAACTGTCCGCGTGCCGGGCGACAAGTCGATGTCGCATCGGGCACTCATTCTGGGCGCGTTGGCCGTGGGCCGCACGCAGGTGCATGGCCTGCTTGAGAGCGACGACGTATTGGCTACCGCTGGTGCCGTCAATGCATTGGGAGCCCGCGCGACAGATTGCGGCGGCGGCCATTGGACGGTTGACGGTGTTGGCATCGGCGCGCTGGCAGAACCAACGGGCGCCCTTGATTTTGGCAATTCCGGCACCGGCTGCCGCCTGATGATGGGCGTTGTAGCGGGCCATCCGATTGCAGCAACTTTCATTGGTGATGCCAGCCTGTCGCGCCGCCCGATGCGCCGCATCACAACTCCGCTGGCGTTGATGGGTGCAACTTTTGCAGGCCCGGCAGCGGGCACCCTGCCATTGACGCTTACCGGTGCACGACCGCCCCTGCCCATCACCTACACATTGCCGGTGGCCTCCGCGCAGGTGAAATCAGCTGTGTTGCTCGCCGGCTTGTCCGCACCCGGACAAACCACCGTGCTGGAGCCTGTCCGCACCCGCGATCACACCGAAAACATGCTGCGCGCCTTTGGGTGCCACGTATCAGTTGAAGAAGGCCCGCACGGCATTCATGCGGTGCATGTCACAGGTGAGTGCGAATTGACGCCTGCTGCTATTTCGGTGCCTGCAGACCCTTCATCGGCGGCTTTTCCTCTGGTTGCGGCCCTGCTGGTCGAAGGGTCTGATGTAGTGGCAACAGACGTGATGATAAACCCGCTGCGCGCCGGGCTGTTCACAACGCTTCAGGAGATGGGGGCGGACATCACGTTTGAAAACGAGCGCGAGGAAGGCGGGGAGCGGGTGGCCGACATTCGTGCCCGTCATTCTGCGCTTACAGGCATTGATGTGCCGCCGGAACGTGCCGCCTCAATGATCGACGAATACCCTGTGCTCGCTGTTGCCGCTGCGTTTGCGCAGGGCAAAACCACCATGCGTGGCCTTGAAGAACTGCGGGTCAAGGAAAGCGACCGCATCTCGGCCACCGTGGCAATGCTACAGGCCTGCGGCGCGCAGGTGCGCGAGCTTGAAGACGGCATGATCGTTACCGGTGCAGGTGGTGTCATCGCGGGTGGCGGCCATGTGGCCACAGGCATGGATCACCGTATTGCCATGTCCGGTCTTGTTGCAGGGCTGGCGGCAAAATCCGCCGTGAGCATTGATGATGCGACGATGATCGCCACCAGCTTTCCCGCCTTCCGTGACCTGATGACCGGTCTGGGCGCGCAGATTGCGCCCGCCAATGGTTGATGTTGCGCCAATGGCTGATGATACAGCGACCAGGAGCCTCGTAATTGCCATTGATGGACCCGCGGCGGCCGGCAAGGGCACCATCGCACGCAACGTTGCCGAGGTGCTGAACCTTGCGTATCTCGACACCGGCTCACTCTATCGCGCGGTCGCCCACGCAGTGATCTGCGCTGATGGTAACCCTGCCGATGAAACAGACGCTGTGACGGCAGCAAAGACGCTGGACGTTGATGCGATTGACCCCGTTGCCATTCGCACCCGTGAGGTGGGAGCGGCCGCATCATTGGTGGCGGCCAAACCGGCGGTGCGCGCAGAACTTCTGGAAACCCAGCGCCGCATCGCCAAGCACCCGCCAAAAGGCAAAGCGGGCGTGGTGATGGACGGGCGCGACATCGGCACGGTTGTGTGCCCGGATGCGGACGTAAAACTGTTTGTTACAGCGTCTGATGATGCCCGCGCTCACCGACGGTGGCTGGAGTTGAAGGGCAACACTCCCGACTTGACCCCGCAAGAGGTGCTGGAAGACCTGCGTGAGCGTGACCGGCGGGACTCTGAACGCGCTGCATCGCCGCTGGTTCAGGCACCTGATGCCACCTTGCTCGATACCACCAATTTGAGTATAGAAGCGGCGATCCAAGCGGCGCTCGATATTGTCGGGCGGCGATAGTCACGTTTTTAAGGGGACATGCTCTTAACGAACCGCTGTCTGACGCCACTCACTTTATTCGCCGTCGCAAGGTGTGATTGACCCCAAAACCGGGAGATTTCGCGCCTTTTTTATTGGGTCGTACAACGACCAATAAAGCCGCAATCAAGCGGAAGACCGCCGGAGACAACCGTGCGGCCCGAAAAATCGATCAAATTGGAGCTACCACCTATATGTCTCAAACAGCCGCCGATCCCGGCCTGAACCCCAGCACAGACGATTTTGAAGCCCTCCTGATGGAGAGCCTGGAATCCACCAACATGACCGAGGGTTATGTTGTTAAAGGCACTGTCACCGCCGTCGAAAACGACATGGCGATTGTGGACGTGGGCCTTAAAACCGAAGGCCGCGTGCCTTTGAAAGAGTTTGCAACCCCCGGACAGGACGCCAACATCAAGGTTGGCGATATTGTTGAGGTCTATCTCGAGCGCGTGGAAAACGCGATGGGGGAGGCTGTTCTCTCCCGCGATAAAGCCCGCCGCGAAGAAGCCTGGGAAGTGCTTGAGCAGGCCTTTGAAAAGCAGGAGCGTGTGGAAGGCCACATCTTCGGTCGCGTCAAAGGCGGCTTTACAGTTGACCTGGGCGGCGCGGTCGCGTTTCTGCCCGGCAGCCAGGTGGACATCCGCCCGGTGCGCGACATCACTCCGCTGTTGAACATTCCCCAGCCCTTCCAGGTGTTGAAGATGGACCGCCGCCGCGGCAACATCGTTGTATCCCGCCGCGCCGTTCTGGAAGAAACTCGTGCCGAACAGCGTGCAGAGTTGGTCGAGAACCTCACTGAAGGTCAGGTGCTTGAAGGCGTGGTGAAAAACATCACGGACTACGGCGCATTCGTTGATCTGGGCGGCGTTGATGGCCTGCTCCACGTCACCGACATTGCATGGCGTCGCGTCAACCATCCGACAGACGTCCTGTCCATCGGCCAGTCGGTCAATGTGCAGGTCATCAAGGTCAATCAGGATACACAGCGCATTTCGCTTGGCATGAAGCAGCTTGAAGCTGATCCATGGGATGGAGTTGAAGCGAAGTATCCGGTCGATATGAAGATCAAGGGTCGCGTCACCAACATCACTGATTACGGCGCATTCGTTGAGCTTGAGCCAGGGGTTGAAGGTCTGGTTCACGTCTCTGAAATGAGCTGGACCAAGAAGAACGTTCATCCGGGCAAGATCGTTTCCACTTCGCAGGAAGTGGAAGTGATGGTGCTGGAAGTCGACCCGGTGAAACGTCGCATTTCGCTTGGCCTCAAGCAGTGCCTCGACAACCCGTGGTCATCGTTCCTCGACCGCTACCCGACGGGCACCGAAGTCGAAGGCGAGATCAAGAACATCACCGAGTTTGGTTTGTTCGTTGGGCTCGACGGCGATGTGGACGGCATGGTCCATCTTTCGGACCTCGACTGGAACCGTCCCGGCGAAGAAGCCATTGCCGAGTACAACAAGGGCGACATGGTGAAAGCCACCGTTCTGGATGTGGACCCGGACAAGGAGCGTATTTCGCTGGGCATCAAGCAGCTTGGCGGTGATCCGTTTGAAAGCGTTGGCGACATCCGCCGCGGTGAAGTCATTACCGTGACCGTCACCAATGTGGAAGAAAACGGCCTTGAAGTGTCTGTGGGTGAGGAGAAGTTTACGTCCTACATCCGCCGCTCCGAACTGAGCCGGGACCGTTCCGAGCAGCGCCCGGACCGTTACAATGTGGGCGACAAGATCGATGCCCGCGTCACACAGATCGACAAGGCTGGCCGTCGCGTCTCCCTGTCGATCAAGGCCAAGGAAATTGCGGAGGAAAAAGAAGCGGTGGAGCAGTATGGCTCGTCCGATTCAGGTGCCTCACTGGGCGATATTCTGGGTGCAGCCCTCAAGGGCAAGGACGACGAATAAGTCAGCCTACGTTGCCGGTCCGCCTGATTTTTCAGGCTGACCCTGCGAAAAACACACAAGTTGCACAATGGCGGCAGGTAAACCCCTGCCGCCATTGGTGTTTTACGCCCCGCCTCCACTGTGATGCGTCAAAATGACACCGGCGTCACCAAATCGCCTGCCGCACTGCTGAAAATGTATAAGCCTTTGAAAAGGCTACCTAGTTTGCACGTCTGCAACTTGACGCCCCCCGTCGTGTCAGGCATCGTTCAGCCTCAGGAAACAGAGGCAAGAACCTGATGATTAAGTCAGAACTCGTGCAGCGTTTGGCGCAAGCCAATCCGCATCTTTATCAGCGTGACGTTGAGCGCATTGTCGGCACAATCTTCGAGGAGATTTCGCAGGCACTGGCCAATGGTGACCGGGTTGAACTGCGCGGCTTTGGCGCGTTCTCGGTCAAAACGCGCCCCGCTCGCACCGGCCGTAACCCGCGCACCGGCGAGCCTGTGGAAGTTGACGCCAAGTGTGTGCCCTTCTTCAAAACCGGCAAGGAGCTGCGTGAACGCCTCAATAAGCGTCCGCTGGGAGCGAAGGCTGCGAACGACGAAGCGGGCACGACTGATGGATTCCGTGAAGCTGAACGCGACATGCCATCAGGTGTGGCGGCAGGTGAATAATTCGCACCTTCTGCGCTTCTGCCGTGGTCCACACTTCAAAATCTGACCCTTCGCGCGAAAGCTGTATGACGTGAAACTCAAGACCTTGTTCATCCTCGTTCCCTGCGCGCTGATTGGTATTGTTTTGACGCTGGCCAATCTCACCCCGGTCCAGTTCAGTCTTGATCCGTTTTCGGACACGCGCCCGGCGCTGGCGGTCACCGTACCGCTGTTCGTTGTGATCCTTGCAGCGTTTCTGGCCGGGTTGCTGGCAGGCGGGCTTGGTGCATGGATCGGGCAGGGCGGCCACCGTCGGGAGGAGCGCGTTGCCAAGCGCGAACTAAAGCGTGTGCAAAAACAGACGACTGCTGCCAACGCCAACACGCCTGCAACCGGCACGGCATTGGCACTCCAGCCCATCGGAACTGCGCCAGTAGCACATGCGCCTCGTAACGGCGGCTGAGCTTTCAGAAGCGCTTGATGTCCGCTCGTTGATGGAGCGGCTGCGCAGCGCATTTCGCGACGATATTGCGAGCCCGCCGCGTACCATCCACCACATCTCGTCACATCTGGGCGACGGCGAACCTGGCGGTGGCGACCTGATGCTCATGCCTGCTTGGGTGAAGGGCACAGCGCGTGCAGGCGATATGCGCGGGCGGCGCGGTTTCATCGGCGTCAAGGTGCAAGCGGTGTTCCCTGAGAACCGCCAGCACAAAGTCCCCTCGCTTACTGGCGTTTATGTGCTGATGTCGGGACGTACGGGCGAGCCTGTCGGCCTGATGGATGCGCCAACCTTGACTGCGTGTCGCACAGCGGCAGCCTCCGCGCTGGCCGCAAGCTACCTCGCCCGGCAGGACGCGCAACGCTTGCTGATGGTCGGCGCAGGCGCGCTGGCACCGCACCTCATACGAGCCCACGCACAAGCCCGCCCCATCTGCAACGTGCTGGTCTGGAACCGTACCCCTGCAACGGCTCAAAAACTCGCAAAGCGCCTTACCCGCCCGGACCTGAAGGTCGCCGCCACCACTGACCTTGAAGGCGCCGTACGCGGCGCTGACATAATCTGCACCGCCACCGGCAGCACGCAGCCGCTTGTCAAAGGCGACTGGCTACAGCCCGGTGTACATCTTGATCTGGTCGGTGGCTATCGGCAGGACATGCGCGAAGTGGATGACACGGCCATTTCTCGCGCCCGCCTGTTTGTCGATACCCGCGCCGGGGCCATGGCCGAGGCAGGTGACATCACCGCGCCCATGGAAGCAGGCATAATCTCAGCCGACGACATCACCGCTGACCTCTATGAATTGGCCCGCGGCGAAAAAGCCGGCCGCCGCTACCATGACCAGATCACGCTGTTTAAGTCAGTCGGCACTGCGCTGGAGGACCTGGCAGCGGCCACACTCGCGTTTGAGCGGACATAGCATCGCGATGAACAAGGGGAGAGATGTGGTTTCACGGCTGGGTGACCTATTCGAATCTGCCGCTTATCCAGATCATGCCGCGTTGCTTCGTGAAACACTTGAACACGACTCCGAGCAGGAATTCCTATTAGCACTCAATTCCAATAACATCTGGGGTGGAGCTGGTTCGATCGCCGATCAGGCGTTCTCATCGTCGCCACTATCCGACGTTAACAGAGCTGAGTTCGCCCGGCTCATGGCGGAACTGGCCGATTTCATGCTGGATTGCGATGTTGTGAAAAACGACCGTCTGCACATGTGGCGCAAGTCTTTCAGGCAGACATAGATCTGGATCTTTCGGCATTTTCAATGCTGTACCCAAAGCCACATACTAACCGAAGGCGCGCCACACACTCGAAAAGCTCCGCGTCCCCGGACTTGATCCGGGGCCTACTCGCAGATACCACACACCGCAGCGAAAGAGAGTGGACCCCGGATCAAGTCCGGGGATGCGTGAGGGTGACTGATTTCTGGGTCACCCAAGTCTGAAAATACAAAGCCTGACTCGGCGCTTTTCTCACGGTATGCTTTTTCCAAACGCTGACGACCGCCACCAAAAGAACGGCGCAGCTGGAGGAAACTGATGAGGGGAGGCGGGCTTCATGAGCAACGCCATTACGATTGATCGGCTGACGCCGACCATTGGCGCGGAAATTTCCGGCGTGGATATGCGCCAGCCGTTGGGAAATGAAACCTTCACCGTCGTCCACGATGCGCTGATGGAACACGGCGTCATCTTTTTCCGCGACCAGGAGATCACGCCCCAGCAGCACAAGGATTTTGCCGGTCGGTTCGGCCACCTGCAGGTGCATCCTTTTGCGCCCAATCTGGGCGACGATCACCCGGAGATCATCGTCATTGAACATGGCGAAAAACGTCCGCCCGATCTCAACAACTGGCACACCGATGTCACCTTCATGGCGGAGCCGCCGCTTGGTTCTGTCCTGCACGCCAAAGTGATGCCGGATACCGGCGGCGACACCATGTGGGCCAGCATGTATGCCGCTTATGATGCGCTCTCTGACAAGATGCAGCGCCTGCTCGGCGAGCTGACAGCGGTGCATGATTTTGAACATGTGTTTGGCAAGTCCGGTCGCCTGTATCGAAATCAGGGCGATGGCAAAATGGACACCGAGCGTCAGAAGCATCCAGCCGCTGAACATCCGGTTATCCGCACACACCCTGTCACCGGCAAGAACGGCATCTTCGTCAATTCCAGTTTCACGGTCCGCATCAAGGACATGAAAACCAAGGAGAGCGATGCTCTGCTTGCGTTCCTGCACGAGCACATCAAGTTGCCGGAGTTCCAGTGTCGCTTCCGCTGGCAGAAAAACTCGGTAGCCTTCTGGGATAACCGCTGCACCCAGCACTACGCCATCGCCGATTACTTCCCGCAGCACCGCATGATGCACCGCGTTACCATTGATGGAGACGCACCGCGCTACCTGCCTAACTAAGAACCAAAAAGCAAAAGAGGAGAGGAAAAAATGGAAGACATCGTCAACACCGTCACAGCCTCCGCCACCTATTCAGGCGATATGCTGGGCGCGCTTTACGTCATGGCTGCCTGGACCGCCATCACATGGATCATCATGACTTTTGTGCGGCTGGGGGCCATGAACGCCGCCGGCCTTAAGCCGGACGACGCAAAACACACGGACGCACTTTCCGTGCTCCCAACGCGCCCGCGTCAGATGGCAGATAACTACAACCACCTTTTTGAAGTTCCGGTTGTGTTCTATGCCGTGGTCCTGGCAGTCATCGTCAGCGGCAGTGCTGACCAGATCCACATGTATTGCGCCTGGGGCTTTGTTGCGTCCCGCGTTGTCCATTCGCTATGGCAGTGGACTTCAAATGCGGTCGCCATCCGCTTCCCGCTATTCGCTCTGGGCTGGATTTTGCTGATGGTCATGATCGTGCGCGAGCTTCTGGCCTATCTCGGCTAGCACGCCAGAAATGTGATCCCCGGAGCAGCATGTTCCGTAACCTATTGAACTGTTGCTCCGGGAGACTGCCCCAATGTCAGACGAACGCCGCCAGGTCCTCAACATTGTAACCGCCATTTCGCAAGCGCTTGCACCCGCCATGCCTGCGCTGGGTTTTGGCATCACGGTCGGCGCGCGTGACGGCGTATCGTCGCCGCTGGAAGTACCTGCCGGATACGCGTTTTCCATCTGGGGTCTGATTTTTCTGCTCGGCCTTATCTACGCCGTGATGCAGGCGCTTCCATCTGCCCGCACATCGCCACTTTACCGCGCAATTGGCACCGGCACCTGGATGCTGTTTGGTCTGTCCACCGCATGGATGCTCGTTGCCCAGTTCGAGGGGCCTAACATCGTTCTCGCCACAATCATTGTCATCATGCTGGTGATTTCCCTGCGGATCCTCGTCGTCGCCTTCAAGACGGGCGACGAGACCCGGAACACTGTCCGGCAAACTGTCGTCTTGCCGTTGCTGGGGCTGTATGCGGGGTGGCTGACGCTTGCAACGGCCCTCAATGTCTCAGGCGTGCTGCGCGATTATGCGCTTGCGCCCTTTGGTCTGCAGGAATGGCAATATGTTGCGCTTGTGCTCGGTGCCGCTGCTCTGGTCGCTGTGCCTATGCTCCTGCGTTTGCGCGGTCTGATCTGGTACGCCGCGGCCGCCATCTGGGGCCTTGTCGGGATCATTCTTAAGGCATATCCGCTGGCCGCTCCTGAGGCCTATGTGGCCTATGTCGCCGCGGCTATCACGACACTGTTGCTGCTCATCGTTCTGCGCGGCTTTCGCAGGGCATAGCAGCCTTTTGCGTTCAGGAGTTGGGGCCATGCGTGCGGTGCTGCTATAAGCCAGCCCATGAGCACACTTGAAAATCCGGTTTTCTGCGCCCTCGACACCCCGTCGCCTGACAAGGCCGCGAAACTCACGCGCGATTTGGGCGCGGCTGTAGGTGGCATCAAGCTGGGTCTTGAGTTTTTCATGGCAGCAGGCCCTGAGGGCTACGGCATTGTCGCCAGGGAAGGCCGCCCGGTTTTCCTTGATCTCAAGCTGCACGACATTCCCAACACCGTGGCGGGTGCCGTACGTTCTTTGTTGCCGCTGGCACCGGCAATCCTCAACGTCCACGCGCAGGGCGGCATGGCCATGATGCGCGCCGCAAAGGCCGCCGCTGACGACGCCCCAGACGGCAAGCGCCCGATGATGATTGGCGTCACCATGATGACCAGCCTGGACCAGTCCGACATAAAAAGTCAGGGCAACAGTCTTTCCACAACGGATTATGTCCGCCGCCTCGCGGAGCAAACAGCGCAGGCAGGGCTGGATGGCGTTGTATGTTCCGCCCTCGAAATTGAAACCCTGCGCGCTGATTTGGGCCCCGACTTCAAACTCATCGTCCCCGGCATCCGCCCGGCAGGGGCTGATATCGGCGACCAGAAGCGCGTCATGACCCCGGCACAGGCGCGCGCACTGGGGGCGGATGTGTTGGTTATCGGCAGACCCATCACAGCCGCTGAAGACCCCGCCGCAGCCGCCCGCAGCATTGCTGCTGAACTGGGCCTGTAAATGACTGCGCCCGTCATCAAGATTTGCGGCCTTACCACGCTGGAGGCGGTAACAGCGGTCAATGACATCAAGGCCGATATGGCGGGTTTCAACTTTGTTGAAAAAAGCACCCGCTATGTAACGCCCCAGCGTGCCGGCGAGCTGGTGTCGGCGCTCACCCCGCATGTCCAGTCCGTCGCTCTCGTTCTCGATGCGGATGACGTTGAACTCGATGCCATCATTGCTACCGTATCCCCAGATCTCATTCAGATGCATGGGCGCGAAAGCCCTGAGCGTGTGGCACAGACCAGGGCAAAGTACAGCCTGCCGGTCATCAAGGCTTTGTCAGTGGAAAATGCTGACGACGTGCAAAAAGCCCATCTTTACGAAGGTGTGGCTGACTGGTTGCTGTTTGACGCCAAACCCCCTAAATCACTCGCTAATGCCTTGCCCGGCGGCAATGGGCTGGTCTTTGACTGGAACCTGTTGGCAGGCTTCACGAGCACATGCCCGTGGATGCTCTCCGGCGGGCTGGATGCCGATAACGTGGCCGAGGCCATCCGGATTTCCGGGGCAACGGCTGTTGATGTCGCATCCGGCGTTGAGAGCGCGCCGGGCATGAAAGATCCCCGGCGGATCAAGGATTTTGCCGCTGCAGCGCGGGCATAAGCACCGGCGCGGCGTGAAAGGATATGTCAGTGAGCGCGTCAGCCTCTTCAGCGGATATGCCAAACTCGTTTAGGACGGGTCCGGACGATACCGGCCATTTCGGCATTTACGGTGGCCGCTTTGTAGCTGAAACCCTGATGCCCAACGTGCTGGAACTTGATGAGGCCTACCGTGCCGCCAGGCTGGACCCGACATTCGCGCAGGAGCTGCAGGACTATTCGCAGCACTATGCCGGCCGTCCCAGCCCGCTCTATTTTGCGGAGCGCCTGACGGAACATCTGGGCGGAGCCAAAATCTACTTCAAGCGCGATGAGTTGAACCATACAGGCAGCCACAAGATCAACAACTGCCTTGGCCAGATTTTGCTTGCCAAACGCATGGGTAAAAAGCGCATCATCGCTGAAACCGGAGCCGGTCAGCACGGCGTTGCGACTGCTACGGTCGCTGCCCGCTTTGGTTTTCCGTGTACGATCTATATGGGCGCAACCGACATTGAGCGCCAGGCGCCCAACGTATTCCGCATGAAATTGCTGGGTGCGGAAGTGGTGCCGGTTACATCTGGCACCGGCACCCTGAAGGATGCCATGAACGAAGCCCTGCGCGACTGGGTAACCAACGTAGAGGGTACTTTCTACATTATCGGCACCGTCGCAGGTCCGCACCCGTATCCTGAGCTTGTGCGCGACTTCCAGTCAGTCATTGGCAAGGAAGTCCGTACACAGATGATGGAGCGCGAAGGTCGTCTGCCGGATTCGCTGGTGGCATGCATTGGTGGCGGTTCAAATGCCATGGGGCTGTTCTACGATTTTCTTGACGAGCCATCGGTTGATATCTATGGCGTTGAAGCGGCGGGGCACGGCGTGGACAAGCCCGGCGAGCACGCAGCCTCGCTGACAGGCGGGTCGCCCGGCGTGCTGCACGGCAACCGTACTTACCTTTTGCAGGACGCCGACGGCCAGATCACCGAAGGCCATTCAATCTCCGCGGGTCTGGATTATCCCGGCATTGGCCCCGAACACGCATGGCTCAAGGATCAGGGCCGCGTCACATATCTGTCAGCTACCGACAACGAGGCGCTTGATGCGTTTCAGATGTGCACGAAACTCGAAGGCATTATCCCCGCCCTTGAGCCGAGCCACGCCTTGGCAAAGGTGAAAGAACTGGCACCCACTTTGCCCCGCGATCATCTGATGGTGATGAACTTGTGCGGCCGGGGTGACAAGGATGTTTTTGCTGTTGCGGGCTACTTGGGTGTGGAACTCTAGGCAATGACCACTCGTATTGAAGCCCGGTTTGCCGACCTCAAAGGCCAGGGCAAAAAAGCCTTTGTGGCTTTCGTCACCGCCGGTGATCCGGACGCCGACACATCGCTTGAAATCGTACGGGGTCTGCCTGCCGCCGGTGCAGACATCATTGAACTTGGTATGCCGTTTTCAGACCCAATGGCGGATGGCCCGGCCATACAGGCTTCCGGCAAGCGCGCGCTGGACGCTGGCGCAACAATGATAAAGACACTCGATCTTGTGCGGGCATTCAGAAACGACGACGGCACAACACCGATTGTGCTGATGGGCTATTACAACCCCATCTATATCTACGGCGTAGAACGTTTTCTGGCTGACGCAAAGGCTGCGGGCGTTGACGGTTTGATTGTTGTCGATCTGCCGCCGGAAGAAGACGACGAACTGTGCCTTCCAGCGATGCAGGCTGGCATCAACTTCATTCGTCTGGCAACACCGACAACCGACGAAAAACGCCTTCCTGCGGTCCTCGCCAACACGTCTGGCTTTGTCTATTACGTGTCTATTGCGGGCATCACAGGTTCGGCGTCTGCGGATACTAATAAGGTGGCCGAAGCGGTAAAGCGGGTTAAAGCCTCAACTGACCTGCCGGTTGCCATTGGCTTTGGCATCAAGACACCGCAACAGGCGTGCGCAATGGCAGGCGTGGCTGACGGTGCCGTGGTAGGCTCTGCGCTGGTGGAGTGTGTGGCGGCAAGTCTGGACGTGCAGGGACGCGCAACAGCGGGCACAGTTGAGAATGTTCTGGCGCTGGTGCGCAGCCTTGCCGATGGTGCACACGCGGCGGAATAACCGCTTCAAGTTTTTGCCTGATTTCTCCGGCACTGTCGGATGGCACGGCACAAGAGATGGTTGGGAGATGTTGAGATGAGTTGGCTTGATAATGTAGTGCGGCCAAAAATCCGTACTTTTCTCTCCGCCAAACGCGATACGCCGGACAATCTCTGGCACAAGTGCAAGAACTGCGGTGAGATGATTTTCCACCGTGACCTCGCAGAAAATCTTCAGGTCTGTACCAACTGTGGTTTTCACGGGCGCATCGGCGCACAGGAGCGCCTCGACGGACTCTTCGGCGAAGGCAAATGGGAGAAAATCCCGATGCCGGACGTGCCCGCAGATCCACTCAGGTTTCGCGACCAGCGTAAATACACCGACCGCCTGAAAGAGGCCCGCGCCAAGACCGGCGAAAAGGATGCAGTGACGATCGCCCTTGGCCAGCTTGGTGCGCACAAATCTGTTGTACTGGTGCAGGACTTTGCCTTTATGGGCGGCTCGCTCGGCATGGCGGCAGGTGAGAGCATTGTGAAGGGTGCCGAGCTTGCGGTTGAGCACCGCGCGCCCCTCATCATTTTTGCCGCCGCCGGGGGTGCGCGTATGCAGGAAGGCATTTTGTCCCTGATGCAGATGCCGCGCTCAACGGTTGCTGTGCAGATGGTGCGAGAAGCAGGGCTGCCCTACATCGTGGTGATGACGGACCCGACAACGGGTGGTGTCACCGCGTCTTACGCCATGCTGGGCGATGTCCACATTGCCGAGCCGGGTGCCCTCATCGGCTTTGCGGGCCCGCGCGTGATTGAACAGACCATCCGCGAGAAGCTGCCGGATGGCTTCCAGCGCGCTGAATATCTTCTCGATCACGGCATGGTCGATATGGTGGTGAAGCGCGGCGACATGCGCGAAACGCTGACACGGCTTGTATCGCTTTTGATGGTGGAGTCAGTTGCAGCGCCCGCTGCGCCGAAAACCGCCAACGCCCCGGTGCCCTATCAGGCATCCCAGGCAGCGCCTGCTGCAGATGGTGCCTAGAAACCAGCGCCTGTGAGCAATCCGCCATCCAAATCGTCTGAGCCATCAGGTGGAAAAACACCCGCAGGGTCGCCGCCCTATGCGCCGCCGTCTGAAGCCCGACGGCAGCCGAGCGACGCGATTCTGGAGCGGCTCACGGGCCTGCACCCCAAACTCATAGACCTGTCACTGGGGCGGCTTGAACGCCTTTTGGCAGCGCTGGGCAATCCACAGCAAAACCTGCCACCGGTGATTCACGTCGCGGGAACAAACGGCAAAGGCTCCGTTGTGGCCTATCTGCGGGCCATGTGCGAAGCGCAGGGGCTGCGTGTGCACGCATATACGTCGCCGCATCTTGTGAACTTCCACGAACGCATCCGCCTGGCAACGGATGCCGGTACGAGCGCACCAGTGAATGAGGATGCGCTGGCGAAGTTGCTCGCGGACTGTGAGGCCGCCAACGCGGGCGAGGCGATTACCTTCTTTGAAATCACCACGGCCGCAGCCTTTCTGGCGTTCTCGCGCGTGCCTGCCGATATTGTGTTGCTGGAAGTCGGGCTGGGTGGTCGCTTTGATGCCACCAACGTTGTCGCGACACCGAAGGTATGTGTCATCACGCCCGTGTCGCTCGATCATCAAAGTTTTCTCGGCGACACAGTGGCAAAAATCGCCGGCGAAAAAGCCGGCATTTTGAAGCGGTGTGTGCCAGCTATTATTGCTCCGCAGACGGACGATGCGCTTGGTGTTATTGAAGAGCAGGCAATGTCCCTCGCGGTGCCGCTCGCCCGCTTCGGGCAGGAGTTCACAGCCTGTGAAGAGCATGGACGACTCGTGTTTCAGGATGAAACCGGCTTACTGGACCTGCCGATGCCCGGCCTGCGGGGTCGCCACCAGATTGCGAATGCGGCAACAGCAATTGCGGCGGCACGGGCGTTTGGGGGCATTGAAGAGGCTTCCATTGCTGCGGGGTTGGAGCGCGTGGAGTGGCCTGCACGTATGCAAAGGCTGAGCGCAGGCCTGCTTGCCGAAAGTGTCAAAGGGGCGGAACTCTGGCTTGATGGTGGTCACAATCCAGCGGCTGGTGAGGTCATTGCCGAAACGCTCGCAGACCTTGAAGATACCAATCCGCGTCCGCTTGTGCTTGTGAGTGGCATGATGGCATCCAAGGATACTGGCGGTTTCTTCGATGCCTTTCAGGGCCTTGCTTCCCGCGTCCTCACGGTTGGTATTCCGGGTCAGGAAAATGCGCGAAGTGCCGGCGATGTGGCGCTGCTCGCACGAGAGGCCGGACTGGAAGCAACGCCGATGGCGAGTATTGAGGAGGCGCTGGCCCTCGCGGCAAAAACAGAACCAAGCCCACGGATTGTCATCTGCGGGTCGCTCTATCTGGCAGGTGAAGTCCTGGCACGCAATTTCGGCCGCTAAAACGCTGCGCGTGGCCGAAACAAAAAAAGGGACGGCCGATCAGACGGCAGCCCCTCTTTGATTTGCCCGATTTCGGCGGCAAGATCTCTGCGGCAAGGCGTGTGTCGGCTATTCAGCAGCGCGCAATGGCACAACCTTTGTGTCCGTCGTAGCGGCGGTGGCCTTGGCTTTTGCCGAAACAGGTTTCTTCTTCGTGGCTGTCTTTTTCTTGGCCGTCGTTTTGCGCTTCGCCTTTGTTTTGGCCTTTGCCTTTGTTTGTGCCTTAGCGACAGGTAGCTCGTCCGTGGTGCGGCTGCCGAGACTTGTATCGGATTGATGCGCAGGTACCGCTGAACGGGTCAGCGACGCCCGTTTCTTTGGCGAGGCCGCCATCATTTTCTTGAACTTTGGTGATGCCGCACGGGTTTTTGCAGCAGCCATCAGCTCGTCAAAGCTCTCCTGAATGCACTGTGCGAAGAACGCAGGATCCGGCACCATCTCACGGCATGACGTAAGCGAGATAGTAATCTGCCCGCCATAGCTGAACACCGGCATGATGAGGCCCATGCCATCCAGAATGGGCCCAAGACCAAACTGCGTGACCAGACGTGCGCCGGTCATGTAGAGCGGGATATTGGGTCCGGGAACATTGGTGATGACGCAGTTCATCGGCAGCGTCATGCGGTTGGCAAGTCCAAGGCCTGTATAAAGCCGTGCCGCCAGCCCGGCTGTCGTGGACGGAATGAACTGGGTGTAGTCCGTCATCGTCTTGGCACCAACGGCGTTGGTCAGTTCCTTGGAGTCAGTGGTGTGTTCAAAAACCGCTTCCAGACGCTTCATCGGATCTGCAATGTCGGAACCAACGGCAACTGTCATTGCTGACACTTGATTACCGGCCGATTTCTGGTTTTCCGGGGGGCGCACTGAAATAGGTGTCATCGCAATCAGGCTGTCGCCGGGTAGCTCTTCTTTGTCTTCAAGGTACTTACGCAGCGCGCCGCCACAGATGGTCAGCACCACATCATTGATGGTGGCACCAGGCACGACAGTGCGAATGAACTTAAGATCGTCGATGGCAAAGCTGCGGCCATCAAATACCCGATGCGGTGAGACGCAGGCATTGAAGCGTGTGCGCGGCACGGGACCAGACGATTTGAGATCGCCGGTGGACATTTTAAGGCCGGCACGGGCCAATGCGGGAACCGACCGGGCGATTACGTTTGCTAGTCGGAACGGCTGCACCGCCGTGTGGCCTGCCGTGCGCGCCAAAAGCTCAAGTGCCAGCGGTTCGCGTTCCGGCACCCATGGTTCTTTGGGCGGCTCTGGCTTGGCGTCAGGCTTGAGGTCGTGAATGGCAGCGGTCATTTCTGCGCCGGACACACCATCAATGATGGCGTGATGCACCTTTGAAACGACGGCAAACGACCCCTTGGGAATGCCTTCAACATTGTCGAGGCCTTCCAGCACATAAAACTCCCAAAGCGGCCGGTTGGTATCCAACGCGCGGCTGTGCAGCCGGGCAACTTGAATGCACAACTGCCGCCAGTCACCGGGGTGCGGCAGCGCGATGTGGCGCACATGGAACTCGATGTCGAAATCAGGGTCTTCAAACCAGTAGGGATGGTCCAGATTGGCAGGCACATAAGCCAACCGTTGGCGGAAGGCGCGTGACAGGTGCAGGCGCGCTTCGTAGTTTTTCAGTATTTCCTTGAAGGCCAGAACGCCGCCGGGCACCGTGGTCTGATCATAAACGGCGACCGAGCCGATATGCATTGGCGCGTTCTTCGTTTCAAAATACAGAAACGATGCGTCCATTCCGCTGAGCTGTTCCACGGCCTTAGTCTCCCCATTGGTTTTGTTGGGATAATTTCACCACACTTCGCACGCTCGTCAAAGGGCCATGCGCAACGGCGTGCCGGATCGGTGTATTTCCGGGCTATTTCAAAAGACGTAGCGGCTTCAATGATATAGCCCGGTGCGCAAACCACCGGCAATGTAAAACCCACCGCCTTACTGAAACGGCAACCAACACTCAACGAAAAAGCCGATGGTCCTTTAGGACCATCGGCTTGGTTGTTCTCGGCCTCAAGGAACTGCCTTGAGGGAAAAAGTTAGAGTGAGGCTTCAATCCATTCGCTGATCTTGCTCTTGGGTTGCGCGCCAACCTTGGTGGCAGCAACCTGACCGTCCTTGAAAATCATCATGGTCGGAATGCCCCGCACGCCGTACTTCGTGGGAATGTTGGGGTTTTCGTCGATGTTGATTTTGGCAATCGTGAGTTTGCCACTCATCTCGCTGGCGAGTTCTTCCAGGGCCGGGGCAATTTGCTTGCATGGGCCGCACCATTCAGCCCAGAAGTCCACCAGCACAGGGCCGGATGCATCAATCACGTCGCCTTCAAAACTGTCGTCCGTCACTTTGGTCGTAGCCATGCGACATCTCCTGAAAAAAGCCCCAAAAATCTGTGGGGCTGGCGGCCTGCGGTGCGTTGCAGACCAGTTGGTTCGTGTTGGGGTGAATGTAGGAATGCCCGGCGGGAGGGTCAAGCACATTAACAATATGTGATATATCTTAAATCACAGTTTTTTGCTGTTGTATAAGCAGTGAGTCAGGAATATCCATCAGCCGTGGCCCGTCGGTCCATACCAGGGCGCATCTCACCTGCCGGCCCGGATAGGCTGCCGCCACCAGCGCCCGATAGGCTGCCATTTGGTCGATATAAATCTGCGCAACTCCCTTCACGTCAGCAGGTGGTGGCCTGTTGGTTTTGTAGTCCGCAATCATGACGGTGGTTTGTGTGACTGCGAGGCGATCTATTTGTCCGGCCACTGGCACGGATTTGCCCTTCCACATGATACGTCCGGCCAGCGCGACTTCGGCACGGCTGCCGGGTGCAAACAGCGGCGCAAACTTCGGGTCGTCAAGCACCGCCATCACTTCGTCGGCCATACCTTCACATGCTGATGCATCAAATGCCGGGTCCGCGTTGGCCTTGAGATAGGCAAGTGCCGCCGGTCGGCGGTCCCTGGATGCAATGTCCGGCAGATGCTGCAGCAGCGTGTGAATAAGCCGCCCGCGCGCAAACCGCTGCGATACGCCAGCTTCATGCCCAAACCCGGTCAGCGGGGAAAGGGCAGGCGGCAGTGCGGCGCTGGCAGATCCTTCTTCATCCGATGGCATGAGGGAGGGGGCAAGCGGCCCCATGGGTGCCGCATCTGCCGGCGCGCGTGCCGTGACCCAATCGGGAAGGTTTACTGCGCCGGCCGCCGCGTCGTGCGCCTTGTCGGGGGCCGCTGCAACCTTCTGCGGGCTTTCAAGTCGCAACACGGTTGCGGGGCCATCGGCAAACTCGACATCCACGGTCTTCGCGTGCGGTTGGGCTTCAAGGATTTTATACACGCGCTCATACCAGCTTGTTTCGCGCGGCTTGGTCTTGCCGTGATAGGCGGCGATATAGAGCCGGTCCATGGCGCGGGTCATGGCCACATACAACAGCCGCCGATACTCCTCGTTGTCGCGCTGCTCGCGCGCCAGTATGGCGGCGGCGGAGGCTGCGTCTGCGTCGGTCTTGCTGGGGCTATAGGTCACCAGCCCGGTTTCATGGGTCAGCAATGCTGCCCGTCCACCTGCGGCCCCCGTCACAATTGTGTCTGGCAGAATGACCACATTGGCTTCAAGGCCCTTGGCACCGTGCACGGTCATGATGCGCACCTTGTTGCCGCTCTGGTCCAGGTCGCGCTTGATCTGCGTGGTATCCGCATCCATCCATGCCACAAAGTCCTGCAGGGAAGGCGTATTGGTTGCCTCATAGGCAAGGGTCTGGTTCAAAAACTCATCAATGGGATCATGGGCATCCATGCCCAGCCGCGTCACCAGCGCCTCGCGGCCTCGCCGCGGCCCCAATACCTGGCTGAAAAACTCGTGCGGACGCAGCCGCCCTACATCATTGCGAATATCGGTCAGATACTCATAGGCAGCGCTCGCTCCGGGCACTTCAGCGCGGCGGTTTTTGAGCGTTTCCCAAAGGGTTGCGTCACCACGGTCATGCGCCAGCGCGAACAGGCCCGTTTCATCAATGTCACAGAGTGGACTGCGCAAGACGGTTGCAAGGGTCAGGTCATCCTCCGGCAAGAGGGCAAACCGGGCCAGCGCCATCAGGTCCATCACGGCGATGTGGTCTCCCAGCACCAGCCGGTCCACGCCGGCGACGGGAATGTCCTTTTCCTTCATCTTGCGGATCAACTCATCCACCAGCGCATTGCGGCGGCGAACCAGAATGAGAATGTCACCAGCCTGCATCGTGCGGCCGCGCTGGGGCAACATCTCGGTGCCAATCCAGCCCGCTATCGCGTCGGTGATGCGGTCTGCCAGTCGTGCCAGCGGGCTGGTGGCGCTGACGGCATTCAGCGGCGCATCCCACAGAGAACTTTCCTCTGCGTCCTGCGGCCCGATTGCGGGCCAGACTTCCACGAGGCCCGCACGTCCGGTCCACACGCTCTCGTGATGGATCGGGCTTTTATCTGCCGACTGATTGCCCGCCACAACACCCTGCCGCATGTCCATGGGTTCAAACACCGCATCAACGCTGTCCAGTATTTCCTGAGCCGTGCGCCATGACACCGTCAGGTCCAGGTCCCGCCATGTTTGTTCGGCTGCTTTTGCGGCGTCGCGAAACTGTTGCCGCTTCTGCGCAAATGTTCCCGGCTCTGCGCCCTGAAACGAAAAGATGGATTGTTTCTCGTCGCCCACAGCAAACAGGGTGCGCGTTACACCCATTCGGCCCGCATCGTCAGGCGCAAAGGCGCGCGCGCCGTCGCCGGCAAAAAACTCCTGCACCAGCGCTTCGATCACTTTCCATTGCTGGGGGCTGGTGTCCTGCGCCTCGTCAACCAGAACATGGTCAAGGCCGCGGTCCAGCTTGTAAAGCACCCATTGCGCGGATGTGCGGCTCGACAAAAGCTGCGCCGTGCGCGTGATAAGATCGTCATAATCAAGCAATGCATGGTGCGTTTTGAGGGCCTCGTATGCCGCCAGCACCCCATGCCCCAGCCGCAACACGGCACAGGTCATGGCGGATGTCTGCGCTGCGCGGCACCTGAACACTGCTTCAACAATGTTCGACCGCTCCTTAATCAACCAATCCTTGATATGCGGCGAACCATCAGCAAGCGATTTGGTGATGATGTCTTTATCGGTGCGCCCTTCGCGGTTCTGCTTCAGAAAAACCCACTGAAAATACGTCAGCCAGCCAGAGGGTGTGGGGTCATTCAGAAAGGCTGCAATCGATTTCGCCTTCTTCTTGTCGTTGGTTGAGCCGGTACTCAAGACGCTCATCGCTTCGCGCACAGCGCCCATATCCAGTTGGGCAATGGCATCGGCCAGAATGCTGGTCTCGTCGGCGCCCGGCGGCACGCTCAGGGCATCGGCAACAGCACGCTCTGCCCCGTCAATGCCCTGCGCGGCGTCTATCCAGCGCGCCAGCTTGTGCCTGTGGCTGCTGACTTCGGTCAGCAATCCCTCAAGCGCGGCCTCGTCGGCCACACCGGCAATGCGCACCATCGCCTGCGCCAGTGGAGTTTCGGGGGCATCAACGGTTTGTTGCAAAACCTGATCGCGCGCTTCGGCCAGAAGCTCCGCAGACTGACGGTCGTCTGCTAGGGCGAAATGCGGGCTCACACCGGCTTCCAGTGGAAAGCGACCCAGCAGGCTTTCGCAAAACGCATGAATGGTCTGGATTTTGAGGCCGCCGGGGGTTTCAAGGGCGCTGGCAAATAGTCGGCGCGCTTTGGCAATTTCGTCTGCCTCAAGGTCGCGCCCTTCCAGGAAAGCCAGTTCCCCGGCCAGTTTGTGTTCGGGCATGGTGGACCATTCGCCCAGCCGCTCATACAGCTTGGTCTGCATCTGGGCGGCGGCCGCGCGGGTGAAGGTCAGGCACAGAATGTGTTCGGGGCGCGTGCCGTTGAGCAGCAACCGTGCCACACGGCTGGTCAGCGTGTAGGTCTTGCCGGTACCCGCATTGGCAGACACCCAGACGCTTGCGCGCGGGTCGGCCGCCGCCAGTTGACTGGCGGACGAGCGTTGGCGCAATTGGGCGTTTGCACCATCAAAAGGCTTTGCCGACGCGTCTGTGGCGTCGTCGCCTGCCTTTAGTCCGGGTCGGATGCCGTCTGCCATTCCTTCACCCGTGCCAGATGGTTGTAATTGCTGAATGCCGCCAGGAACTGCGGACGCGGTTGCGAGAGGTACGGCGTTTCTTCTTTCTCGAATGTCTCGAGCAGCGCCAGTGTGTGCTCCATAATTGACGCTGCCAGGCCCATCGGGTCGTCCAGTGGCTTGATGGCGCCCGGTTCGCGTCCGCCGCGCAGCTCCACGTAGGCGAGTTCGGATGTGTCGGCTGCGGGGAGCACAAAGTCCTTTTTGCCAAAGGTTCCGGCTCGTGCCATTTCGGCCTCAAGCGGCAACTGCACGGAAAACTTTGCGTTGGTTTGCTTGACCGTAGGTACAACGCCGGTCTTGTAATCGAGAATGGCAAGTGTGCCGTCGGAAAGAACGTCTATGCGGTCTGCGATACCGGACAGGGTAAAAGTCCGGGTGCCGACGGGGAACACATATTTGCCTTTCATCTCCACATGGGTCCGGGCAATGCGCGTGCGTCGCTCGGTCTCCCACGGGATGAACCATTCCGCCACCCGCAAAAAACGCGGATACCAGATAGCCCGCACGGCCGGGCGCGTCGCGGCGGCGTCGAATGCCTCGCGGGCAATGGCCAGCAGACGCTGGTAGCCATCGGCTGGCATCGGTCCCGGGTTTTGCTCCGAGAAGGTTTCCAGAATGGTGTGAATGAGGTTGCCGCGGTCAGCCGCACCGGCAAACGCATCCAGATCATCCAGTGGCGATAGTCCCAGAACACTCTCGGCATAAATTGAGTAAGGGTCGCGGAACAGGTCGTTGATGCGGGTGACGGACAAACGGCTAGGTCGCGCGGCCACCGGCGGTTTTGGGGCCGGACGCGGTGCCTGTAGCGCTTCACGTTGCGGCCTGTCCAGTGTGCGGGCCACTTCCAGCCACGGGCCGCTATCAATAGCGTGGTCCAGTCCGCGCGTGAGGTTTTCAATCCTCAGCCACCAGCGTGACGGTACGGTGGGTTGCCCCTCGGCGCGTTCTGCGCGGGTGAGAATAATGTCTTCGGAGCCCAGCCCCTGCGCTACGTCATGCGCTGCCAGACCGATTTGCCGCTCCGGCACTTCAAGGCCAAGCTGGATACGCATCGGGCGGTTCAGCCACGCGCCGGTTTCAGCGCGTGCGGGCCACACACCTTCATTCAGCCCGCCCATGATGAGCCGGTCTGCATGTTGCAGGCGGGCTTCGAGCGGACCCAGTATTTGTAACCGCGAATGAGAGCGTCGCACGGGCCGCACCATACGCCCCGCCATCAGCGCACCCAGAATGGACGGATAGTCCGCGCATGACAGTGTGCCAAGCAAATCTGCGTGGGTCAGCACATCGGCCATCAGCGACGCTGCCGCCTCGCCCGCCACATCGCTCCACATGGCGTGCGCCCCGGTGGTCTTGTGTGTTGCCGCCAGTGCCTCCACGGCCTGCAGATGAGCTGTCGCCAGTTCCGCAGCGTCTGCTTCGTCGCGTGCAAAAAGTTCCGCAGCAGGTCCGATGAGGGTTCGCAGCGTTCCGGCCGCCTTGCGCGCTGTTTCCAAACGCGCGCCTTTAAGGCCTCCATGTCTGAGGTCGGGGTTGGTCAGTGCGGTGATGGCGCTATCAAGCCCGTCAAGACCGGGGGCCGGGCGCGGGCCCCTTAAAACATGCTTATCCAAAAAGCCAATGCGGCGATGAAACACGCCGGGGCCTTCGCCGCCCTGGGCCAGCCGGTGCTTGAGGGCGGCGAGCATCGGCACCGGGGCAAGGTTCTCTGCCAGCATCTGCGCAGTCAGCAGCAGAAAACTTCCGGGCAGGCTATGCATCAGCGGTTGACCGCCGCTATCGTCAACGGCAATGCCCCAGCGCGCCAGATCACCAGCTACACGGCGGGCAAGGGCGCGGTCTGGCGTCACCAGCGCGGCCGTCCTGCCGGGGGTCTCCAGCGTTTCGCGCATGGCAAGAGCAATGGATAGCGATTCAAGCTGCGGGGTGTCCGCCGTCAGCATGGTCAGGCCCGCAAGCGCATCATCCATTTGCGGTCCAAGTGTTGCACCCGCATCGCGCCACTTGTCGGTTGTCTCGGCTGGCCGCAGTGCTTCACTTACAAGCCGGGTGCGGGCTGATGCCTCTTTACGTGTGTGGGTGCAGGTATCGGTGTGGGGCCATATCTGCACGTCACTGCGATCAACGCCCATGCGCTCGAGCAACTGCCGCATACCAAACTGCGGATGGGCGGGGCCGCAGGCTGCCCATGACGCATCATCAAGGCGCTGGTCGAGCCCCGGCAGAACCACCGCGCCGTCTTGTTGGGCGGCAATTTGCGCCAGCAGCCGTGCGGTTGCGGGAATGGAGCCGGTGGAGCCGGCGGCAATCACCGGGCCGGGCGGGTTTGCCTGCCAGCGCACGCAAGTGGCGTCAATCAACATGCGCCGCCGCCGGGCGGCTTCCACCAGCCCAAGGTCGCTGAGCATTTTGGGCCAAGCATCGGTGATGACCTCAAGAAACGCCAGTGTCTCTTTCCAGTGGCCGGCAAAGTCGTCATGCACCACGCCTGGCAGTTGATCGAGGCTCACTTCCTCGGTGGCGAACGCATCCAGCAGGGCGGCCAGTTCATCCGCCAGCGCAATGGCCTGCGCGGCGTTCTCAGGCCCCAGCCCCGTGGCGTGTGCGCGTGCCATGATGAGCCGGGCCAGCGCCAGCGTGCGGTGCATGGGGGCGATGGCTGCAGGCAGTGTCAGCGCGTCATTGCCGTCGGTCGTGGATGCGGCCTGCGCGGGAAACTCTTCGTCCACATCGCCGAGCGGGCGGATGACGGGCAGCAACACGGCATCTGCGTCGCTTGCCTCCAGCAGGGCTTCTGCCAGTGCCCGCGCCGCCCGTCGCGTTGGTACCAGCACCGTAACGTCAGGCAGGGCATCGCCATGCGCCAGAAGCCCGTGTGCCAGCGCCTGCAAGAACGGCACATGCGGGGGAATCGTGAATACCTGTCCCATGAGTACATGGTAGCGCGAAACCGCGAGGCTGAGGCGGATAAGTTGCGCCTAGAGGCTTTGCAGAAACTCCTGCGCGTCGGCAAGTGCTGCGGGTGTCCCCACATGCATCCACACGCCGTCATGGCGCAGGCCAAAGGCGCGTCCTGCATCAAAGATGCCTCGCCAGACCCTGGTGGTTGAAAACGCCGTCTCGTCGATGTCGGCAAATAGCTGTGGCTTGATGATCTGGACGCCGGTGTACATGAAGGGTGCAACGGAGCTTGGCTCGCGCCACTCAAGTTTGCCTGCCGCATCCATGATGAAGTCGCCCCTCGACACATCGCCGATGATCGAGGCTGTAACGGCCACAACCAGCAGCGCGTCCATCTTGCCGGCGTCAAACGTTTCGATCAGGCGTGGCAGGGTCTTGCCCATGCCTTCCACCCACACGCTGTCGCAATTGTGCGTGATGATGGGTTTGTCGCCCAGCAACGGCAGCGCTTTTTTGATGCCGCCGCCGGTTTCCAGCAATTCGCCGCTTTCATCCGAAATGAGAATGTCGGGGTCGTTGCGCGCTTCGAGATGCGCCCGCATCAGGTCGGCGAAGGCATGAATGTTGACGACGATGCGCTTGATGCCCGCGGCCTTGAGACGGTCAATCGCATGGTCCACCATCGCCTTGCCGCCCACTTCAATCAGCGCCTTGGGCTTGTCGTCTGTGAGCGGTTTCATGCGGGTGCCGTGGCCCGCCGCCAGCACCATGGCTGTATCGATTGCGTTGCTCATGGTTTGACCGTGCCCGGATCAATGGGGGTGCGCATCTGTGCCAGCGACACATTTTCCGCATACCACTTTGCAACCGGCGCAAGCGCTGGATGCGCCAGATCGCGGGCCAGATAATCCGCAAGGCGCGGCATATGTGCAAGATACTGCGGCTTGCCGTCGCGCAGCAAAAGTCGGGCGAAAATGCCGATGATCTTGGTGTTGCGCTGCGCACCCATGATGGCATAAGCGGCGCGGAACTGCTCGGCATCAAAACCGGTGTCCTGGGCTGTGCGGGCAGCCTCGTAGCGCGCCAGAAGCCGGGCTTCGGTCTGCGCAGGCACCGTGCGGCGGGCGTCCTGCAACAGTGAGACCACGTCATAGGCTGCAGGACCGATCAGCGAATCCTGAAAATCAATGATGCCGACGCGCGCAAGGCCGGTGCGCTGCTCAAGCAACAGCAGATTGGGTGAATGGTAGTCGCGCAGCACCAGCACATCCGCAGCACCACGCGCATGGGGCAATATGCCTGCCCACGCGGTGTGAAAGTCAGCTTGCGCCTGTGCGCTGGCTTCGCTGCCGGTTGCAAGGCGCACATACCAGGCTGGCAGCAAGGCCACTTCGGTCAGCAGTGCCGCGTCATCATAGGGCGGCACATGATGCAGCGGGCCGTCATCACCACAGGGCAGCGCGTCGGGCGCGGCAAGTGTATGCAGTGCGGCGAGTGCATCCACAGCAATGCCATACAATTCTTCTTCGCTGTCGCCTGCCGCAATGCGTGAGGCGAACAAGCCGTCGCCCAAATCTTCGAGCAGCAAAAATCCGTTGGTCAGATCCTGTGCGAAAATCTCCGGCGCGCTGAAGCCGTGTGCTGAGAGATGCCGGGCTATGGCCGCAAAGGGGCGCATGTTCTCGGCCAGGTGCACAATCGTGCTGTAGCTCTTGCCATCCACAATGGGTGGGCCGTCGGGGCCAGGCGGAGCGTTCATCAGCACGGCGCGCTTGCCGTTCAGTGTCAGGCGCTCGTAGCTGCGGCTTGAGGCGTCACCCGCCAGCGGACCGGACGTGGCATCAGCCCATCCCGCGCGTGCCAGAAATGTGTCACGCATCTGTATGCGGTCAGACATCTAGTGTGCCACCCGTTTCAGTTTTGCGGCCCACGCCCCATGACCGGTCATGGTCAGTTTGCGTTTCTCGCTGGTCGGGTCGGCGTCCGCATCATCCAGCGTCAGCACAATGTCGAGCCGGCCTTTGACCCGCGATGCGTCAAATGCGCGGCCAAGACGCGCGGGCCATTCAACCACCAGCGCGCCGTAGTCCAGCGCATCTTCAAGGCCCAGTTCTTCAATCTCGCTGTCATCCTCAATGCGGTAGAGGTCCACATGGGCGACCATCAAATAGGGCGTGTCGTATTGCTGAATGAGCGTGAATGTCGGGCTGGGGATTTCACCGGTCACACCAAGCGCCCGAATAAGGCCGCGGGCAAGAGTGGATTTTCCAGCCCCTAGATCACCGGCAAGGGCGATGATCTCGCCGGGCTCAAGCAGGGCAGCCAGCCGTGCGCCAAGTGCCTGCGTAGCAGCTTCGTCGGCCATCACAAACTCAGCCGTTTCAACGTCAACAAGACCTGGCATTCAAGGGTCCGGCAAATGAACGACGATACACAACAGGTGTACGCTATTGGCGCTTTTAGACGGGCGCCCGCCGCGCCTCAACCCCCCGGTAATATACTGCGTGCGGGCGTGCCTCTTGGCTGGTTTCCGCCTTTCATGCTACCCGCTCACCTGACTACGCACTATGAGCACAGGACGCCGCCCTAAAAGCGCACGAACAATCGAAGGACGCGATCAATCATGAGCAACACTGTGGTGATTATCGGCGCTGGCCACGCGGCCGGCCAAGCCGTTGCCAGCCTTCGGCAGGAAAAGTTCGAGGGCAACATCGTGGTTGTTGGCGAAGAGAGCGTGGTGCCGTATCAGCGCCCGCCGCTGTCGAAAAAGTTTCTGGCCGGCGAGATTGGCCTTGATCGGGTGCTGTTCAAGCCGGTGGAGTTTTATGCCAAGGCCGACGCCGACATGATTTTGGACACGGTCGTCGAAAAAATTGATACCGCTGCCCACAAAGTGCATCTCGAAGAAGGCCGCACGCTGGACTACTCCAAGCTCATCATCACCACCGGCGGGCGGGTGCGCAAACTCACCTGCCCCGGCGCTGATCTGCCCGGTGTGCATTACCTGCGCACGATCGCTGATGTTGAAGCCATCCGCGCTGATTTCTCGCCCGGTGCAAAACTTGTGATTGTCGGCGGTGGCTATATCGGTCTTGAGGTGGCGGCTGTGGCGGTGAAGCACGGCATTGATGTGACAGTGCTGGAGATGGCGCCGACAGTGCTGGGCCGGGTGACATGCAAGGAAGTTGCGCATTTCTTTGAGCGCGTGCACGGCGAGGAAGGAGTCAAAATCCTCACCAATACAGCGCTCGAAAGCATTGAAGGCGACGGCAAGGTATCGGGCATTAAAACCGGCAACGGCGATATTATTCCCGCAGATTTCGTGATCGCCGGCATCGGCATCCTGCCCAATATGGAGCTGGCGGCGGACGCGGGCATTGAATGTGGCAACGGCATCGTGGTGGATGACCTGTGCCAGACATCTGACCCCGATGTGTATGCAGCGGGCGACTGCACGTTTCACCCCAACCCGATTTACCAGACCAGCCTGCGCCTTGAATCCGTACATAACGCGCTGGAACAGGCCAAGACGGCCGCTGCCGCCATTTGCGGCAAGCAGAAGCCATATGGCCAGGTGCCATGGTTCTGGTCCGACCAGTATGACCTGAAGTTGCAGATTGCAGGGCTGAGCCAGGGCTTTGACCAGGTGGTGATCCGTGGCGATATTTCAGGCCGTTCGTTTGCAGCCTTCTATCTCAAGGACGGCAAGATGATCGCGGTAGATGCCATCAACCGCGCGCCTGAGTTCATGATGTCGCGGATGCTGCTGCAAAAAGGCACGACCGTGAGTGCGGAGCGGCTGGCGGATGAAAGCATCGACATGAAAGAGATTGCCGACTGACTCACATGCCGTGCAGGTGCCGGATGTCAGGGCGCTTGACGTAACGCGCGTGAGCACTTATTTCGGCAGGTATAAAAATGACGGGTGCGTCAACTTTGCGGAGTGCGGAGCGGGGTTTGCCGTCCGCGCTTGTGGCTGCCATGCGGGACTTGCGCTCACCTGTGGCAACCCCGTAAGAAACGCTCCGGCAGTAAAATCAATTCGTGGGTCTGCGTCCTGCAGCCCGCCCCGGGGGCTCCCCCCAGGAGAGTTACGCGAGAGGGAACATGGCGAAGATCACCTATGTTGAGCATGACGGAACCGAGCATGTTGTGGATGTGGACAATGGCCTGTCCGTCATGGAAGGGGCGGTCAACAACCTGGTCCCTGGCATTGACGCTGACTGCGGTGGCGCGTGCGCCTGCGCGACTTGCCATGTGCATGTAGATGAAAAATGGCTGAGCAAGCTCGATCCGAAAGAAGACATGGAACAGACCATGCTCGACTTTGCGCCTGAAGTTCAGGAGAACTCCCGCCTGTCCTGCCAGATCAAGGTATCTGACGAGCTGGACGGCATGATTGTTCGGATGCCTGAAAGCCAGCACTAGAGGCTTTGACAAGGGTCGAGATTAAAAACGCCCTCTGCCGGACATCCGGGAGAGGGCGTTTTTGTGTCTTCCCGCATCCCCGGATCAAGGCCGGGGATGCGGATCAGAAAAAACCTAGGACGCTGCCGCGTTGCCTGGCTCTTCGGGCTGCGGGGCTGCGAGCGGCTTTGCATCCGCAGGCAGGTGACACGTCACCCGCGTACCTTCGCGCGGGGCGCTTTCAAGCGATACCCAGCCGCCATGCATCTCAACGAAGCTGCGCACAAGTGTGAGGCCAAGCCCCGCACCGCGACGTTTTTCAGAGCTGCCGCGTGCCTCAAAGCGGTCAAATACGGTGGCCTGATGTTCGGGTTTGATGCCGTCGCCGGTATCACGCACCCACAGACGGATTTCATCGCCTTCGCGGTCGCCGCCAAGCGTAATTGTGTCGCCGGGGTTGGTGAACGAAATGGCGTTGGACAGCAGGTTGAACAAAATCTGCTTGAGGCGCCGCGCATCCGCCTTGATGACGCCAAGGTCGCTGGCCGCTTCAAGTTCAAGCATCCGCTTGCCCTGCTGCGCACGGGGGTGCGCCATATCAAACACCTGACGCATCACCGGCGAGAGCCGCACGTCGTCCACATCAAGTGCCATCGCCCCGGCTTCAATGCTGGCGAGGTCGATGATGTCGTTCACCAGATCAAGCAGTTCGCTGGCTGATTTGAGAACGCCACTGGCATATTCAGACTGCTTTTCGTTGAGCGGCCCGAAAAGCTCCGTGTTCAGTATTTCGCCAAAGCCGATGATGTTGGTGAGCGGTGTGCGCAACTGATACGACACGTGGCTGATGAACTCTGACTTGAGCCGGTCGGCCGTCTCCAGCGCATCGTTGCGGTCGCGCAGCGCGCGTTCAATGCGCGAGGTGTCGGTGACATCAACATAGGTCAGCAACGTGTTGCCGTCTGGCAGGGGAACGCTTGCGTAATCCACCACGCTGCCGTCGGGCCGTTGCAGACGACCCGTCTTGCCGCGATCGTCGGCCGCCTGTTCGTCACTCACAGATGTGATGCGGGCCTTGATGGCGTTCCAGTCGTCTGCGTTGTCGTACAACCCGCGACACCACTCGATAATCTGGTCGATATGCGGCTCGCCTGAAAGCTGCGCCGTGTCCAGATGCCAGATGCGCTGATAGGCGGGGTTGTGCAGCTTGAGCCTGCCGTCCGAGCCAAACACTGCAACGCCTTCATACAGCTTGTTGAGCGTTTCAGACTGCACATGCTGCGCGGTGGTCAGGCTGGACTCGAGTTTCAACTGGGTGGTGACGTTCTCATAGAGATACAGCAGCCCGCCAAACGGATGCGGCTGGCCGATGACTCTCAATGTCTGACCATCAGGCAGATGCCAAAGCTCGTCGGTTTGTTCGTTGCGGGTGTAAAGCCCAAGGCGGCTTTGCTTCCACTGCCTGAAATCCGCTTGTTCGGGAAGCCTGCGGGCCTCGCGCAGCATTTCCAGCAGTTCGCCCTCGGCAGGCTCGGTGTCGAGGAAACTCTCCTCCAAGCGCCACAGTTTCTGGAAGGCGCGGTTGTAGTACCGCAACCGCCGGTCGGGGCCAAAGATTGCCACCGCGCTTGCCAGCCGGTTGAGAGTGTCGCCGTGTGCCTCCAGATGCCGTTTCAGGTCGGCTTCGGATTCGGCAAGCGGCGTGATGTCGATGGCAAAGCCCGCGCTGCCGCCATCGGTGAGCGGCAACTCGATGACATCCAGCACCTGCCGCTCCCCACCCACAACGGCGCTGCTGCGATCACGGTATTTTGTCTGCGTGGCAATGGCGGCCGCTGCGGCTTTGCGCGTCGCAGCATCCAGCAGTTCGCGCGGGTCACTCACAACAGCGTCGGCGTTGGGGGCATCAACGGCGGTGGCATAGGCCTGATTGACCCATATAAGTGTCCCGTCCGCTGAGCGCCGCCATGCGGGGAACGGGGCTGCGTCCGTTACCTGGCTGAGCAACGTGCGGTCACGCTCGGCCTTGCGGGCTGTCTCAACCAACCGCGTTTCTTCCTCGCGCTCGCCGGTAATGTCGCGCATCCACAGCACGGCCTGCGCGCCTGCCGGGCGGCCTTCTGCCTCATAGGTGCGCCCGTCGCGCATTTGCAGGTTGAGCGAGAACCGGGCCCCGCGTTCGCGCAACCGCGATACGCCGTTGCGCAGGCTTTCAGAATCTTCAGGCTGAAGCCGCGACAGCACAAAGTCAAAATCGACCGTGCCCGATGATGGGTCGGCCAGGCCCGCCGTTGAGCCTACGACGTGCGGTCGCCCCCAACTGCGCGTGCCGGTGGTGGGTGCCACGGAGCGCTCCGGTGCCCATATGAAGACGGCATCAGGTTCGGCCGCCAGAATGCTTTCGGCGCTATCAAGCTTGGTCTCAAGCTCGGCCATGCGATCCGCGCGCACAGCGAGGTCGCGGCGGTTGCGTTTGAATGCGCGGCCCGCTGCCCAAAGCGCGCCCAGTGCCAAAACAACCGCACCAATGGCGACGCTGGCCAGCAGTGTTTCAATGGAAGCTGCGGTCAGTGATGCGGAGGCGTCAGCAGTCGTCTGTGCGCGTGCGTCTGCAGGGGCTGTTGCGCAGATAGCAATGCCCAAAGCAACGGCCGTACCGCCGTCTTTGCCGAGATATGGCTGCCTGATGCGCATTGGTTCCAATGTTGATTCGCGGGTTCCCCCGCTAGAAAACCCGCATCCCGCGCCCTATGCAACCATCCGCGCGTAAACATGCGCCGATGCACGTCGTGACGCCCAACAAAAAGGGGCGTCTGTACGCAACAGACGCCCCGATTCCACCGTTGAAACGGTCTTAGTAGCGGTAATGTTCCGGCTTGAACGGACCCTGCTTGGGCACGCCGATGTATGACGACTGCTCGTCTGACATTTCAGTAAGCTGCACGCCCAGCTTGGCGAGGTGCAGGCGGGCCACTTTCTCATCAAGATGCTTGGGCAGCACATACACTTTGTTTTCGTACTGCTCGCCCTTGGTGAACAGTTCTATCTGCGCCAGCACCTGGTTGGTGAACGAGGCGGACATCACGAATGACGGGTGACCCGTAGCGTTGCCAAGGTTGAGCAACCGGCCTTCCGACAGCAAAATCATTCGCTTGCCATCAGGGAACTCAATCATGTCCACCTGTGGCTTGATGTTGGTCCATTTGTGGTTCTTGAGCTCGGCAACCTGAATCTCGTTATCGAAGTGGCCGATATTGCCGACAATCGCCATGTCCTTGAACGACCGCATGTGGTCGATGGTCACAACGTCCTTGTTGCCGGTGGTGGTGATAATGATGTCGGCGTTGGGCGCAGCGGCTTCCAGCGTCACGACTTCATAGCCGTCCATGGCCGCCTGCAGCGCACAGATCGGGTCAACTTCAGTGACCTTCACGCGCGCGCCGGCACCCTGCAATGATGCAGCCGAGCCTTTGCCTACATCGCCGTAGCCGCACACAACGGCGGTCTTGCCGGCCATCATCACGTCGGTGCCGCGGCGGATGCCGTCCACGAGTGACTCTTTGCAGCCATACTTGTTGTCGAACTTCGACTTGGTAACCGAGTCATTGACGTTGATGGCCGGGAACGGCAGGTGGCCCTTGTCCATCAACTGATACAGCCGGTTCACGCCGGTGGTGGTTTCTTCAGACACACCGCGAATGGCGTGGCGCTGCTTCACAAAGAAGCCCGGCGTTGCCGCCATGCGCTTCTTGATCTGTGCAAACAGATATTCTTCTTCCTCGGAACCCGGCTTGGACAAAATGTCCTCGCCTTCCTCAGCGCGTGCGCCCAGCAGAATGTACATGGTGGCATCGCCGCCATCATCCAGAATCATGTTGGTGGGCTCACCATCGGGCCACTGGAAAATGGCGTCCGTATAGGTCCAGTAGTCTTCCAGGCTTTCACCCTTCACGGCAAATACCGGCGTGCCGGCCGCAGCGATGGCAGCGGCGGCGTGGTCCTGCGTCGAGAAGATGTTGCATGATGCCCAGCGTACTTTTGCGCCGAGTTTTTCCAGCGTCTGGATCAGCACTGCGGTCTGGATGGTCATGTGCAATGAGCCGGTAATGCGCGCGCCGGTGAGCGGCTTGCTGTCGCCAAACTCCTCAACGCAGGCCATCAGGCCGGGCATTTCGGTTTCAGCAATCTCGATTTCCTTGTTGCCGTACTCGGCAAGCGAGATATCAGCGACGACATAATCCTGCGCGGTCATGGGGCGGGTACTCCGGAGTGGTTGGGGTGCCGAAAACCGGCACCTGAAAGTGTGAAATTGAGCCGATAGTTGAAAACCAGCTTTCAGGCTGGGGTTCTATCAGCCCAGCCGCAGCGCATCAAGGAGCATATAAAGACATGTTTATATGCGTGTTGCCAGACGCGCTGAAATGCACGCGATACAAACATTCACTAAAAATTACAACTTATACGTGAATATGCATTCAAGAGGCTCCGGCAGGTTCGGGTCTTGAAGGGGCATGTGCCGTGTTCAGGTCAATCAACAGTCTTTTGCGGTGGCGTTTGGGGTTGCTGGCTCTGCTCATTGTGCTCGTGGGGGCCGTGCTGGCGCAGACCACCTATCAACTGCACCGGCAGGCAGCCGAGCTGGAGGCCTATATTGGTGCCCGTGCCCCGCGTCATGCGGCTCTCAACCACCTGCGGTTTCAGCTCGGATATGGCGGGCTGGTGCACCATTTCTATGACTATGTTCTGAGTGGTGACACAACGCTCGCGCGCCAGGTTTTTGTTGATCTGGGCATCGTCCGCGCTGCGCTGCTTGAATACCGCGCGCTTCAACCCTCGCGGACCGAGCTCGACGCAGTGCGCAGGCTTGACGGTCAGTTGAATGCGATTGAAAGGGCGATGCCGTATCTTGAACGGCCGCGTGCAACGCAACGCGCGGATGCGAACATGTCAACCGCGCTCAGTCGCCATGGCATTGTATTGTCTGAGGTCCGTGTTGCCGTTGATACGCTGGAGCAAAGCCTTATCGACCAAACGCCCGACCTGACAGGCGGGCGATACTGGACCGATCTGAGAAAGCTGCGCGGCGCAACGGGGCTTGGCGGCTTCATTCATCAGTACAAGTCATTTGTTTTGACGGCAGACCCGCATGACCACAAAGCGGCCCTGGCGTCATACGACGCAATCACGCAAATTGTTGCCGATATGCGAATGCAGGCCGGGACACCTGCTGAAGTTGCCGCGCTGAGCACAATTCTCGAGACATTCACCATTTATGTCGGCAATCTTGAGCGTGTCGTCCAAATGCAGGGCCGCAGTCTTTCGCCTCTCATGATTGATCGCGATCTGTTTGTTGAGGACGGTCCGGCGCAAAGCGCGTTCTGGACGTTGCACCATGCTGAAGCCATGCGAACGGAAGCACGCGCCGCGTCGGCACTGAGACGTGTGGATTCGTTGCAGCGCTGGGCGTTGGGCGGCCTGTTGGGGTTTTTGGTACCACTGACAGTGCTGGGTACGCATGATGGCCTGCGTTTGCGCCGCGCAGTGCGCAAGTGGCTGGGGTCAATCAGCGATGCGGTGGAGGACGTGCTGGGCGGCGGCGTGGTGCCCGCATACACACACGAAGGCCTGCCTCATGAACTAAGGCCTCTGCGCGACGCGGTATCGCGCTTTGGCGATGCCCTGAGCGAAGCCCGCGACAACCAGATCATGACGCAGATGATCGTGGACAAGCTGCCCCACGGCGTTGCGGCGTTTGATCCTGAAGGTGACTTTCAATTCTGCAATGCCCGTATGCCTGACCTACTGGAAATGCCTGCGGCGTGGTTCGCGAGCACACCCACCGTCTCAGACCTGCTGCTGGCAATTTCAACACGTGGTGATCTTGGCCGCGACCGCGATCACGACGAAGCGCTGCACCAGATCAGCAACATTAAAACCCTGCCTCATGACACCCACACATTGCTGCGGCTGACAACGCCTGCGGGTCGCCACCTCGACCTGCAGGTGCATCGTGATCCGGCGGGTGCTTTGGTGTTCAGCGCCATGGATGTAACCGAGCTTGAAGAAGTGTCGCGTCAGAACCGGGCGGATGCCTGCACGGACCCGCTGACCGGCCTTGAAAACCGCAAGGCCTTTGGCGACCGCGCCCGCCAGACACTGGCCCATGCCCGGCGAGGACACCAGGGTGTTGCGTTTCTGGCCATTGATCTGGACGACTTCAAGC
Source organism: Pyruvatibacter sp. (assembly GCF_040219635.1). Classification (NCBI taxonomy): domain Bacteria; kingdom Pseudomonadati; phylum Pseudomonadota; class Alphaproteobacteria; order Hyphomicrobiales; family Parvibaculaceae; genus Pyruvatibacter; species Pyruvatibacter sp. The sequence goes on from NZ_JAVJSC010000003.1 coordinate 936,889, forward strand.
CCGTAAACGACACGCATGGCCACGCGGCCGGTGACCAAGTGCTGGTTGAGGTGGCCCGGCGCCTGCGTGTTGCGATACGTGAAACGGACTATGCGGCGCGGCTTGGCGGTGACGAGTTTGTGGTGATGCTCACCCACCTGGATGATGAGCGTGGTGCGCTGCGTTTTGCTCACCGCCTAAGCAATGCTCTGGCAGAACCCTTTATGCTGGCGAGCGGCAGTGTGGCGGTGTCGCGCGCTTCAATCGGCATTTCGGTTTTTCCCGCTCACGCCATGGAGGTGGATGACCTGATGCATCTGGCCGACAAGGCGCTGTATGCCGCCAAGCGTTCGCCCACCGATCAGGTGCGCATGCACGGCATGAATGAAGAGGGGGTGATGAGCCCCAAACCGGCATGTGGAATGCTGGCGCAGTACCTGCCTTCCAAAGCCGCAGGTGCCAAAGCCGGTTTCACGCCGCAAACCGCTGTAAACCCGCTTGATCGCCCCTATGGATAGGGTGTCAGGGTTTTAGCGGCCTGACTTATCCATCCACACGTTATTCTTCGCCGAAATTGTCCGTTACCAGGGCCACCAGCGCCTCCATGGCCTCGCTCGCCTGTGGCCCCGAGGTTTCAATGGTGATGCCAGATCCGGTGGAAGCCGCAAGCATCATCAATCCCATGATCGACGTTCCGGCAACGGTTTGTCCGTCGCGGGTAACGCGCACAGTGGCATCAAAACTCTCTGCGGTTCTGACAAAACGGGCAGAGGCGCGTGCATGTAGCCCGCGCATATTTGTAATGGTTACGTCGCGGGAGAGTGCCGCGTGGTCAGCGGCGCTTTTGTCTGCTCCGTCCATGGTGCCGCCCCGATAGTCGTCCTGCCGCCGCAGCGCAGTGTTATTTTTGGTCGCCTGCAAGCAACTCGCTGGCGACATTTATGTACTTGCGTCCGGAGTCCTGAGCAAGCGCTGCGGCTTCCGCCAGCGGCGTGTCGGCCCGCACACTGGCGAGTTTTATCAGCATCGGCAGGTTGATGCCGGCCAGTACCTCTACCTTGGCATGTTCCATCACCGAGATGGCCAGGTTGGACGGCGTGCCGCCGAACATGTCGGTCAGCAAAATAACCCCGTCGCCGGTATCAACAGCGGCCACATCGCTGATAATTTCCTTGCGGCGTTCTTCCATGTCGTCATCAGGGCCGATGCATACGGTGCGCATATTGGACTGTGGTCCCACCACATGTTCCATCGCGGACGCAAACTCGGTTGCGAGGTTTCCGTGGGTCACAAGCACAAGGCCAATCATGATGGTCCATTCATCCGTGGTCGGTATAACGCAGCATTTTTCAATGCGATGTTTCAAAGTCAGGGCGCGCACCAGCCCATACCTTGGCCTGATGCGGCGTCGATCTCAACGCCTTGCAACCCTGTTTGGCAAGTGACTTTTGCAAGGGCCGGGTGGGGGTGATTGTCACACCAGCAGGCCATCATCGCCGGGAAATGCGCCACCGCCGATTGTTTCCAGTGCCAGCGCCAGTTTCAGCGGTGCCGATGCCTCGAAAGGTGCAATCGGGATGACCGGCAAAAGTACGCCGCACAGCGTCTCGAAGCGTGGCTCCGCAATGCGCGGTGGCGTGCCTGTGTGCATCATGTCCACAATCAGACACACCGGCATGGCATGGGGCGCCGCCGGCACCGCACGGCGCAGCAACCCAAGTCCGCGGACTTCAAGCAGCCCGCGTAGCGCAGCGGGTGCGGATGCAATCACCTGTTGATTGCGCGCGGTAAGCACTACCTGATCGTCTGCAATCAGCCATGCGTCCGGGTAGGTGGAAAGAAAGCGCAGCGCCAGATCCGACTTGCCGCTACCCGGTGTGCCGCGCAGCAATGCTGAGCGGCCGCCCCGCGCGACGCAGCTGCCATGAACACTATGCGGGGTTTTGCTCATGCGGCTTGGCTCATACAGCTGGCAGCCGGATCACGAAACGTGCGCCGGCAACGTCGCCGTCTTCGTCCAGCCGGTTTTCCGCGTGCAGACTGCCGCCATGAGCTTCGATGATCTGCCGCGAAATGGACAGGCCAAGGCCGGAGTTCTTGCCAAACGCATCCGGGTCGGGACGGTCGGTGTAAAACCGCTTGAAAATCGTATCGAGATTTTCAGGCCGGATGCCAGGACCATCGTCATCAATCATGATGTTGATGTCATCACCTGACCGTTCAATGCCGATATGTACCTCGCTGCCTGGCGGGCTGAACGACACCGCATTGTCCACGAGATTGGCCAGTACCTGTCCAAAGCGCAGCTCTATGACGTTCACATCAAAGGAACCAGCGCCCGTGGCGGCACCTTGTGCCGGTGCGTCAAACACGACCTGGGCCGCGTCCGGCAGGTCGCCGCCCGCACGCGACTGGGTGTAGGTGCGCACAAAGGTTGTGAGCAGGCTCGCAAGGTCAACGGGCACAGCTTCCGCACGGCTCATTTCCGCGTCGATGCGGCTGGCTTCGGAAATGTCCGTAATCAAACGATCAAGCCGCGACACGTCGTCGGCGATGATCTCCTGCAGACGCGCGCGGGCATCAGGGTCTTTGGCAATGGCAAAGGTCTCAATAGCGCTGCGCAACGATGTGAGCGGATTTTTCAATTCGTGGGATACGTCCGCCGCAAAGCGCTCGGTGGCGTCAATGCGCGCATACAGTTCCCGCGTCATGTCGCGCAATGCGCCGGACAGTTCGCCAATCTCGTCGCGGCGGTCACGAAAATCGGGAATATCCACCCGCGTATGCCGCTGACTGCGCACCCGCTCTGCGGCTTCCGCGAGGCGGCGCACCGGGGCGGCAATCGTTCCCGCCAGCAAAATTGCCAGCAGCACGGTGACAACCAGCAGCACGGCGAACACCCGCAAGACCGCCATACGCTCCGCGCGCACCAGCGCATCAATGTCACCGCCTTCGGTGGACAGCAGCAGCGCGCCCATAACAGCCTTGAACCGCTGCACGGGCACAGCAACAGAGACAATCAACTGCTCGCGCTCATTCACCCGTACCATGCTGGTGGGCTCGGCGCGCAACGCCCCGCGCACTTCGCGGTAGCCAAGGCCCTTGTCGCCCGGCAGCTCTTCGTAGGCGGGAACGTTGGTTCCGCGCAGCACGCCGGAGATCATCACATTGAGCCAGTCAATCAGCGTGAACTCGTCATTCCTGGGGGGCGGCAGTTCGTAGGCAATGACGTCTCGGCCCGCATCAATAAACTGCGAATCCACGACAATTACACCGTTGGTATTATAGAGACGCGCACGCGCATCCGTCGGCAACACAAGGCGCCGCAAAATCGCCGCCGCCCGGTCGGGGTCAATCGGCGCCTGGCGAGCTGCCACCGTGAGGTCGATCTGGGGAACCGGCCCGTCAGGCACGATGATTTGTGTTTCAAGCTCAATCGTGGCGGCTTCCGCCAGTGCCCCGGCGATAATTTCGCCCTGCGCCCGAAGGTTCTGCACGCGCTGATCTATCAGCCCGGCCTGAAACTGGTTCACATACAAAATACCCGCTGCCAGCAGTGCCAGCGCCAGCACATTAAACGCCACAATGCGTCGCGTCAGTGTTGAGAACCGCCCGCGCACCTGAATGTCATTCAGTCGGCGCCAGGCCCGCGCGGCGAATGGCGCAATCGTGGCGCGTAGCCGGGCCGACCAGCCGGGCTGGTTTTTTATTCCGGGTGTGCGCGGTATGTCTGCCATGGGAGTGCGTCAGGCGGGCGCGTACGGGTAGCGCCTACTCTTCCTTGTAGCGGTAGCCGACACCATACAATGTCTCGATCGCGTCAAACTGCGTATCGACTGATTTGAACTTCTTGCGCAGCCGCTTTATGTGGCTGTCGATTGTGCGGTCATCCACATACACCTGGTCGTCGTAGGCCGCATCCATCAGCGCGTCGCGGCTTTTCACATAGCCGGGGCGCTGGGCAAGCGAGTGCAAAATCAAAAACTCGGTGACGGTCAGTGTCACCTGTTTGCCGCCCCAGGTACAGGCGTGGCGCTCAGGGTCCATCTCAAGGCGTCCGCGTTCAATCACGCCCGCAGCGTCATCTCCTGCTGATACGGCGCTGGAGGTTGAGGTCTTTGCTCCGGTGCCATTGCCGTCGCGTGGGGCCCCCCGCCGCAACACAGCCTTGATGCGCTCAATCAGCAGCCGCTGCGAAAATGGCTTCTTGATGTAATCGTCGGCCCCCAGCTTGAGGCCAAACAGCTCATCAATCTCGTCGTCCTTTGATGTCAGGAATATCACCGGCATCTCGGTGGCCTGCCGCAACCGGCGCAGCAGCTCCATCCCGTCCATGCGCGGCATCTTGATGTCGAACACGCCAATGTCGCACGGCTTGGCCGCCAGCCCTTCAAGGGCCGCGGCACCGTCGCTGTAGGCGCGCACGGTGAAGCCTTCCGCCTCCAGCGCCATCTGCACGGATGTAAGAATGTTTCGGTCGTCATCCACAAGGGCAACTGTCGGCATGGCTATCGGGTCGCTTTTTGCTTGAGCGGGCTGGTCGCCTGAAGGGGCAAATCAACCTGCAGATGGAACCGGGAATCGGGCATCAACATGGCGTGCCTGCCTTTGTAGCGTTTTATGGTGAACACGCCAAAGCGTAGCCCGCCCTCATCGCGGGCTTTCTGGCATCTTGGTGTGCCACGCTAACCTCATGAGCGGAAAAATGCCGGTCGCCTGTTGCGCCCCTGTTTGCACCATCATATTTTGGTCGCCCTTTGAGGCAACGCCGTACCAACTGCCTGATTTTACTGGGAAAACCGGGGCTTGGGTGGTGCTGTGCGGTTTTCGGCAATGTTTTTACCGCCAGCCGCAGCATCGGCACGGGCATGTTTCGGGCGTTTGGGTGTGCCTGACCCTGGACGTTTTGCAGCTTTTGTGGATCGACTCCGACCCGCCAAAGCGTTAAGCCACGCTGCATTCAGGCATTTTGTCTGCCGCTCGTCGCTGGCAGACTGCACCGGGCGGATTGTCCGCCATCCTGCCCACATCTGTGTGGGAACGCCGCCCCCGCGCGAAACGCGATCTGCAGCGGGGCCGGCCAGTACGGAGAGACAAGAACGTGACACAGACCGGCCCCAAGGTATCCAGCCACGGCCTCGACAAAATGGGCTTCACCGGCATCAAGGCCTCCCACTGGAACCATGGCGCGGCATCGCTCGTTGAGCAGGCCATTTTGCGCAATGAAGGCAAGCTCGCAGCAGACGGTCCGTTTGTGGTTGAGACCGGCCAGCACACCGGCCGCTCGGCGCAGGACAAGTTCATTGTCCGCAACGCCGCTACCGAAGACCAGGTCTGGTGGGACAACAATAAAGGCATGGACGAAAGCGCGTTCGACACGCTGCACGCCGACATGCTGAAGCACGCCGAAGGCAAGGAACTGTTCGTGCAGGACCTGTTCGGCGGCGCTGACAAGGACCACCGCCTGCCGACCCGCGTTGTCACCGAGTTTGCCTGGCACTCGCTGTTCATCCAGCATCTGCTGATTGAACCGACGGATGCCGAGCGCGAAGATTTTGTGCCGCAGTTCACCATCATTGATCTGCCCAGCTTCAAGGCTGACCCCAAGCGCCACGGCTGCCGCACCGAAACCGTGATCGCGTGCGACTTTGATCGTCAGATCGTGCTGATTGGCGGCACGTCCTACGCGGGCGAAATGAAGAAGTCTGTGTTCTCGATGCTGAACTACAAACTTCCGCCCAAAAAGATCATGCCCATGCATTGCTCGGTCAACACGGGCAAGGATGGCGACGCGGCCATTTTCTTCGGCCTGTCGGGCACCGGCAAGACCACGCTGTCTGCTGATCCTGATCGCCAGCTTATTGGCGATGACGAGCATGGCTGGGGCCCCAACGGCCTGTTCAATTTTGAGGGCGGTTGCTACGCCAAGATGATCAAGCTCTCTGCTGCCGCAGAGCCTGAGATTTTCTCCACCACCAAGCGGTTTGCCACCGTACTTGAAAATGTGGTGATGGACCCCGACACCCGCCAGCTTGATTTCAATGACGCCACGCTCACCGAAAACACCCGCGGTGCGTACCCCATCAAATATATTCCCAATGCCAGCCTTACCGGCATTGCGGGCCAGCCCAACACCATCATCATGCTGACAGCGGATGCATTTGGTGTATTGCCGCCTATCGCAAAGCTGACACCCAGCCAGGCCATGTATCATTTCCTGTCGGGTTATACCGCCAAGGTAGCCGGCACCGAAAAAGGTGTGACCGAACCCGAAGCCACTTTCTCCACCTGCTTTGGTGCGCCCTTCATGTCGCGTCACCCCAGCGAATACGGCAACCTGCTGCGTGACCTCATTCACGAGCACAAGGTGAATTGCTGGCTGGTCAATACCGGCTGGACCGGCGGCGTCTATGGCGTTGGACACCGTATGCCGATCAAGGAAACCCGCGCGCTGCTGAATGCTGCTCTCGACGGCAGCCTTCTTGAGGCAGAGATGCGTACCGATGCGAACTTCGGTTTTGAAGTGCCCGTTTCGCTGCACGGCGTGGACGACCGCCTGCTCAACCCGCGCGACACATGGGCCGACGGCGAGGCCTACGACAAGCAGGCGCGCGCGCTGGTGACCATGTTCATCGAGAACTTTGAAAAGTTCGAGGCGCATGTGGACCCTGACGTGCGCGATGCAGCGCCTGTGTCCGCTGCGGCCGCTGAGTAAGCCGGAGCGAAGCGAAGAAGATGCCGGACAAGGGAGCCGTTGCCGCAGGCCATGAGGTCACAGCGGCGGCGGCTCTTGAGCTTCTGGAGGATGGCGGCAACGCGTTTGATGCCGTCATTGCAGCACTGCTTGCGGCGTGCGTTGCGGAGCCGATACTTGCATCTCCCGGCGGCGGGGGGTTCCTCACGGCACATGCGGGGGGCGACACCCGCGTGTTCGATTTCTTCGCCCAGACTCCGCGGCGCAAACGGTCCCGCGACGACACAGACTTTCGTGAAGTTCATGTCGATTTTGGCAACGTCACGCAGGGCTTTCATATTGGCCTTGGTGCTGCCGCCACGCCGGGTTTCCTGCCGGGCTTGTTCGCCGTGCATCAGCGGCTTGGCCGCGTGCCGATGACGCGCATCGCCGAGCCCGCCATTCGGGCGGCGAAGGAAGGCGTGCGGGTAACAGCGTTTCAGGCGTATCTGTTCGGCGTTGTTGAGCCGATTGTTACAGCAACGCCTGCCCTGCGAGATCTGTTCACGGACGAAACCGGCGCGCTGCTGAAAGCAGGCATGGTTCAGAAAAATCCGCGTCTGGCAGATGCCTTTGATGCGCTGGCGCGTGAAGGTCTGGTGCTCGCTACCAAGGGCGAAATTGCACAGGCCATGGCACGGCAGGCCGAAGACGCAGGCGGTCATCTGACGGCGGACGATTTTCGGTTTTACGAAACTACCACCCGTGCCCCGCTGACAGCACAGGCGGGCACTCTGACATTTGAAACAACGCCTCCGCCATCATCAGGGGGGGTCATGGTGGCGCTGGGTCTCGACAGGCTGGAAGGCTCCCACAAGCGCACGCGCGTGCCCGCGCCGGACATTGCCTCCACCCTGGTATGGATGAATACCATGCGCGACGATTGCAAGGGCGACCCGGATGCGCTGGTGGCCCTGCGTCAGCAACGCGACGGATCACCAAAGCAACGACCACAGGCCTTGCGCGGCACAACCCATGTGAGTGTGGTGGACGCGATGGGCAATGCGGCCTCGGCGACCGTCTCCAATGGCGAAGGCTGCGGCGCGCTGGTGCCGGGCTGCGGCTTCATGCTCAACAATATGCTGGGCGAAGATGATATCAATCCACAGGGGTTTCATCAGTGGACGGAGAATATGCGCATGTGCTCCATGATGGCGCCTATGCTGGCCCATGACGGGCGCGGCGGTGTCACAGCGCTTGGCTCCGGCGGCTCAAACCGCATTCGCTCTGCGCTGCTGCAAACAGCGGTGCTGCTCGCGCGCGGCGCGCATCTGCAAGACGCGGTGACGCATCCCCGCCTGCATGTGGAGGGAACGCGCGCCAGCAAAACCGCTCCGGCCAAGCTCAGCTATGAGCAAGGCTGGCCGGAAGCAGAAGTCGATGCCATGTCAAAGGAGTTTGATCTGGTCGAACCGTGGGCTGAACCAAACATGTTCTTCGGCGGTGTTCATGTTGCGTCCCGCGATGCGCGGGGCAATATGGAAGGCGCCGGCGATGTGCGCCGTGCAGGCGTGTTCGGCAAAGTCTAATGTGCCTCTGCCCAGCTTAGCGCGGCGTTGGCATCAACGACCAGCGGCACCGACAGGTCAACAGCTGGCGCGGCGGCACCCTCCATCACCGCGCGTGCAACATCTATTGTTTTGTCGGCTTGCGCCTTGGGCACCTCGAAAATCAGTTCGTCATGCACCTGCAACAACATGCGCGCGGGCAGCTTTGCGTTCTCTAGTGCCTGATGCATACGGATCATCGCCCGACGGATGATGTCGGCGGCTGACCCCTGAATGGGCGCGTTGATGGCGGCCCGCTCTGTGAACGAGCGTTGCGCACCGTTTTTGGAGTTGATTTCGGGCAGGTGAGTCTTGCGGCCAAACAGCGTTTCCACATAGCCGTGCTCGCGCGCGAAGGCCTTGGTGTCATCCATGTAAGCGCGAATGCCGGGAAAGCGCTCAAAGTACTTGTCGATATAGGCGGCCGCTTCCGAGCGCGGAATGGATAGCTGGTTGGCCAGTCCGAACGCCGAAATGCCGTAGATGATGCCAAAGTTGATGGCCTTGGCGCGACGGCGAACCATCGGGTCCATCCCCTCAATCGGCACGCCGAACATTTCACTTGCCGTCATGGCGTGAATGTCCTGCCCATCCGCAAACGCCTGCCGCAACGTATCGATGCCCGCCATATGCGCCAGCACGCGTAACTCAATCTGGCTGTAATCAGCCGAGATCAGCACATTGCCTTCGTCCGCAATGAAGGCTGTGCGTATCTTGCGGCCTTCATCTGTGCGAATGGGAATGTTCTGCAGGTTGGGGTCAGACGATGACAGACGCCCGGTGGTGGTGGACGCAAGCGAGTAACTTGTATGCACGCGGCCGGTATCGTCGTTTATGAAGTCCGGCAATGCATCCGTGTACGTACTTTTGAGCTTTGACAGCTGCCGCCACTCAAGCACCCGAATAGGCATGTCGTGGCCCTGCGCGGCCAGTGTCTCCAGCACATCGGCGCCGGTGCCCCAGGCGCCAGTCTTGGTTTTCTTGCCACCTTCAAGGTTCATCTTGTCGAACAGGATTTCGCCAAGCTGCTTGGGACTGCCGATATTGAACTGTTCGCCCGCCAGCTCGTGAATGTCGGCTTCAAGTCCCGCCAGCTTCTGCGCGAAGTCGCCGGACATGCGCCTGAGAATGGCAGGGTCGAGCTTGATGCCCGACATTTCCATTTGCGCCAGCACGCCCACCATCGGGCGCTCAAGCGTTTCGTAAACAGTGGCCATCCGCTCGCCCGCCAGGCGCGGCTTGAGCGCGTGCCACAGCCGCAGTGTCACGTCTGCATCTTCGGCCGCGTACTGCGTGGCTTTGTCGAGGGGCACCAGATCAAACGTGATCTGTGATTTGCCGGTGCCGGCCACCTGCTTGAAGGGAATGGGCTTGTGACCCAAGAACCGCTCTGACAGCGCATCCATGCCATGCCCGTGCAGCCCCGTATCCAGCGCATAAGACAGCAGCATCGTGTCGTCGATTGGTGCCACGTCAATGCCGATGCGCTTGAGTACGACGAGGTCGTATTTGGCGTTCTGCAAGACTTTCAGAACGCCTGCATCTTCGAGCATCGGTTTGAGCCGCGCGACCGCATCCTTGAGCGCTATTTGCTCCGGGGCCGGACCATCCAGCGCCAGTGCTCCATCGCCCGCCATGCCGTGCGTCAGCGGAACATAGCAGGCACGACCGGGCGCGGTGGCCAGCGATATGCCGACAAGCCGGCCGGACATTGGGTCAAGCGACGTTGTTTCTGTATCCAGCGCCACAAGCCCCGCAGTGGTGGCCTCGGCAATCCATGTGTCGAGCGCGTCTAGCGTGGTGACGCATTCATAGGCGGTTGCATCAAGGGGCGGTGTGTCGATCAGGGTTGTGTTGAGTGCGCCGGGCGTGCCGCCTTTTTCATCTGCCTGTTCAGGTTGCGACGCCGCAGGCTTTTCTGCTGCATGGTCGCCAGCCGCCTCAATGGCATCCGCGTCTGCATTCAGCGCCTCCGCCATGCGCCGCGTCAGGGTGTTGAACTCCATGTCTTTCAAAAACCCGATCAGCACCTGTGCGTCCGGCTCCACCACGGCCATGTCGCCCAGCGGCACATCCACGGGCACGTTGCAATCCAGCAGCACCAGTTGCCGCGAGATGCGGGCCTGCTCGGCAAACTCGATCAGGTTTTCGCGCCGTTTGTTCTGTTTGATGGTGGCGGCATTGGCCAACAGGTTTTCAAGGTCGCCGAACTCGTCAATCAACTGAGCGGCGGTCTTGATGCCGATGCCCGGCACGCCGGGCACGTTGTCAGAGGAGTCGCCGGCCAGCGCCTGCACTTCCACAACCTTGTCCGGCGTCACGCCAAACTTTTCCACCACGCCATCGCTGTCGATGATCTTGTCTTTCATCGGGTCCAGCATCTCGATCTTGTCATCGACGAGTTGCATCAGGTCCTTGTCCGACGACACGATGGTGACTTCGGCCCCCAGTGCGGCGGCCTGCTTTGCATAGGTTGCAATCAGGTCGTCTGCCTCAAACCCGGTCATCTCGATGCAGGGCAGACCAAACGCGCGCGTAGCATCCCGCACCAGGGGAAACTGCGGCACCATGTCTTCGGGCGGTGCATCGCGGTTGGCCTTGTAGTCCGCATAAATCGCGTTGCGGAACGTGTCGCCCTTGGCATCAAAAATTACCGCAAAATGCGTTGGCGCATCGCGGTCACCGCGCGCCTTGGATGACAGCACCAGCTTGTGCAGCATGTTGCAAAAGCCCGACACCGCGCCGACCGGCAATCCGTCCGACTTGCGCGTCAGTGGCGGCAGCGCGTGGTAGGCGCGAAACAGATAGGCCGACCCGTCCACAAGATAAAGATGACTGTCTTTGGTTACGGGTGTGCCGGGTGTTGCGGCTTTTTTTGAGGTGCTCATGGGGGCGGAATATGACACCGCTTGAGCGCGGCTGCCAGCACTCCCATATGTATCTCTTCAGGTGGCGCGGTTTGACCCGCCACCCGATGCGGGTGTACCTACGCCACCCGGTTCACAAAACCGCCGGGGGAGGACGACAAAGATGGACATGGAAACCACACCCGGCAGCGCGGCCAGCATTCCCGCACGCACCGCCGCCATTGAGGCGCGCGGGTTGCGCAAGGTCTATCGCGCATCAGGCAACGAGCCTGAGAAAGAAGCCCTCAAGGGCATTGACCTCACCATCCCGCGCGGCAGCATTTTCGGCCTGCTTGGCCCCAATGGCGCCGGCAAATCCACCTTCATCAATACGCTGGCGGGCCTTGTGACCAAGACGGAAGGCGAAGTGGACGTGTGGGGCTTCGATATCGACAAGAACCCGCGTCAGGCGCGCGCATCCATCGGCGTGGTGCCGCAGGAACTCAACCTTGATCCGTTCTTCACCCCCGGCGAGGTGCTGGAACTGCAGGCGGGCCTGTATGGTGTGCCCAAACGCGAACGCCGCACCGACGAGATTTTGCGCGCCATCGGCCTCGCCGACAAGAAGGATGCCTACGCCCGCACCCTGTCCGGCGGGATGCGCCGACGACTTTTGGTGGGCAAGGCCATGGTGCATGCACCGCCCATCATCGTGCTGGACGAACCAACCGCAGGCGTGGACATCGAACTGCGCCAGCAGCTTTGGGCCTATGTCAAAGACCTGAATGCCCGTGGCGTGACAATTGTTCTGACCACGCACTATCTTGAAGAAGCTGAAAGCCTGTGTGACGAGATTGCCATCATCAATCATGGCGAGGTCGTGGCCTGCGAACCCACGCCCAGGCTGGTGGCGCGGCTTGACCGCAAGGCACTGCGCGTGACACCGGAAGATGACCTCACCCAGGTGCCTGCCGCGTTGAGCACCCTTGATGCCCGCATCATGCCCGGCGGTGTTCTGGAAATTGGCTACAAGCCGTCACAGCAAAATGTTGCGGACCTGCTGGAGCGTGTCAGCCAGGCGGGCGTCAAAATCCGCGACCTGTCCATCGAAGAAGGCCACCTGGAAGATGTGTTTCTGGAAATCACCCGCGCCTCAAACGCAGCCTGACGGCGTGTGCTTAGCCGCTGATTTCGGGAAACTGCGGCTGGTCTTCGCCTGAATACGCAACCAGCGCACACAAGATCATGTCCACCGCCGCGCCATCCGGCGACAATGGCAGATGTACGGCCTCGAATGTCATGTGCGACAGATCGTAGGCGGGCGCCTCAAACGAAGCGCGTTCAGGCGGTGTCCACCAGTCCATCGCCCCCAGCGTCCGCATCGGGCGGCCATATTCAACAACAGCGGTAAACACCGCAGATGCTAGCCGCGCTGCCTGCGGCCCCAATGCGGTGGACAGCGATTTGCCCGTCGGCTCACAGCCAAACAGATCCACAATCGCCGTTCCCGCCAGCCGAAACGCAAAGCTGCCGTCGGGCAGTGCATCAATCATGAAAACGCGGGGCAGGTGCGGCTTGAAATCGCGCGGGTGAATATCGCCGCGCGCGGGGATGGGCGCGATCTGTCGTTTGCCGCGCCAATACTCATGCAATTCCACCAGTCGGCGGTCTTTCAACGCACACACGGGGTCAGCGTAGGCGTGAAACGGAGCGAGCCTGAGCAGGGGCGAGCGCCCGCCAGCCTCGCGGGCGGCCTTCTGGGCTGCCTTGCGCGCGGCGTCGTTTGCTGCCTGCTGGGCGGGTGTCGCCATGGGTGGTCAAGCCTTTATGCCGGTCTGAGACGGTGTTTTGTGCCAACCCGGCACAAAACCGCCCATTGAGAGGCCGCCGACCGAATCAGCAGCCCCTTGTCCCGCACCCCATGCGACTATCGCGCCATCCAGCCCCGTCGCCAATAACTCTCATTTGAGTCGCCAGGGGATTGCCAAGGGATTGCCGTGGTGTTGCCAAGGGATTGATTGCAGCCACCCCCGTTTTCGCGCTAGTTTCCGCCCTCGCCAGCCAGCGCCCGTAGGGTAGCTGCGCCGCGACCCAGCACCCGTAGCTCAGCTGGATAGAGCGCTGCCCTCCGAAGGACGCAACCTTTATCTTTTTGAGGCAAAAATACGAAAGAATTACAAGGAGTTATCTAAGGTTTCATATTTGCGGTCACTATCGAATCAGCACCATGTCAGCACGGATTTCCGCAAGGTCTTGCAAGCTGTGTGGTTTAATACTGGCAGTGAATCAGATTTGCCCTTAAACGAGTGTCAAAGGTCCCTTAGCTCAGCTGGATAGAGTGCTACCCTCCGAAGGTAGAGGTCACAGGTTCGAATCCTGTAGGGACCGCCATCTCGTTCGATTATTCAAAATCGTTTTTAGCCCCGTCCGCGCTCATCGCGCGGAGCGATTCGTGTGAATGGTTTCACAGCCGACGGCGTGACGAAGTTTTGGTTCCTGCAACGTGGGATCCAGATCCTGCGAAAACTGACTCAGCGCTCCAGTACCGTTTAAACTGCCAAGCAAGGGCTAAAAGTCCGCCTCTGAGTTGGAATGGCAATTTTGCACGCGCTTCTTGCCATCGGACAACAATGTGCATTCCGGCCAGATTTCGCCGATAGCAGCCGTTTGTCGTTATGCCGTTTGATGTCTGCTTTGCTCCAAGTCGGCCACCCACGCTATGGTCAAGGATCGGCAGAGTCACCGCAGTCAAATCATGGGGAGGGTAAATCGGCGCGGCGTCCCGACACCTGTTGGCGCGCTATCCTGTCGAGTCTGCTCACGGTACCGACGTCATTCGCTGAACGCGACTCACACATGCCTATCGTTTGGTACGATCACGGCCGAGAACCACTTCCTGCTTGCCTGCTAGAGGGGTCGAGCCTGCCTTTGGCTTTTCTGCTTTTGGCTTGCGAATTTCGCGGTTTGATTTCTTCTGCGATTTGGCCACAGCTTGGTCCTTTCGGGACAAAAATAGAAATACAGGCGGTTAGGCGGCTGCGAACTGCGGTGCGTGGGAAGGGGAATCCGGCACCAGCACTCGGATCGGCGTCTGATAGGCTGAGGCTGCGGGTGATTGGAGATGCCGTTCGAGCATTGTCAGAATCTCGGCGTCATCTTCAGCGTCAAATTTGCGGGCGAAAAGATCGGTACTGCGCTTCAGATCACCGAAATCCTTCGATTCATAATTGCGCGGACGCAGCTTGATGTCGCCATCCGGTACCCAGTCGATCATTCGCAGATCATCGTTCGTCACCGTGCCATGATCGCCACTGTTCATGATCACGGTCTGGAAAAAGGCCTCGTCTGCGATGAGACTGTTGCGATAGAAGTCTTTGAAGCGCTGGGCTTGGGGATCATGGCAGACAAATTCGCAAAAGCTGCGGGTGACCGCTTTCCACTGTGTGCCGATAAAAGGCGTGTCGCCGGCCAGATACGGGCGCGCCAATCCGGTAGCGTTCATGTTGCCGTCTGCCTCGACGAAAAGATGACTGATCCGGTTCAGTGTTTCGGGTCGTTTCTTTCGCTGGTCGAGCGCGCGAATGAATTGCTTACCGGGGTTTGCAGCAAGAAACTGACAGATGTAATTTTGGCTCTTCAATGGGAAGTCCTGCCCAGACAGGTTTATATAATGGGTCCACTCGTCGCCCATTTCGAGAAGGCGGGCCATGCCGCGTAACTCCGCATCAACAAGGCTGTAGCCGCCCCAGAGTGCGTCTCTTGACTCAAGCGTTTCGGCATTCTGATACGGATCCAGAAAGTCAGAAATCTCCTGTGCGAGTTCGGCACCGGAGCTTTTGTCGACATGAACCACATAGACATTGCCCGGCGCATAGATTGCCTTGAAAAGGCGTTTAAATTGCGCGGGATACCGATGCACAAGGACGAAATAGGCGATCATATTGCTGCCCTTTCAGGAGCGCGCATGCCAAGCTGTCGACGATCGCGCATGGCGACCGCACTTTTTGTTTCTTGGAAAGCCAATCAAACGAATTTCTGATTGTCAGGAGGCAACGCCGAACCGAATTGTGCTCGATGGAGCGAAAAGGCGTATCGTTGATATGGGTATGGCCACCTCCCATTACAAGGCGTGGTGATTTTCCGGATTGGGCATTCGGGGCTAGACATTCTGATGCCATCCAAACGACGTCATCCGAGCGACGGAAATGGGCCAATTCGACACGGATTAGTCTAGAATCCTTACGGCTGCTTCTCTAATCGGGCATTCGGGTCAAGCTCCATTGTTTCGTCTTTGATCGGTTCACATCCTCCGAAGGCAGAGGTCGCACGTTCGAATCGTGCCGGGTGCGCCATTATTTTCAGGCATTGGTCTTTCCGGAAAAAAAAGTGGTATCCACTGTTTGGTCCATGCAGGGGGTAGAGCTAACGTCGCCTCTCGATCTGCCCTCCGGTTTCTCCACCCCCCACGGCCTACTCCCCACTCGATCCTCTCCCCTCATTTGTTGATTGCTGATTTTAATGACTGACCTTCTGTCGCAGCTCACCTTCACCAGTGGCCACAGTATGAAAAACCGTTTCATGCTGGCACCGCTCACCAACTGCCAGAGCCATGTGGATGGCACGCTGTCTGATGATGAATACACCTGGCTGACAAAGCGGGCCGAAGGCGGGTTTGGGCTGACCATGACATGTGCTGCCCATGTGCAGGCCATCGGTCAGGGGTTTCCAGGCCAGCTTGGCATCTGGGACGACAAACACATTGCCGGGCTGACCCGGTTGGCGGGCGGCATCAAGGCGCACAACAGTGTGGCACTGGTGCAGCTTCATCATGCGGGTATGCGCTCGTCATTGGTGAAGGAGCTTCTGGACGGTGCACCGGTGTGCCCGTCCGATAATGAGCGCTCCGGCGCGCGCGGGCTGACGCTGGCGGAGACGCAGCAATTGATTGAGGATTTTGTGCGCGCGGCTGAACGTGCACAGGCGGCGGGCTTTGACGGCGTAGAACTGCACGGGGCCCATGGCTATATCCTGTGCCAGTATTTCAGTGCCGCCATCAACGCGCGAGACGACGCCTTTGGCGGCGACACGCAGGGCCGCTATCGCATTTTGTTCGAGATCATTGATGGTGTGCGCACGCGGTGTGGCGCCGACTTTGTGCTGGGCGTGCGGCTGTCGCCGGAGCGGTTTGGAATGCAGCTTGGCGAGGTGCTGGGTGTGGCGGAGCGCCTGCTTACTGATGATCGGGTGGACTTTCTGGACATGTCGCTGTGGGACTGTTTCAAACAGCCCGAAGACGAAGCCTTCAAGGGCAAGTCGCTGATGGAGCATTTCGCAGCACTCAAGCGTGGCAACACCCGGCTTGGCGCGGCAGGTGCGCTGGAGACGCCTGCCGACGCTGAAAAACTAATGGCTGCAGGCTATGATTACGCCATGCTGGGGCGCGCTGCCATGTGGAACCACGACTTTCCAAAACTGTATGCGGACAATCGCACGTTCACGCCCGCAGCCCTGCCGGTCAGTCGCGCCTACCTCAACGCTGAAGGCATCTCGGATACATTCGTGGACTACATCAAGGGCAACTGGCCGCAATACGTGGCTGAGTAAACCGCGCGTCTTACTCGCCGGAGCGGTAGGCGTCCATCCAGCGCAGGGCGTTGGTGATGCCTGCCAGGGAGAACGTGACATTGCCGGTCTGGCCGTGTTCATCCGTGAACCGGACAATCATGCTTGAGCCCGCCAGCATGGCCGGCAGCACACCCAGATTGCTGCGCGATTGGCCAAGCGTGAACTCGTTGATGACGTTGCCCTCGCGGTAGTAGCCGTCGTCCGCATCCGGCTCGAAGGTGCCAAGGCTCTCGTCGTCAATGATGATTTCAAAGGGCTGGCCGGTGTCGGCCATCACCACGATTGGGACGAACATCAGCCGGTGGTCGAGGCCCACAAGGTCTGAGTGAACAAAAAACTGATAGTCGCCCACATGGCCCACCTTGCCCGCATAAGTTACGGCGCGGCAGGCGTCTTCGCCCGGTGTACAGACCGCCAGCCAGTCGCTGAAATAGGCGCGCGTCTCGCCGTACTTTGTCGTGATGCTGTCGGGCACCGGCGCTGAATCGAAGGCAAGTGCAGGTGCAGCAAAGGCGGGTGACAGTGCAAGTAGGGCTGCAGCCAGCAGTGTACGGACGAAAGTCATGGTTTTCTATTTCTCCGGAAGCGGAATAAATTCGTAGTCGTCAGGCACCGTGTCAAAACGCCCTTCGGCCCAGTCGGCCTTGGCCTGCTCAATGCGCTCAGGTCGGGTGGAGACCAGGTTCCACCACAGCTTGCGCGGGCCGATGGGTTCCCCGCCGATCAGCATCAGGTGTGCTCCGTGTGGCGAAGTTATGGCGGGGGCGGCATGTTCTTCCAGCACCAGCATCTGTTTGTCGTCAAACAGTTGCCCCGCGATTTCAATCTGTCCACTGACGATATACAGCGCGCGCTCCGCAGTTCCCAGCGGCACGCCAAACTGCGCGCCAGCCTCAATGCGCACATCTGCATACAGCGTTTCTGAATAGACTTTCATCGGCGACACCATGCCGAATGCGCCACCGGCAATCAGCGCAATGCGCACGCCGCCTTGCTCAACAACGGGAATGTCTTCGGCGCTGTAGTGCTCGAAGCTGGGGTCAATCTCCTCGTGCTCGGCAGGGAGTGCGTGCCATGTCTGGATGCCTTCGATGCGGGCGTTCGCCGCCCGAAAGGCATCAGACGAGCGCTCCGAATGCACAACGCCGGAGCCTGCCGTCATCCAGTTGACTTCACCGGGGCGGATTTCCTTCACCGCGCCCACGCTGTCGCGGTGCACCAGCGAGCCGTCAAACAGCCAGGTGAGTGTCGAAAGGCCGATATGCGGGTGCGGGCGCACGTCAATGCCCTTGCCGGGGGGAAAGACGGCAGGCCCCATGTGATCGAAAAACACAAACGGGCCGATGGAGCGCGCTTCGACGGCGGGCAGCACGCGCCGCACTTCAAAGTCGCCAAGATCGCGGGGCCTGGGTTTGATGGCGTTGCGCACGGGCGGGCAATCTGCCGTGTTGGTGCAGTCGGCGTCATCAGATGGTTGCCAGCTCACGGGTCTCTCCCAATCAAAACAGCGGATTTGCTGCATACTGGCCGGATAGCGCGGGTATTGGAAGCTGCAACTGCCCGCAGATATTACCTCCTGAGTAAGTGTAAGCTGTGCGCGGAGTTCTAATATCTGCTGAGTTCGGTTTTGCCGTTGCGCCGTTGGAGGTCCGCCATGAACGATGTTGTTGCCCGCCCACAGAGCCTTGAAGGTACGGCGCCTGAAACATTCGGCGATCATCTGCGGCTATGGCGGCGGATTCGCGGGTTCAGCCAGCTTCAGTTGAGCGTGCGGGCGGATGTGTCGGCGCGGCATGTGTCGTTCATGGAGTCGGGCCGCGCCAAACCCAGCCGCCAGATGGTGGATACGGTGGCGGACGCTCTCGACATTCCGCTTCGTGCCCGCAACCCGATGTTACTGGCGGCAGGCTTTGCCCCGGCTTACCGCGAAACCGCACTGGAGGCGCCCGACGCCAGCTACATCCGCAAGGTGCTGGAGACAGTGCTCAAGAGCACCGAGCCGTTTCCATCGCTGGTTCTGGACCGTGACTGGCGCGTGTTGATGACCAATCAGGGCGGCGGGTTGCTGATGAGTCTGGCGGGCGAGGGTGCTGCCGACAAAACCATGTTCGAGCTGATGCTGCTGCCCGGCCCGATGCGTGATGCCATCGTCAACTGGGACGAGGTGGTGTCGGACGTATTAAAGCGCGTGCGCCGGGAGGCGGATCACGCGGGGGACGACAGCGTGTTGAAAGAGATGATGCGGATGTTGCCCAAAGGCTGGAAACCGCCGCGCAGGGCCACCAGCCAGGTACCGCTCATCATTCCGCTGCATATGCGGGTTGGCGGCATTGATCTGCGGTTCACGTCGATCATCGGAAGCCTTGGGACGGCTGCCGACATCGGCCTGTCGGAACTCTCCATCGAAACGGTTTTGCCCGCTGACGAAGCCACGGAAAAAAACCTGCGCGCGATGCTGGGCTAGGCGTCTTTGGTTTGGCGCAGATAGGCCCACGCCCCAAGGGCGATGACGCCAAGCATGATGTGGACGGCCAGCACCGGCGGCCAGCCGAACAGATAAATCACGTCATTCGCCAGACCCGGCTTAAATGGGCCGCCGCCAAAGGCAAGGCCGCGGGTGCCAAAAAACGTATTGGCCATGGCCGGCAGGGTAAACAGCCATGCGGTGATCAGGGATGACCACATCAAGATGGTCTGCATCCGGTCGCTCAGCAGCAGATAGCGCCCGCCGAATGCCAGCCCCATCAGCATCAGCCCCTGGGTAATCGCCTCCATGTGCCCCAAACGAAACGCGCGCGCATCGCCGGGAATATCCACTTCAATCTGGATCGGCAGCGGCCACAGCACGATCTCGCCGAGCAGATGAAAAAACCACACCCAGCCAAACAGGCAGGCGACCGCAAACAGGCCAAAGCCGTTGAAAAACAGCAGCGCTCTGCGGCGCTCGGTCAGTACGGTACGTGCAATACCGTCCGTATACGTTGCATCAGCCATGTGACGTCGCCTCCCCTGATTGATTTTTATGCAGCAACAAGCGCTGGCGCGGGTTCGTGAAGCCGGGATGTGTCCAGCCTGCCCAGCTGTTCGCCCATTACAGCAGGTGTATCACCATACAGCGCCCACCACGCCTTCACCCAGTCAGGGTCGGCAACCTTGCTGGGGTGGTAGGTCGGGCTGAGGATGCGGATGATTTTGGGCGTCAGCTTGCGGAAGATACGGCCAAGGCTCTTTGCCAGCCGCCAGCGCGAGCGCCAGTTGCGCCACAGCCCGTCTTCCTTCAACAGCGCGCGATACCCCTGGCCGGTGCGTGCCATGATGTGCACCGTGGCAAACGCCAGCCCGAAGATGCGCCGGAAATAGCCGCCGCCTGCCGCATGAAACACATCAAAGGCTGCGTCCTTGTGCTCAATCTCCTCAACGAAATGCCACAGGATGAGCGACGAGACAGCAGGGTCAGCCCCGCCAAACAAATGCGCGCGGTCTTCCACCAGCATGTGGCCGATGGCCAGCGCCATGGATTCAAACCCTTCTGCGTAAGCGAGGTTGAACATCAACGACCGCTTTTCGCCAAAGCCCGCATAGTCGCGCTTCAACACGTCTTCAAAAGGGGCAACACTTGTGTAACCGCACGCTGCAATCGTGTCATTGAAGGTCTTGTGCTGGCGGTAATGCGTTGTCTCCTGCGCGATGTATTTATTGAGTTCTGCCACCAGCGCGGGATCGTCGATGTGTGGGCGCACCTTCGCCATGGTGCGGATCAGGTAGGGCTCCAGATATGGCATCGCCAGCGAGGCCGCGTTGACGATCTGGCTGAACTCAGGCTGCGTCGGGTTCCAGTGTGCGCCTTGCTCAACAGGAAAGCTGAACGCCATCTTGCGGATGGCCTTGATGCGGCCCTCACTCACTTCGTGCTGTGACGTTTCGCCCTGCATGGTCGCGCCCTCCGCCCGGTGGTTTTGCTTGCGCCGGTATTGGTGACCAGCAACAATTAGAGGTATTCATCTAATTTAGAGGTTTTCCTCTAAAGCTGGGTGAGAGTCAAGTTTGTTGTGTGCAGGGATATGTAAGTGGCCGGAAACCGGGAAAAAATCATTGAGGGTGCCCGCCAGTTGATGAACCGCGAGGGCACATCTGCCAGCGGCACCACCCGCATTGCAGACGCACTGGGCATCAGTCCGGGCAATCTTTATTACCATTTCAAAAGCCGCGAGGAGATTGTCGCGCAGATTTACGCACGCTTTGAACGCGCCTTCCGCGACAGCCTTGTCTCCGGCATCGAACAGGGCATAACGCCGGTACGCTTTGCCGCGTTTTACATCAATGCCATGCAGTTTGCGTGGGAGTACCGGTTCTTCTTTGCCAGCCAGACAGACCTTCTGAGTGCTGACGAAAATCTCGCCGTCCGTCACCATGACCTGCAGACATGGAGCCTTGCGGCACTGGAAAACATCGTTGTCGTGCTGGAAAAACAAGGCACCGCCGCGTTACCCAAGGGACGCGGCGAAGCGGCCCGCCTGCGAAAATCAATCGCCCTCAACACATGGCTCTTGTGGAGCACGTGGATCAGCTTTTTGAAGGTCGAAAAACCCGAAAGCCAACTGGTGCGCGGCGACATGGCGCGCGGCGCGATGCAGATGTTTGACGTGTTCGGCCCGTGGCTGGATGCAGCATTTGAAAAAGCCGCCCGCGAGGCCCTCACGAAAGAACTCGACCGGGCGGAGGCCGTTGCCTAGGTGTCGTCGCTGCCGATGTTCGCCTTGGCCGCAGCGGCCTGCGCTTCATAGTCTGTCTCAGGCTTGCCGTAATACTTCACGCCATGGCGGATCGGCGGGCGACCCTGATCCATGCGGTGCTTGTTGGTGTCGCGCAGCGAATATACGCAACCGCAATATTCCTGCTGGTAAAACTCTTCCTGCTTCGAGACTTCCAACATGCGTTGGCTACCGCCGCCCTTGCGCCAGTTATGCGTCCAGTACGCCATGCCCGGATAGCGCGATGTGGCCCGCGTGCCAGAGCCGTTGATCTGGTCAAAGTCTTTCCAGCGCGAGGTGCCCAGCGTTGAACATATGGTGCCAAAACCGTGCTCGTAGGCGTAAAGGGCGGTGCGTTCAAACCGCATGTCGAAACACAGCGTGCAGCGGTGGCCACGCTCCGGCTCGTTCTCAAAACCCTTCACGCGCTCAAACCAGTTGTCCTTGTCGTAATCAAGGTCGATGAACGGCACGCCAAGCTTCTCGGCAAAGCGCATGTTCTCTTCCTTGCGCAGGTCATACTCCTTACGCGGATGAATGTTCGGATTGTAAAACAAAATCGTGTAGTCGATGCCCGATCGCTCAATCTCGTTCATGACATCACCCGAACACGGCGCGCAGCACGAATGCAGCAACAGCTTGTCTCCCGCTGGCAGGGCAAGCGGCGCGGGTTTTTGCTTCTGGTTGGTTCGATGCGTCATGGGCGGCGTTATATGACGAATTGCGATCCGCGCCAAACGCCGTGGCCTGCCTATCGCCTGTCCACCATTGCCCCCATTTTTAACCGGCTATAGTTTTGAAGGCTGTCGGTCACAAACCTGTGGGAAAAAACATGACCCGCCAACTTCAGTTTTCAGCCATCTGTCTGCTCCTGCTTGCCGCCATCGCGCTGCCGCAGACGGCGTTCGCCCATGCCGGGCACGAGCCCGCGGGCGGTTTTGCCAGCGGGTTCTTTCACCCGGTACTGGGATGGGACCATCTGGTAGCAATGGTGGCGGTCGGCCTGTGGGGTGCTTTTCTGGGCGCGCCGGCCATCTGGCTGTTGCCGGTGGTGTTTCCGCTGGTCATGGCGCTGGGCGCGGTGCTCGGCATCATGGGGATGCCGTTGCCCGGCGTTGAACTGGGCATTGCCGGATCAGCGCTCGTCCTTGGCCTTTTGATCCTCTTCGCAATACGCCTGCCGCTGGGGGCGGCCGCAATCATTGTGGCTGCCTTCGCCATTTTCCACGGGCACGCCCACGGCACCGAGCTGCCGGCCGCTGCCAACCCGTTTGCCTATGGGGCGGGTTTTGTCGTGGCGACGGGGCTGCTGCATCTGGCAGGCATCGCCTTCGGGCTGCTGGTGCGCTGGCCTGTTGGTGTCACGGCGGTGCGGGCAGGTGGAGGCGTTGTTTCACTGGTGGGCGTGGCCTATCTGGCCGGCCTTGCTTAGGTACCGCACATCCGGTGCACCGGTTTTGGTGACTGCTTTGGTTGCCGGGGCAGTGGGCCTGTGGCCCGCTCCGGCGTTGGCCCATAGCCCGATTGATGGCTTTGACGGGTTCTACCTTGGCCTGCTGCACCCCCTCACCAGTGCCGGACAGGTATTGACGCTGATCGCCGTTGGACTGGTTGTGGGCACTGCGGACAAGGCGGCTTTCGCGCGGGCCTGGTTGCTGTTTGCAGCGCTTGCCTTTGCAGGTGTGCTGTTTGGCCAGCTCCTGGGCGTAAGCGGCGGCGAGGAAGGGGCGCTGTTGGGAGCGGCACTGCTCACAGCGCTCATGGTCGCCGCTACGCCGCACGCAGCCCTCAGACGAGCGACGTGGATGCTGATGGCGGCAGGGGTTGGCGGGCTTCTGCTTGGCCTTGCCTCCACACCTGACGAAGGGCCGCTGCTTCCCACGCTTATTACGGTTGCGGGAAGTCTTGTCGGCGTGAACCTGGCTTTTCTCTATCTTGCAGGCGCAACCGGCTGGGTACACGACCGCTACCCATACCCGTGGGCACGTATCGGGCTGCGGGTGGTGGCCTCATGGGTGGCGGCGATTGCCATGCTCATGCTGGCGCTCGCATTTGCCGGTATCTGGCAGGTTTAAGCCTATGAGGCGCGTTCTTCGGGATCGCGAAACAGCCGTCCCAGCAGCTTGTGATACCTGATCGGCATCAGCCGCTGAATCCGATCCAGGAAACGCGCGTCGCCGCCAATCAGAATGCGCGGGTTGTTTTTTTCAATGCCGGTAAAGATGACCCGCGCAGCTTCTTCGGCCGTGGTGCGGGCAAAGTCGTCAAAGCCTTTGGCAATTTCATCCTTGCGGGCCAGCAGTTCTTCGTTCTGGGCCAGCCGGGCGTTGCGCGCCACGTTGGTCTTGATGCCACCGGGATGCACGCACGATATTTCAACGCCGGTTTCGTTGCGCACCATTTCCGTGCGCAGGCTTTCGGTGAAGCCGCGAATGGCAAACTTGGCGGCGTGATAGGCGGAGTTGCCCGGCACCGCGATCATGCCGAAGATCGACGACACATTGACGATGTGCCCGGCCTTGCGCTCAATCATGTGTGGCAGAAACGCTTTCGTGCCGTACACCATGCCCCAGAAATCAATGTCCATGACCCACTCAAAATCCTGATAGGTCATCTCGTGCACCTCGGCGAAAAGCGCCACGCCCGCATTGTTGATGACAATGTCCGCGCCGCCATGGTCTGCCTTGATGCTGTCGGCCAGTGCATAGACCGCGTCCTTGTCGGACACATCCAGCAGGTGGGTCTCGATGATGCCCGTGCCCAGCGCGCCCGCGATTTCAGCCGTTTTGCCAAGGCCGACTGAGTCCACGTCGGTGGCGATCACCCGCGCCGCGCCGTGCTCAATGGCATATTTCACAAGCCCGCGGCCAATGCCTGAAGCGCAGCCCGTGATAAAAATGGTTTTCCCGGCAATCTGGGTCATTTGCTGTTCCCTGAAACGACTATGACTTTTTGTCAGTATAGTTGTGGGAGGTTATGCACGATTGGCCCATGCTGGTGCAATGGCCGCCGCGCGCTTATCGTTGGGAGTGAAACAGCCAAAACGAAACCGTGTGAGGAACGCCCCAATGGAAATCGCGCCCATCCCCGGCCTGTCTGACGAGGTCAACGACATCCGCCTGCGCACGGCGAAGGTGGTGAATGACGAGATTATTCCCGCCGAGCCGGTGCTGTTCAAAGGCGGTGCGGAGGCCGAACCCGTCCGTGCACGTATCAAGAGCCAGGTGAAAGAGCAGGGCCTGTGGGCACCGCATCTGCCGGTGGAGTATGGCGGTATGGGCGTTGGGTTTCTTGCCCACGCATACATGAATGAAGTGATGGCGTGGTCGCCGTTTTCAGCGCGGCTGTTTGGTGTGGTTGCGCCTAACTCCGGCAACCAGAAAGTGCTGCTGAAATACGGCACCGAAGAACAGAAGAAAAAATGGCTTGAGCCGTTGATCTCCGGCGAAATGGAAAGCTGCTTCTCCATGACCGAACCGGACAATGCAGGCTCTGATCCGCGTTCCATCCAGACCCGCGCCGTGCGCGACGGCGACGAGTGGGTCATCAACGGCCACAAGTGGTACACGTCGAATGCGCGTCGGGCCGATTTTGCCATCGTCATGTGCCGCACCGCGCGGCCCGACGCTGAACCCGGCAAGCCGTCCGACACAATGGTGCAGGTGATTGTACCTATGGACTCGCCCGGTCTGGAAATTGTGCGGTCCGTTCCGGTGTGGGGCCACACTCATGGTGACCATTGCGAAATAACGTACACGGACGTTCGGGTGCCGGTTGAAAATGCACTGGGCCGCGTCGGCTCCGGCCATGCCGCAGCCCAGGACCGTCTGGGCGCGGGGCGGGTGTTTCACTGCATGAACTCCATCGGGGCCATGTGGCGTGCCTTCGACATGATGGTGACGCGCGCCATGAGTCGCGAGGTGCATGGCGGCACACTCGACACCAAGCAGTTTGTGCAGGGTTTCATTGCCGACAGCTACATGGACATTCAGGCCGCCCGGCTGATGACCATCAACTGCGCCCGCGTGATGGACGAAGGCGGCGACGCGCGCACTGATATTTCTGCCATCAAGGTGTTTGTGCCCGCAGCCTTTGAGCGCGTGGTGGACCGCGCCATTCAGGTGCATGGCGCGCTGGGTGTGTCTGGCGATACGCCGCTTGCAGGCATGTACACCGGCGCCCGCACGCTGCGGCTGGCAGATGGCCCCGACGAAGTGCATCGCATCCTCATCGCCAAAAATGTCTTCAAACATTACAAGGCCGGTGGTAGCTGGGACTTTGGGACCTAGGCATAAAACATCTGTGCCGCCGCCCCCATCGCCCGGGCCGCTTGTTGATATCACTCCTGTTGGACCAGTAAATGGCAAACGCCAACCGCCCGCCTGAAAAGCCACCCGGCCCTCTTGCCAGTGCTGCCGAACCACGGCTGGGTTTGCGGCCTGCATCTTCTGTGGGCTCGCTGGGTATGCGGGCACGCGATGTTGGGGTCGTGGTTGTGGCGGCGGCGCTTTTGCTCGGCGCGGCTGCGGGCATGAGCGTTTTGTCGGTCAATGCCAGCATCACGCTCACCATCCTGATCGGCGGCGTCGCGCTTGTGTGGTTGCGCTTTTCGCCGACAACCGTGGCGATGCAGCGCCGCGCTGCCAGCCCATCTCCCGTGCAGGCCTCTGCCCGTGCGCAGTTTCCGCTGACGCCTGAAACCGGCGTTGCCATCATTGAGCGTTTGCCGGACCCGATTATTCTGCTGGATAAATCCGGCCGCATTCTTTTGCACAACCGCGCTGCAGGGACCATCGTCGGCAAGTCGGCCGCCCGGCGTCATATCTCAACGGTCATGCGTGCACCGGAAGTCCTGGAGGCCGTTGCCCAGGTGATCGCCGGTGAGCCGGCGCAGGTGGTGGAATATGAACAGCCGGTGCCGATCGAGCGGCACTATCAGGCATTTGTCGCGCCGGTTATTGCTGCGGCGCAAGATATTCCCAAAGAGTCTGCCCGTAATATCCTTATTTTGCTGCACGACCTCACGACCCTGAAACGTGCCGAACAGATGCGCGCCGACTTTGTGGCCAATGCCAGCCATGAGCTGCGCACGCCGCTTGCCTCATTGGCGGGCTTTGTTGAAACCCTGCAGGGCCCCGCCCGCGATGACCCTGAAGCCCGCGATCGTTTTTTGTCCATCATGCAGGATCAGGCCAGACGCATGGGTCGGCTCATCAATGACCTGTTGTCGTTGAGCCGCATTGAGCTCAATGAGCACGTGCGCCCGGCCAACCGCGTGGACCTTGCCTCAATCGTCAACGATACAGCCGATATGCTGACGCCGCTGGCCGAAAAGGAGGGCGTCGAGATTGTCATGGAAATCGAGCCCGATCTGCCGCAGCCGTTTGGTGACCGCGATGAGCTGGTTCAGGTCTGCCAGAACCTGCTGGCAAATGCGCTGAAATATGGTGGTACGGGCAAACGGGTCGAGGTTTTTGTCGGCTGGGCACACCCGCCCGGACAGGATGCCGGCCCCGGATCTTCGGGCCGCCTGAAGGTTTCGTTCCGCGATTTTGGGCCGGGCATTGAGCGTGCCCACCTGCCGCGCCTGACCGAGCGCTTTTATCGGGTGGACGTGGAGCAAAGCCGCCAGCGCGGCGGCACCGGGCTTGGGCTTGCCATCGTCAAGCACATTATGAACCGGCATATGGGATCGCTGACCATCGACAGTGAAATCGGTGCCGGATCAACCTTCACGGTTTTCCTGCCGGTGGAACCAACGGGGCAGCCGAGTCGGGGATCCGACGATGTCACACAAAAGCCCGTTGACGCGCCGTTTGCTGACTGACGCGGCAAAGTGCATTCCCGGAAACTCAAAAAGCGGCTCTGTTCTGCGGGTTTTTTGCCGCACAGGGTGCGCGCGCAGGTGTCACGCAACCGTCATTGAACCGCAATAAATCGTTCTTAAGCGCGCCCTAGGTTCCGCTCAACCGACCCGCTGAGACGGTCGGCTTGGGATGGTGTCACTCATTTTTGGGGCAACCTCGCCTGGGTGTATTTCAGGCGTGGGAGACCCAGACCCTTTGTTGTCTCAGGTCCGTTTCCAGGCTGCCGGTCCGGTGGCTCAGGGGGGCGGATTTAGCCAGATTTCGAAATCGGATGGAGAAATCATGAACTATAGCAAGATGACGTTTGCAGCCGCGGCTGCCATTGCGTCGATCTCGCTCGCTGGCGTTGCGCACGCCCGCGATCAGATCCAGGTCGTCGGCTCCTCGACGGTCTTCCCGTTTGCCACTGCTGTTGCTGAACAGTTTGGCAAGTCCACGTCTTTCGCCACGCCGGTGATTGAGTCCACGGGTTCAGGCGGCGGCATGAAGCTGTTCTGCGCCGGTGTTGGCCTTGAGCACCCTGACGTGACCAACTCGTCACGCCGCATCAAGTCGAGCGAAGCCGAAAAGTGCACCGAAGCTGGCGTGACGCCGATTGAAGTGAAAGTTGGTTTTGACGGCATCGTGCTCGCCAACGCCAAGTCGGCACCGACATATGACCTGTCGATCCGTCAGCTTTATCTGGCTCTTGCCAAGCAGGTTCCCAATGAGAACAACGAACTCATTGATAACCCCTACATGAAGTGGTCTGACATCGACGCATCACTTCCGGCTGTTGAAATTGAAGTTCTTGGTCCGCCCCCCACCTCCGGTACCCGCGACGCGTTTGTGGAACTGGTGATGGACGAGGGTGCTGAGAGCTTTGAGTTTCTCGCGGCTCTGCTGAAAGAAGACAAGTCCGCTTTCCGCACTGCTTCGCGCACCATGCGTGAAGATGGCAAGTTTGTTGAAGCCGGTGAAAACGACAACCTGATCGTGCAGAAGCTCGAAGCAAACCCGCAGGCGCTGGGCATCTTCGGTTTCTCATTCCTCGATCAGAATGCCGACAAGCTGCACGGCTCCATCATCGAAGGCGAAGAGCCTACGTTTGACGCAATTGCCGCCGGCGATTACCCCGTTTCACGTTCGCTCTACTTCTACGTGAAGAAAGAGCATGTGGGCGTTGTTCCCGGTCTCGAAGAGTACATTGCTGAGTTCACGGCTGAAAAAGCCTGGGGCCCGGAAGGTTATCTCGTCGAAAAGGGTCTGATCCCGCTGCCGGAAGCTGACCGCGAAGCAATGCGTGAGTCTGCTACCAGCCTGACACCGCTTTCCATGTAATTGGAAACAAGCTGCGGGGCGGCAGGGTGATTTTTGCCTTGCCGCCCTTTCAGCACCTTACGAGACATTCCTATTCTGCTAGACCGCCATTGACGACCATTCGCGCCCGACGGTTTATTGGGGGTCGTGCGTGAATGTGGCATCTGCTGTTTGCCTGAGGGGCATGTGCCCCGCCAGGTTCAGGATTTTCCCCGCGCATACACAGCCGATGCTTGTAAGAGCGGTGGCAGAACACGGGCAGACGCATGAGCGCACCACTTATCATTCTTGTCATCGTGCTGCTGGCCACCGTGGCCTATTATCTGGGCCGAAG
Source organism: Pyruvatibacter sp. (assembly GCF_040219635.1). Lineage (NCBI taxonomy): Bacteria > Pseudomonadati > Pseudomonadota > Alphaproteobacteria > Hyphomicrobiales > Parvibaculaceae > Pyruvatibacter > Pyruvatibacter sp. Next base: position 965,870 of record NZ_JAVJSC010000003.1, read on the forward strand.
CCGTGCCCATGCGGTGACGAGCGGCAACATCTCAGCCCTCCACAGCCTGCCCGGATATCACGGTGTTTACGTGGCCATGTGGGCTGCTATCCCGGCGCTGCTGGTGCTTGCCGCCTGGCTGATTATCGGTCCACGACTTGCCGAGTGGTATCTGGTGTCTGCGCTGCCGGATTCGCAGATTGCCGGCATGACGCAGGCGCAGATGAACCTGCTTGTCACCGACGTCAAAAATCTTGCAACCGGAAATATCTCCAGCCGCACCCCTGACCCAGCCCTGCTGCAGGCCGCTGAGGGCTATGCCAATGCGCTGACAATTTCAAATGCGGCCATGGTGGTGGTTGTACTGACACTTGCGGTTGTCGGCATCACCCTTGGCCGCAGCAAAATTGCACCTGACATGCGCGCCCGTAATCAGGTGGAGCGCATTTTCCAGGTCATCATGGTGGCGGCATCGTCCATCGCCGTCCTGACAACCATCGGCATCGTCGCCTCGCTTATTTTTGAGGCCGCGCGGTTCTTTACCAAGGTGCCCTGGTACGAGTTCCTGTTCGGCCTGCAATGGAGCCCGCAGATGGCTCTGCGCGCCGAACAAGTGGGGGCGTCGGGCGCATTTGGCGCAGTGCCGATTTTTGCCGGTACGTTTCTCATCACCATCATTGCAATGTCGGTTGCCGTGCCCATCGGGCTGTTCTCGGCCATTTACATGTCTGAGTATGCCAGCCCCCGCGTGCGTGGCATTGCCAAGCCGGCGCTGGAAGTGCTGGCAGGTGTGCCGACGGTTGTGTACGGATTTTTTGCAGCGCTCACCGTGGCGCCGATGTTCCGCGGCTTTGGTGACAGCATCGGCCTTGATGTGTCGTCTGAGTCGGCTTTGGCAGCGGGCATGGTGATGGGCATCATGATTATCCCGTTCGTTTCGTCACTTTCGGATGATGTGATGAACGCCGTTCCTCAGACGCTGCGTGATGGTGCCTATGCGCTGGGGGCCACCAAATCGGAAACCATCAAGCAGGTGATTTTGCCGGCTGCCCTGCCGGGCATTGTGGGTGCTGTTCTGCTGGCTGTCAGCCGCGCCATCGGTGAAACCATGATTGTGGTGATGGCAGCGGGCCTTGCCTCAAACCTGACCGCCAATCCGCTGGAAGCTGTGACCACCGTCACCGTGCAGATTGTTACGCTGCTGGTGGGGGACCAGGAGTTTGACAGCGCCAAGACGCTGGCGGCCTTTGCGCTTGGTCTGGTTCTGTTCGTCGTGACCTTGACGCTTAACGTTTTCGCGCTGAGCATCGTGCGCAAGTATCGGGAAAAATATGACTGATATGTCCACAGATCAGGGCGGAACAACGCCTTCTGTCATGAACCGCAAACCGGACTTGTCGGCAACGCGCGTCAAAAAACGGTATGCGGCCGAAGCGCGGTTCCGGGCGATTGGCCTGGGTGCAATTCTCGTGGCTGTCGCCGTGCTGGCCACCTTGCTGACCACCATCATCTCTCAGGGCCTGCCAGCCTTCATACAGTATGATCTTGATCTTGAGGTCTATCTGGATCCCGCCGAGATTGACCGGGACAACCTGGCGGCGGCCAACTACCAGGCGCTGGTCCGCCGAACGCTTTATGAACGCTTTCCCGATGTGACGGACAGACGCACCAAGCGAAAACTTGCGGGCCTGATAAGCAATGGTGCCGATCTGAAACTCAAAGAGTTTGTCGAGGCCAACCCGGCACTTATTGGCACGACGCAGACGATTTCCATTCCGGCATCAGACGATGTGGACACGTTCCTCAAAGGTCAGATGACGGATATCGTTACTTTCCAACCCGATGCAGAACTTCAGCCGACGGGCACCGCAGGCGACGTCCAGCTTCTTGCGCCGTCCAATGTCTTTGCATCCTTTCTCGAAGACACCAAAACGCTGCTGGAAGTGGAAGCTGACCGCTTGCTGGAAACCTCAGAGCGGGAGCGCCTTGGCGTTGCCAGCTTTGAAGAGAGTGTCCGCACTGCTGAAGCTGATCTTGCGCAGGCCGTTGGTCCGCAGCGCGACGCTCTGGAGGACCGGATTGCCACGTTGCAAACACAGGTTGATCAGCGTATCCGCACGGCTGAAAAAATCGAGGCTGAGGCAAATGCGCTGCGCGCCACAGCGCAAAGCGCGGGCGGTACCGTCGCGCTGACCGACCAGATGCCGTCCATCTTCGTTGAGATAAATGGTGGGCTTGTGAAGGCGCTGGCGGTTTCCAATGAGACGATTACCGGTCGGGTTGTGAACCAGCTCAGCAGTGAGGTGGCGGCACCCTCGGGGTCGTGGCAGCTGATAAAATACACAACACCTGAAAGCAATCGTCGCATCAAGGACGATGAAGCGGGGTGGCTTCGCATCCTTGAAAATGATGGTGTTGTGAGCAGTGGGTTTGCAAATGCCTTCTTCACTGAAGGAGACAGCCGTGAGCCTGAACTGGCGGGTATCTGGGGGGCTGTTGTCGGCTCGTTCCTGACGCTGACGATCACGCTGCTGCTCAGCTTTCCGGTTGGGGTGCTGGCGGCGATTTATCTTGAGGAGTTCGCGCCGCAAAACCGGCTGACGGATCTGATCGAGGTGAACATCAACAATCTGGCGGCCGTGCCGTCCATTGTATTTGGTTTGCTGGGTCTTGCGATGTTTTTGAACTTTTTCGGGTTCCCAAGATCGGCGCCCCTGGTTGGCGGCATGGTGCTTGCGCTGATGACCCTGCCGACCATCATCATTGCCACGCGCGCAGCCCTCAAAGCGGTGCCGCCGTCTATTCGTGAAGCAGCGCTTGGGGTTGGCGCAAGCAAGGTGCAGGTCATTACCCACCATGTGCTGCCTCTGGCCATGCCTGGCATTCTGACCGGCACCATCATCGGCATGGCGCAGGCGCTGGGCGAAACAGCACCCTTGCTGATGATCGGCATGGTTGCCTTTATAGTTGATATTCCCGGCGGGTTCACTGACCCCGCCACCGTATTGCCGGTTCAGATATTTATCTGGGCCGACAGCCCCGAACGCGCGTTTGTGGCCAAGACAAGCGCTGCCATTATGGTTCTGTTGACCTTCCTGGTCATGATGAATGCCCTAGCCGTGCTGTTGCGCCGGCGCTTTGAACGCCGCTGGTAGAAGGAAACGACGAGATGTCCATGGCCGAAGAAACGAACCGGACCAACATATCGCCATCCGTGCAGGTGTCTGCTGTGGCGTCATCTGCCGCCAAGCGGGTGAAGATGCACACGAAGGACGTCAACGTCTTTTATGGGGACAAGCAGGCCCTGTTTGATATTGATCTGGATATCACCGAGCATCAGGTGACGTCGCTCATCGGCCCGTCAGGCTGTGGCAAGTCAACCTATCTGCGGTGCCTCAACCGCATGAATGATGTGATTGATATTGCGCGCATCACCGGCACCATCGAGTTGGACGGCAACAACGTCTATGATCCGAAGGTGGATGTGGTGGAAGTGCGTGCCCGCATCGGCATGGTTTTCCAGAAACCAAACCCGTTTCCCAAGTCGATTTACGACAACATCGCCTATGGCCCGCGCATTCATGGCATTGCCCACAACAAGCAGGAAATGGACGAGATTGTTGAGGTGTCGCTCAAGCGCGCCGGGTTGTGGAACGAGGTAAAGGACCGCTTGCAGGAGCCTGGCACCGGGCTATCGGGTGGTCAGCAGCAGCGTCTGTGCATTGCACGCGCCATTGCAGTGTCTCCGGAAGTGATCCTGATGGATGAGCCCTGCTCGGCGCTGGACCCGATTGCGACGGCCCGCATTGAAGAGCTTATTGACGAGCTCAAGGAAAACTACACGATCGTCATCGTCACTCACTCAATGCAGCAGGCCGCCCGTGTATCTCAGCGCACGGCATTCTTCCATCTTGGGATTCTGGTAGAAGAAGGCGGCACGGAGCAGATATTCACCAACCCGAACGATGAGCGCACGCAGGATTATATAACCGGCCGCTTTGGCTAAATCGCACATGGCTGCTGCACTGCTTGTGAGCGCGCAGCCGAACGGGGAGTAACCCACGTGCAGGAACACATTGTTACGTCCTTTGAAGAGGCGCTTGACCGTATAACCGAGTGCCTTGCGCGTATGGGCGGGCTTGCGGAAAGGAGCCTTGCAGATTCAATCGAGGCGATCACCCGCCGCGATCTGACGCTTGCAGACCAGACCATTGCCGCTGACAAGCAGATTGACGCGCTGGAAGTGGATATCGAGGCCCAGGCCCTGCGGTTGATCGCGCTGCGGCAGCCAATGGCGATTGACCTGCGCGAGACGATATCGGCTATCAAGATTTCATCCGACCTTGAGCGCATCGGCGACCTTTCCAAGAACATTGCCAAGCGTGTGCAGGCCGTGGATCAGGTGCGCCCCAGCCGCGCCATGCAGGGTCTTGAGCGCATGGGCCGGCAGGTGCTGAACCAGCTCAAGGAAGTGCTGGATGCCTATGCCCACCGCGATGACGAAAAGGCACAGGCAGTATGGCGCCGCGACGAAGAAATTGACGAGATGTACAACTCGCTGTTCCGCGAACTGCTGACCTATATGATGGAAGACCCGCGTACCATCAGCCTGTGTACACATTTGTTGTTCGTGGCAAAGAACCTTGAGCGCATTGGCGATCACAGCACCAACATTGCCGAGACAATCCAGTTTCTGGTTACCGGCAAGGTGGTGGGCGAAAGCCGCCCCAAGGGCGACACAACGAGCTTCACGCATCTTGAATATTCCTCACCCAACGGCACGGACAAGACGACGTGAGCATCACGGTTGAAACACCGGTCACAGCAAACGGGGCCAGGCCAATGAAAACAAAACCCCTTGTTTTGATTGTTGAAGACGAGGCGGCGCTGACCACGCTGCTGCAATACAACCTCGAAAAAGAAGGCTATCGCGTCATCGAAACCGCTGACGGCGACGAGGCCGCGATGATTGTGGACGAACAACAGCCAGACCTGGTTCTGCTCGACTGGATGCTTCCGCAGGTGTCAGGCATTGAATTGTGCCGCCGCTTCAGGGGCCGCAGCGAAACCAGAAACATTCCCATCATAATGCTCACAGCGCGGGGCGAAGAGGCTGATCGCGTGCGCGGTCTTGATACGGGGGCGGATGACTACATAACCAAGCCGTTTTCGATGACGGAACTGCTGGCCCGCGTGCGCGCAGTCCTGCGCCGCATCCGCCCGGCTCTTGCGGATGACGTTGTGACGTTTGGCGAGGTGGCTGTTGACCGGGCTACCCACCGGGTGCGGCGGCGTGATCGTGAAATCCATCTTGGTCCCACCGAGTTTCGCCTGCTCGACCACCTGATCCAGCATCCCGGTCGGGTGTTCAGCCGTGAGCAGTTGCTGGATGCGGTCTGGGGCTCGGACGTGTATGTGGAAGCGCGCACGGTGGATGTGCATATTGGCCGTTTGCGCAAGGCGCTCAATAATCCCGGCGAGCAGGATCCTATCCGCACGGTGCGGTCAGCGGGCTATGCGCTGGACGAACATTTCCGCAATTAGCATCCGGCGGCATCAACGGCGATCACTCACAAAAAAGGGCAGCCTGTTTCCGGGCTGCCCTTTTTCGTTTGGTGTTGTACGAGGTGTTTAGCCACTCATCCGATTTGGGAACTGACGCTGAGGCTGCCGGTCGCGACGCTCGCGGCGTGATGGAAGCGGCTGATAGGCCTTTTTGGCGTGAGCCGCACAATAAGGCATTCCGGGGGCTGAGCGCTGACCGCAGAAGTGAAAGTTTTCATCGCCCGGGTCGCCATTTGGCCACTTGCAGGTCTGCTCGTTGAGCTCCAGCAGGTTCGCCTGTGCGTCCGGGTCGCTGATGACTTCCAGTTCTTCGGGCTCGGGTGCGGGCGCTGCGGCCTGTTTTGTGGCCTGTTCGCGGCGCGGTGCTGTGCTCTGGGCACGCGGTGCACGTGGGGTGGAGGGTCTGCGACGCGTCACGCGGGTGGGCGCGCCGCGTCCTGAAAGACCCAGACGGTGAACCTTGCCGATAACAGCATTGCGGGTGACACCGCCAAGCCGACCGGCAATCTGGCTGGCGCTCAGGCCGTCAAGCCACATCTGCTTAAGCTGTTCCACGCGCTCATCTGTCCATGACATGGCCGTCTGTCTCCCCCAATCCGGATATTGCAGCCCCCAACGTGGAAACCACTACATCTCGTGTTAACCTTGTGGAAACCTACTATATGGCCCGACTCAACGGCAAGGGATCTTGTGGTCTGTTAACGGGTTATCCACAATATATTGATTCTTTTGCTTTGCCCGCGTTTCGCTTGTGGATAAAGCCCTTGCGCCGATGCGGCGCGCGGCCTACCTCCTCACCTTGTCGGTTACGTCTCTTGCGGGCCGAAAAGCAGGCCCAGGGGGCAGGGACACATGACAGACACACAGTTTGAGACAGCGGTCACATCCGAACCAGGCGTCCGGCGCTTTGGCGCGGTGAACTGGCTTGGCCTGTGGACCCTGTATCTCAAGGAAGTCCGCCGTTTCATGAAGGTGTTCACGCAGACCGTGGCGGGTCCGGTTGTGACGGCCTTGTTGTTCTTTGCGGTATTTGCGGTTGCCATGGGCCGCGCTGATACGGTTGTGGCGGGGGTGCCCTATCTGGCCT